>JAJTFQ010000153.1 GCA_021299955.1 Chitinophagaceae bacterium
CCCACCTCGAAATACTGGACCGACCGGTCATCGAACTCGTAGCAGCCGACCGGGGCGAACGCGAGGAACACCCGCTGCAGGAGGCACTGCCTTTAAACGGAAGGCTTGACCTGCTCAAAGGCGTATATAACAGGGTGCAGCGCGACAGCCCATTCCCGCTGCAAGGGTTCCGGCTGACGACACATGTCGATGCCCCGGCCGGATCCGGCTTGGGGACCTCATCAACCCTGGTGGTGGCCATCATCGGCGTGTTCGCGGAAATGCTTCGATTGCCCATGGGGGAGTACGACATCGCCCGTTACGCATATGATATTGAGCGGATCGACCTGGGATTGGCCGGCGGTCGACAGGATCAGTATGCCGCCACCTTCGGAGGGGTGAACTACATGGAATTTTATGACAATAACAAGGTGATCGTCAATCCATTACGGATCAAACCTCAATATCTGGATGAGCTGGAGAATAATCTCGTGCTCTACTACACCGATACGACCCGCGCTTCTGCCGATATCATCACGGAGCAGCAGCGGAATGTCACGGAACGCAGATCGGCGTCGGTGGAGGCCATGCACCAGCTCAAGGAACAGAGTCGCATGATGAAGGAGGCCCTCCTGCAGGGTCGCCTCAGCGAGATCGGACGGATCCTGGATTTCGGGTTCCGTCAGAAGCGGCTCATGGCGGCGAACATCTCCAACGACCGGATCGAGCGGATCTATGAGGCCGCGCTGGGCGCCGGTGCGCTGGGTGGTAAGATCTCGGGGGCCGGTGGCGGAGGTTTCATGATGTTCTATTGTCCCGGGACGACCCGCTATGCTGTGTCCGCCGCGCTCACCGCCTTTGGTGGCGAGGTCCGGCCCTTTGCTTTCAGTCCCGGGGGACTGAGTTTCTACCGCGAGGGTTCGAAGTAGGGAAGGTCGCATCTTTCTTCGTTTCTTTGCGGTCAAACACAGTCAAGCATGACCGACAAGATCCAATCCATCATACAGGCTTCCATCTCCGTCAAACAGGACATCCTCCGGGATGAAGGCATGATCGCACGCATCGGACAGTCTGTGGAACTGATCGCAGACGCCCTGCACAATGGCCGGCGGCTTTGGTTCTGCGGCAATGGCGGCAGTGCGGCCGATGCTCAGCATCTCGCTGCAGAATTCAGCGGTCGTTTCTACACCGACCGCCGGGCACTCCCCGCCGAGGCGCTGCACTGCAATACCTCATACCTGACCGCCGTGGCCAATGACTACAGCTACGATGTCGTATACGCGCGCCTCGTGGAAGGCATCTGCAATCCGGGTGACGTGCTCGTGGGACTCTCCACGTCCGGGAATTCCCGCAACATCCTCAAGGCCTTTGAAGCGGCCAGGCAGGGCGCTGTGCACACGGTCGGATTCACCGGTGCCACAGGCGGGGAGATGAAGGACCTCAGCGACATCCTTTTCAACGTCCCCTCCACCGATACGCCCCGGATACAGGAATCACATATCATGATCGGTCACATCATCTGCGAACTCACCGAAGCCGCGATCTTCTGAAGCAAGCCATGGAATTCGATGCCATCATCCTCGCCGGCGGCCTGGGTACCCGCCTTCGTTCGGTCGTTGCCGACCTCCCCAAATGCATGGCCCCCGTCAATGGCAGGCCCTTTCTGGAGATCCTGATCGGGCGGTTGCGGAAGCAGGGGACCGGTCGTCTTATTCTTTCTACTGGATACCTCTCTGAAGTCATAGAAGCCTGGGTGCGGGAGAAATATCCCGATCCGCAGATATCCGCCCCTGGGGACCGGCGGAGCGATCCGGGCCGCCATTGCATACAGCGAGGCGCAGGACGTCCTGGTCTGCAATGGAGATACCCTGTTTGACGTGGATGTGGCTGCGCTGTTCGACTTTCACCGGGCCATGAAGGCGGATTGTACCGTGGCGCTCAAGCCCATGCGGGACTTCGAACGCTACGGACGCGTTGAACTCGGCGGGGATGGTTGGGTGAAGGCCTTTCGGGAGAAGGAACCCTGTGCGGAAGGCCTGATCAACGGCGGGGTGTACGTGATCCGGCGGGATGCCCTGCTGGATCTGGACCTGCCGGAAAAGTTCTCTTTTGAAGAGGGGTTCCTGGCCAGGCATCGGATCGCGGGGATGGTGCAGGATGCTTATTTCATTGATATCGGCATTCCGGAAGACTTTGCACGCGCGCAAATAGAACTCGACCGCTAAGAAACGAAGCAACAAAGAAAATGATCCACTGGGAGCTCATCGACAAGCAATGGACACTGTTCCTCGACCGCGACGGCGTGATCAACCACGAAAAGAGTGGGGATTATATCCGCCATGCCGGTGAATTCCACTTTTATGACGGCGTGCCGGAAGCCATGGCCGTGTTTGCCGCACGATTCGGGAGGATATTCATCGTGACCAATCAGAAAGGCATCGGCCGGGGATTGATGACCGAATCCGACCTGACAGGCATTCATCACTTCATGATGGAGGCCGTGCTTGCGGCCGGCGGGCGGGTGGATAAGATCTATCACTGCCCGGATATCGAGGCCACCAGTCCCTTCCGGAAGCCGAACCCCGGCATGGGTTTCAAGGCGAAGGCAGAATTCCCTGACATCGATCTGCGCCGCGCGGTGATGGTCGGCAATACGCTGAGCGACATGGGTTTCGGCCGAAACCTGGGCGCGAAAACGGTCTTCATCCCCAGTACCAAGCCCATGCCGGAACTTCCGCATCCACTGATCGACGACTGCTTCCAGGGCTTACCTGCCCTTGCCAACGCTTTGCTAAAATGACCATCGCTCCATCGCTTTTGTGCATCTTTGCAGCATGCGATCGATCATTGTTTTACTGTTGCTGACACAGCAGATCCATGCACAATGGCGGGAAGACTCCCTCAAAGTGCTGGCACAAAGCATCCTCACCGGAAAGGATGCGGCCGACAGATTCAGGGCGGACAGTTCATTCACCCGCATGCTCGTGAGGGCTCTGTCCGCCCCCCATTCCTTCCGGCACCCTTTCGATTCTTTGCGCAATATCTCCCGCGTCTATGCACCGGACAGCAGCTTCCGGATCTTCACCTGGCAGGTCGTGCGGGATGAACGGGTATTTCGCCGGCATGGGGCGATCCAGTTGCCTACACCCGATGGCCGGTTGAAGCTGATCCCGCTGATCGACAGGGCCGCCCTCATCAGCGAAAGGGCTGATACGGTCACATCCCCCGAATGGTGGATCGGTGCGTTGTATTATCGGGTGATAAAGACCGAGCACGCAGGTAAACCCTATTACACCCTGCTGGGTTACGACGAGCATTCGGTGCGCAGCACGCGGAAGGTCGCGGAGGTGATGTATTTCGATCGGGAGGGCAAACCTCGTTTCGGCGGGCCGTTCTTTCGATTCCCGACCGGCGATACGGCCCATCCGCCACTGATGTCGCGGTTCTGGATCGAATACAAGAAGGATGGCAACGCCCGCATGCAGTATGACGAAGAACTCAGGATGATCCTATTCGATCACCTGATATCCGAGTCAGAAGAACCTGATAAGCCCCATACATTCATCCCAGATGGCGATTATGAAGGCTTCAAATGGGAGAACGGCGCCTGGAAGTACATCGAAAAGGTCTTCCATCAGAAACTGGAGGATGGGCAGGCCCCGGTCGTTGCCCCGGTCAAGGAGAAAAAGTTTGGCGGCTGATATCACAAATGAGAAAGGCGCGGATCCAATCCGCGCCTTTCTCATTTGTGGTCTGTTGTCGGTGTGATCAGTTGAACAACCCGCCCTTCTTTAGCACGATGGTGCCTTCGCCGATGCGGAAGCCGTTGTGATATACCTCAACCTTATAGTTGCCCGGAACATATTTATCCACCTGCTGAAGGTCGAAACTCACATTCTTCCGCGCACCCTGTTCATAGTTCACGCTCAGCTTGTTGGTGAATTCTTTCGAGCCATCCTTACGGGTGTTGAACGTACCTGATCCAAGCCCCGACTCTTTCACGATATTACCGGCCGGGTCGGTGACGATCACATACAGGTCTTTGTTTCCGCTCGGGGCGATCAGGTTCTCATCCAGATCGAAGGAGATGCGAAGTTTGTCGGCCTTCTTGGCGGTGGAGGTGCTCTTCTCCTTGCCGCTGTTGCGGACGTCAACGGCCGCCAGGTTGAACCTGGAAGCATGGAGAGTGGAACCCACATCTACCTTGTCGGCCAGTTCGGCCTTCTCTTCCTTGACGCTGCTGAGGTCGCGGTTCAGTTGGGATTTTTCCTGGCTGAGGGTCTGATTGTCTTCCGTGAGTTGCTGATTGATGCCCTGCAGACGTTCGATCTCCTGCAGATAGCCGTCGATCTTTCCGTTCAGCTGACGGATCAACTGGCGGGCCTCATTGATCTCGCGGGCAGACGCATTCTGCTTGGTGACCAGGGTCCGGATGCGGGTTTTGATCTCAACCAGTTCAGTGTCGCGACTTTTCACGAGGCTGTCCAGTCGCGCGTTGGTGCTGGTCATGCCATCCAGACGGATCAGGGCTTCGTTGTATTCACGCTGAACGGCGGTTTTGGACGAATCCAGGGCTGCATATTGCAAATCCTTCTGTTCGATCTCTTCCTTGGTACGGCTCTTGTCGTAGATGATGTATCCCCAGGTACCCAACAGGGCGGCGATGAGGATGCCGTAGATCAGTCCCCGGTTGTCTTTCTGGGGTGTCTGTGAAGACGGGGTCATGGACGAATAGTTGCTCATATCTCAGGGTTTGTGTGTTACGGACAAAGGTAGTCAAGTCTGCCGCGGTTTTCCCGACCGCAAGGCCGCAAATAAACAAAGTTGCATTGACCTTAACAATCTTCGTGCCATCGTTCCTTCGCAGTGAACCCATATTTTTGCAATCCATGACCGACCACATCATCCAGGACTGGAAGAAAGGCAAGTTCAGCACCGTGTATTGGCTGGAAGGGGAGGAGGACTATTATATTGACCAGGTCGTGCGCTATGCCGAACACCATATCCTCTCCGAACAGGATGCCGGCTTCAACCTCAGCGTCTTCTATGGTCGGGATGCCAACTGGGCCGATGTGATCAATGCCTGCCGGCGTTATCCCATGTTTGCCGAACGACAGGTCGTCCTCCTCAAGGAAGCACAGCTGATGCGCGATGTGGAGAAGCTGGAACCTTACATCGAACACCCGCTCTCCACTACCGTTCTGGTGGTGTCCTACAAGGGTAAGAAACTGGATCGGCGAACGAAACTCCCCAAGGTCATCGAGAAGCACGGCGTGATGGTGACCACCAAGAAGATGTATGACGACAAGCTCCCTGACTGGACCGTCGCCCATCTCACATCAAAGGGATATACCATCAACCAGCGGGCCGTGATGCTGCTCGTGGAACACATCGGCAACGACCTCGCCCGCATCGTCAACGAACTGGAGAAACTGACGGTCAATCTCCAGGGCCGCACCGCCATCAATGAAGACGATATCGAGCGCTTCATCGGCATCAGCAAAGAATACAACGTCTTCGAACTACAGCGCGCCATCGCCCGGAAAGACCTCCCCCGTGCTGTTGCCATCCTGAACTATTTCGGATCCAACCCCAAGGCCGGCCCGATCCAGCAGGTGCTGCCGGTGCTGTATATGTTCTTCTCGAAAGTGTGGATGCTCTTCGGCGTAGACCCGGGCGACAGCAAGGGTGCCGCCACCCAACTCGGTGTCAATCCCTATTTCATGAAAGATTATCAGGACGCGGCCTCCAGATATGGTCAGCAGGGCGTATCCCGCATCCTGTTGTTACTGCATCACTATAATCTCAAGGGGATCGGAATGGGGACAGGCGGCGCCAACGACAGTGATCTCATGCGTGAGATGGTCGTGAAGATGATGCAGGGATGATCTTCGGTTAGGCGTGACCGTTATCCCATTAATTTTTCAGGTATTCGTTGACGTTAGTAGCATGGCCGTCGATCGGTCACTGGACAATTGTGCTTGTAAGGCTTCCAGTCCCGAAAACTTCCGTTCCTCGCGGATCCGCGAGATGACCTGCACGGTGAGGACCCGTCCGTAGATATCTTCGTTGAAATCAAAGATATTGACTTCTGCCAGGTGACGTGTTCCATCGACCGTTGGGCGCAAACCGATGTTCATCATACCCGTTTTCGTGTAGGCGTCGCCGTCAGCCTCGGAGAGGGAGATTCGTACGGCATAAACACCGTCGGCCGGCAGGAGTTTGGCCGGATCGTCGGGCTTGAGATTGGCGGTGGGAAAGCCGATGGTACGACCGCGCTTATCGCCATGCCTCACCAGTCCGCTGAAGAAATACGGGTAACCCAGTTGTTCGGTGGCTTCCTCCGGGCGACCCTCCGTCAAGGCTTCCCGTATGCGGGTGGAGCTGATGGCCGCGTCGCGCAGGATCTGGGCATCCAGTTCGCGGACCTGAAAACCATAAGTTTCGGAAAGGGATTCCAGGAGATGGTAGTCGCCTTCGCGCTGGCGGCCGAAGCGGTGGTCATATCCGATGATCAGCGTGTGCGGATGGAACCTGGCGACTAGAAAATCCTGTACATAGTCGCGGGGATCCATGGCCGCGAAGGCCGGGGAGAAGGGCACGATCACCAGATGATCGATCCCGATCTTCGCCAGCAGGTTGATCCGCTCGGGCATGGTCGTTAGCAATGGCTGTGGATCCGAACGCATGCCGACGATGTTGCGGGGATGCGGGTCGAAGGTGATGATCACCGTCTCACCGCCGACTTCCTCTGCCACTGACCGCATCCGGTCGAGGATAAGACGATGACCCCGGTGGACACCATCAAAGGTGCCGATGGTGACAACGGCATTGCGAAAGGCCGGCAGCGGCTGAGAAAGGGAGTGAACCTGCATAAAGCGACGCAAAACTAACGTAAAATAGAATCCCTACCTTCGCGCAAATCCATCGGCGCAGTTTATGAGTCTATACAACCAGCGGGGCGTTTCGGCACAGAAGGAAGAAGTGCATGCAGCCATCGGAAACCTTTATCAGGGGCTTTATCCGCACGCTTTTTGTAAACTCTATCCCGATCACCTCGGCGGTGATGCCGACTGGGTGAATGTCATGCACGCCGACGGCGCCGGTACCAAGAGCATCCTCGCATACCTCTACTGGAAGGAGACGGGTGACCTGTCCGTCTGGAAAGGGATCGCGCAAGACGCCGTGGTCATGAACCTGGACGACCTGCTTTGCGTGGGCATCCACGATAATATCCTCTTCAGTTCGACGATCGATCGGAACAAGAAACGCATTCCGGGAGAAGTGTTGCAGGCCGTCATCGAGGGCACCCGCATCTTCTTTGAGGATATGAGGCAGGCGGGCGTGAATATCCATTACCTGGGCGGGGAAACAGCCGATGTG
>JAJTFQ010000154.1 GCA_021299955.1 Chitinophagaceae bacterium
GGCATATTTGCCTTTTTGTTGTCCCATCCAGCCGCGGGCATCACTGATCGTGGCGGGGTGCACGATGGCATTCATTCTTTCCGTGGAGTCCTTGTCCCTGAATACGTTCGCTGAAAGCCAGTCACGGTCAGGTAAGTCACCGTGGTACGATTGCGGTCCAAACGCCTCAATGATCCGGGCCCTGATGACATGATCTTCACGCATGATCCTGCGTGCGGCGGCGTCCGCATAGTACACAGGGATACCCATCACCCTGAAGATGTCGGACACGGTTGTCTTTCCGGAGCCGATGCCGCCGGTGAGCCCGATCTTGAGCATGATTGCGCCCGTAAGTATGCGTTGTTTACTTGGTAGCAGCGGCGGCGGTCTTATTGACCTGCTCGCTCATCTCGAGGCTGATGGCGCTGCGTTCCAGCTTGATGTAGCTGCCGGGAGATACTTCCAGCTGGATGGTGCTGTCATCGTTGATCTTGTAAACCACACCGTGAATGCCGGCGATGGTCACGACCTTGTCGCCTTTCTGCAGCGCATCCTGGAAACTCTTGGCCTTCTTGGCCTTCTGAGCCTGGGGGCGGATCATGAAAAAGTAGAATACCAGAACCATGCCACCGAGCAAAATGAGCTGCATGGTGCCTGCGTTGGCAGGTGCCTGTCCGACGATGATGTGAGCGGATGTCATACGTGAGAATTGTAGTTTGATTGGACGGAGCATATCGCGGCTTTGGAGCCATCGTTGCTTGCCGTCTGGGATGTAAAAATAGGTAAACCGCGTCTATTTGCGGTACTCGACCTTACGAAGTGCTCCTTCACGTTCCAGTTCTTTGTGGATATTATCGAGGATCCCGTTGACGAATTGACCACTCTGTGTCGTGCTGTACTCCTTGGCCACATCGATGTATTCGTTGATGGTCACCTTTGCCGGAATGGTTTCGAAGAAAAGGAATTCACATACCCCAAGGCGCATGATGATCATGTCGAGATGCGCGATCCGCTCTGCATCCCAGTTCTTCAGCTTGGGCCTGATGTGATCGAGGCATAGCTCCTGCTTCTCAATGGCGGTTCGGAGCAGGTCGTCGCCGTATTTCCTCTTTTCGGCCGACACAATATGGAAGAAATCGTATGCGCTGGGTTTGTGCAGATAGTTCAGTACCATCTGTTGCATCATTTCGGCGTCATCCTCCCAATTGACGAAGCATTCTGTCAGGTGGGCATCGAGGTCCTCATCGGGCAACATGATGTCGTTGAAGATGAAGGTGAGGATGTCGCGTTCATCGTGACGCTCCCGCGAAGGTTTCGACAGGTAGTCGGTATATTCGGGGGTGCCAGATAGTTTCCGGAACAGGGCGCGAACCAGTTCCGTGTCTTTCATGGAGAAGAAACCGCCTTTTTGGACCATCTCCTCAAATCCGGGATGTTCCATGGTCTGCCAAAGAAGGGAGTTGCCTGCGAGCTTGATGTTGACGTTCAGATCTTCTTCGGATGGGAGGTGTTTGGAGGATCTGCGGGCTGCATCGGTTTCTACGTACCGGGCAGTTTCGGTAACTAGGTAGACCAGGTAGGTGAACAAACCGGCCGATTGGTCCATTTTTCCTTTGAGGATGTCCCTGGCCTGTCGCTCGGTCATGCCGCCATTGGCCGTTTCGTAGGCATATAGCGTCTGCATCACTTTCACCCGAATGCTTCTTCTGCTGATCATCTTGTAAAAAGAGCTGTTGAGACCGCAAAGATACTCCGAATAAATCGTAATCGGGTTATTTCTGCATTCGACTGAAAAAATGTCAGCAAAAACAGCAGGATGCCTGCATTATGGCAGTCCGAACCTATGCTTCGGCAGACATGGTCTGACATCTTTTCCTGCTTTGGCACTTGGTACGGTATTCGCTTAGGCATTGGCACGCCGCGGAAAATCACCACGGCCAACATCAATAACATCATCTTCATTTCTTAAACCCATCTTTAAAACTTAAGCTATGGCTAAGAAGTTCAGCATTACCCCCTTGCATGACAGGGTAATCGTGAAGCCCGCTCCCGCAGAGGAGAAGACCGCCGGAGGCATCATCATTCCCGACACGGCCAAGGAAAAGCCCCAGCGTGGCACCGTAATGGCTGCCGGACCCGGAAAGAAGGATGAACCCATGACCGTCAAGGCAGGAGACACGGTACTTTATGGAAAGTATTCCGGCACCGAGATCTCGATCGAGGGCATCGACTACCTGATCATGCGCGAGTCAGATATCCTGGCCATCGCCTGATCTTCGCGTAATCCAACAAACAATCTTTTAAACGTTAAAACCGCTGAATAATGGCTAAACAGTTGTACTTCAATACTGAAGCCCGCGCCAAGATGAAAAGGGGCGTGGACGTGCTGGCGAATGCCGTGAAGGTGACCCTGGGTCCCAAAGGCCGCAATGTCGTACTCGAGAAGAAATTCGGTTCTCCCGCGGTCACCAAGGATGGTGTGTCCGTAGCGAAGGAGATCGAACTGGAGGACCCCATCGAGAACATGGGTGCTCAAATGGTGAAGGAAGTGGCCTCCAAGACTGCCGATGTTGCCGGTGACGGTACCACCACGGCTACGGTCCTGGCCCAGTCCATCATCACCGAAGGTCTGAAGAACGTTGCAGCAGGTGCCAATCCGATGGACCTGAAGCGTGGCATCGACAAGGCGGTCGACATCATTGTTGAGAACCTTAAGAAGCAGTCACAAACCGTCGGCAGCGATTCCAAAAAGATCGAGCAGGTCGCATCCATCTCCGCCAACAACGATCCCGAGATCGGCAGACTCATCGCCAACGCCATGAGCAAGGTTGGTAAGGATGGTGTCATCACCGTCGAAGAGGCGCGTGGTACTGAAACGAGCATCGAACTCGTAGAAGGTATGCAGTTCGATCGCGGTTATATCTCTCCGTATTTCGTCACTAACCCTGACAAGATGGAGTGTGAACTCGCTAGTCCCTATATCCTGATCTACGACAAAAAGGTGTCCGCCATGAAGGACATCCTGCATATCCTGGAGAAAGTTGCACAGCAGGGCGCTCCGCTGGTGATCATTGCTGAAGACCTCGAAGGCGAAGCACTCGCCACCCTGGTCGTCAACAAGATCCGTGGTACCCTGAAAGTTGCTGCCGTCAAGGCCCCGGGCTTTGGTGACCGCCGCAAGGAAATGCTGCAGGATATCGCGATCCTGACCAAGGGTATCGTGATCTCCGAGGAGCAGGGATACAAGCTCGAGAACGCTGACCTGACCTATCTTGGCCGTGCCGAGCGCGTGACGATCGACAAGGACAATACCACCATCGTCGGCGGTAAGGGCAAAAAAGATGATATCAACGCCCGCATCGGTCAGATCAAGGCCCAGATCGAGACTACGACCTCCGAATACGACAAGGAGAAGCTCCAGGAGCGTCTCGCTAAGCTCAGCGGAGGTGTGGCCGTCCTGAACATTGGCGCCGCTACCGAAACCGAGATGAAGGAGAAGAAGGACCGCGTGGATGACGCCCTGCATGCTACCCGCGCTGCCGTTGAAGAAGGTATCGTTCCGGGTGGTGGTATTGCCTACATCCGTGCCATCGAGGCCCTTGACAAAAAGAAGGGTGACAATGAGGACGAAACCACGGGTATCGCCATCGTGCGCCGCGCCCTGGAAGAACCTCTGCGCACCATCGTCGCCAACGCAGGCATCGAAGGTTCCATCGTGGTGCAGAAGGTGAAGGAAGGCAAGGGTGACTATGGTTACAACGCCCGTACGGATAGCTATGAGAAGCTGCTGACCGCCGGTGTCATCGACCCGACCAAAGTAAGCCGTGTGGCCCTCGAGCATGCAGCCTCCATTGCTGGTATGCTGCTGACGACCGAGTGCGTCATCGCAGACAAACCGAAGAAGGAAGAGCCTGTTCACAACCATGGCGGTGCACCCGGCATGGGCGGCATGGACTATTGATCTCTTCGTACAGAAAAAACACAGAGTCATCGATATTGTCGATGCTCTTCATGGGAGTGGCGGATGTTCCGTCACTCCTTTTTTTTAGTGGTTTCATCAACGACTGCCCGGCTCAGTCATCCAGGCCCTCTTCTCGCCGGCGTTCCGTCAGGAAAGATACCGGGAAAGTGCATCTCCTCGACAGGGGGGCGGAGGGATGGATCACGCGCCAGACCGGCGTCACATTCGCAGCAGGTACACCTTGTCTGAACTGTTCGTAGGCCGATTCCGCCACGATCCTCAGGTTCATGCCGAAGGTGACCGGACAGACATATTCCGCACCATATTCTTCCGCCACCCGGCGGCGGATCTCCGCCGGGCCGGCAAACATGCCCCAGGGGATATTGCGGATGGCGGCATCCACCATCACGGGAGTTGACACGAGCAGACGGGCGCCCGCCGGCACCCCGTCCACCGGGGTGTCCTGGATCCTCCACATCGGCGATCTACCCGAATTCATCCGTTCCGTCCATGTCTTGCGCCTGTATCTGCCGGATCCGCCCATCTCCCTGCTCCTCTTGTTTTCGTGTATGCGTAAACGTTAGTTCCGAAATTCCTTTCGGATAAAAGCGCGAAGTTAATGAGTGATCATGAAAAGAGAGGAAAGGAAACGGACTAACGGAAACGTATACCCGAAGATCATGGATGTTCGCCGGAGAGTCCCGGAGCGGCCAGCTCACGAAGATGCGAGGCCGCACCTTTGGACAGGAGTAGTTGGGCGATGCAATAGGTGGACATTACCAAGGTACCTGAGTGAGTGAAAGGGAAACGGAACCGGGCGATCGCCAGCATTGAGTCTGACAGCACAAAACAAAGGGCGCCTGCCATGAACAGCAGGGCTGTCCGATCGGATAGTTTACCATACTGCCAGCAGGCAAAGGCGAGCATGGTGCCTATCACGACCGCATATACCATGACAGGAAATGCCATCGATCCGAGTCCGGGCCAGAGAATGTGAAGCAGTTCGATGACATATACTACCACGGCGAGCAGCATCACCGGACGTCGCTTCAGGAAAGAGGTCTTTTGCGACCTGATGGATCTGAAATAGGCGATGTACACGATATGTGCGCAGAGGAATGCGGTAAGTCCGGCAATGAACATGCCCGGTCCACTGAACATAAGCAGCACATCTCCAAACCATGAGAGGATGAGGGCTAGCATGATCCGGCGGCTATGGGCTTCAACGACGGCCACTTCGCGGCGGAATGCCAGCAGCAGGACCGGCATCAGCAGGGGCTTGGTAAACCAACGAAGTTCTGGCTGAAAGTTCAGGCAAAAAATATCCCCCAATACGAGGAGTACATAGAGGATGTACAGGCGTTGCTCAGGGTTTCTCATCCGGATTGGTTTCGATCCAGACCCTGCGGTTGAAGAATACCTTCAGGGAATCCCTGTGCCTCGCCGTGTCTTTCAGCGGGGCATTGATCAGGATATAGAGTTTGAAGGTCACGGAATCCCTGGTGACCATGCGTACGTTGTGCCCCCATTCTTTCAGGTCGGCAAAGCGCTTCAGGGCCCGCTGGCGGTTGGCGCGTTCAAGCACGACGCCGAACTGCGAACCCTGAGCACCATCAGGGCGCAATGATACAGCCGGGGTCTCAGGCGCGCGCGCAGGGGCTGACGTGAGCACCGGCTCAGGAT
>JAJTFQ010000155.1 GCA_021299955.1 Chitinophagaceae bacterium
TGGCCTTCAATCACCTCGTGTTCCTGTTACTATCCCTGTGCTTTGAAGGTGAAACGACCGTGATGCTGATGAACACACTGCACATCATCGCCGTGGCGATGGCCCTGATGCGTCATCCGCGATGGTTCCAGCCAACCCGGAGGGTCAAATGGCAACCGGCCGTCATTCTGCTGGTCCTGTATCTTCCCTATCTTTTCTCTCCCCTCTCGCCGCCAATGAACTATGATGCCATCTTTGCGTATGTACACAACGCAGAGTGGGTCTTTCATCACGGGCTTGCTTTCAATCCGTCCGGCACCGCCTACACTACGATGCCAATGGGTGTGGAATACCTTTTTGCGCAGGCTTTCCCGATCGGGGGCAAGCTGTCCATCTTTTTGCTGGACGCTTTTTTCGGGATACTGCTTGTCCGGAGAGCATACCTGGTTGCGGCAAAACATGTCTCCCCCCGCGCAGCCCTGCTCATCGTATTATCTCTGCTCCTGATTCCCGAAGGCATTCCCTATTTGTTCGGCATTGCAAAAGTGGACTCGATCAACATCTACCTGATCATTTCAGGTTTCGCATGGGTACTTGAGCGCCAACGGCCATTCAGGCTATGGTTCGCATTGCTTGCCTTTTCGATGGCCTGTGCCGTGAAATACACGGGATGGCTGCAGCTTGGCCTTCCGATCATCATCATCGTATCGATGATCGCTCAGACCCGCGGCTGGTCGAAAGGCGCCTTTGCTGCGCTGTTGCCGATCCTGTTCATCGGACCGGTACTGGTCAAGAACCTGATACAAACGGGCAACCCGCTGGTGGGCCTCAAGTGGTCTCCAAGCCAGCAGGTATATGTAGAGCCCCATGCAGGCATGACCAAGGCTGACCCTTCCGGAAAGTTGTTGCTGGATATCGGGCAATACAGCGTTCCCATTCAGACGACGATCAAGGTCACCTATAACTATCTGAATGTCCTATTCTATGGCATCCTGATCATACTGGTGCTGACAGCACTCACCTTGCGTATTCGCATTTCTGATCAAAGGACGATACTGCTTCTCCTGATAGCCGCCCTGATCCCATGGCATGTATTTGTCGGTGATTCACTACAGCCTCCACGCCTACTCCTGTCGTTCTACTTCGTGATCTTGCTCCAGTGCTTTATCATCGGATCAAGGGTGATCAGACATCTGGGTCTTGGAACAACTATAATACTCAGATATGCATTTATGACCGTCTTCACTGTTACCTTCCTGAATACGTATTACCGGCATGGAAAGCGCATCCAGGGATTTCTGCATGCGCAGGCCATGCCATTGTACCAATGGTATGAACAATCCGGAAACTATGTGTTTTCCATCACCACCCGGTTGCGTGACGAGGGCTGGCTCAGTCATCGCATCATGTTCATGAGCCCGATTGCAAAGGGCCTGCTGTCTGCCGACCAATTGTCCGGGGATCATACGGATAGTTCAAGAAGGGCCTTTCGCAGCAATTTTTCGGTTATGCGTGACCGTTATGATTATGTTCTCTGCAGTGACAAGGACATCCTGAGATACGGATTAGTTGACCGGCCGGTGATGATTCAAAGCGGTCATATGTATCTGGTCAAGCTCAACTGAACCCCCCGCGGTCGGCCGATCATGGCTTCCCGCGTTGTGTCGCCCGTTGGGTCTCTTCGTTCACCCGAAACCTGACCATTCGGCTGATCAGATCCTCCGGCAATGCCCGGTTGTGTGGAAACTGAACCGAACCTTTCCCTTGTTTGTAAGAGGCCAAATCCGTAGCGAAGGCCGCATGGCCTGTCGGGGTGGCATAGAATCCCACATGCCCGGGATAGCCGCCAAAATAGACCAGGGGTTTCCCATTCATCTTGTAGGCCGGCATCATGTAGGAGATGGATTCCACCGCATCCGGCGCTTCGCGGCGAATGATCTCCCGCATCCGCTGCAGCCGATCGCGAATGGGTTCCGGGCTTTGACGGATGTATTCGTCCACATTCCTGGCAGTGCTACCTTTCATGCTTTTCTGTATTTGGTCAAAAAATACATCATTTAAGCCATATCATGGTTTACAAGAGCGGTGTAAGGATATGTGTAATTCTTGCATATATTTAGAAAAAAACAGCATGAAAAGACTGCATATACGTTTGGCCGCAACGGCGTTCTTCGTCACATCTGTTGCTATGGCGCAGACCGAGCGGGTGGATCAGTCCATGATCGATCGCATCCGTCAGGAGGGTCTTGAGCGATCCCGGGTGATGGACATCGCCTGGCATCTGACGGACCTGAATGGCCCGCGACTGGCCAACTCGCCTGGATACGCGAAGGCAGCATCCTATGCCGTCGGTAAACTCAACGAATGGGGCGTCAAAGATGCCAGGCTGGAGGCATGGGGTGAGTTCGGCAAGGGATGGACGCTGGAAAAAATGTACCTGGCCATGACCGCTCCGTATTACAAGCCCATCATGGCCTATCCCAAGACCTGGACGGCCGGGACGGGTAAGCCCCGCCAGGCAGAGGTCCTCGTGGTAGATGGCCGGGATTCCGCGACGGTCGCAGGTTACCGCGGACGACTCAAAGGGCGGATCATTATCCCGGATCAGATTCAGGCTTATCAAATGTCATTCAAGGCGGATGCGGAACGATATACCGACGAACAATTGCAGCGCATGGCGGAAGCGAAAGCCGTTCCGGGCGCCCGCGGAGGACAGATGCGGGACACCGCACAGATGCGCCGCATGCGGGAACAGATGATGCGTGGCACCGGCGTGCAGCGGAACATCAACATCCTCAAGGAAATGGCGCTGGCAGAAGGAGCTGTTGCCGTGTTGAGCAGCTCGACCCGCAATCACGACGGTACCGTGTTCGCACAGGGTGGCGATGACCCGAAGGGATACAACGTCATCGCTGAGATCCCTGGCACGGATCCGGTGGTGGGGGATGAGGTCGTCATGATCGGCGCCCATCTTGACTCCTGGCAGGCAGGCACCGGCGCCACCGACAATGCCTCCGGTTCCGCGGTGATGCTCGAAGTGATGCGCATCCTCAAGGCTTTGAATGTGAATCCCAGAAGAACCATCCGCATCGGGCTGTGGAGCGCTGAAGAGCAGGGATTGCTGGGCTCCCGCGGGTATGTGGCGAAGACCTTTGGCAGTGGAGCAGCCGGGGCAACCACCCCGGCACATGACAAGTTCTCCGGATACTTCAACATCGACAACGGAACCGGAAAGATCCGAGGGATCTACCTGCAGGGAAATGAGGCATGCAGACCCATCTTCTCCGCCTGGCTGGAACCCTTCCGCGACCTGGGTGCCACGACCGTCACGGCCTCCAACACCGGAGGTACTGATCACCAGTCATTTGACGGAGTGGGACTGCCTGGATTCCAGTTCATCCAGGATCCGATCGAATACAATGTTCGCACCCATCACAGTAACATGGATGTATACGACCATCTCATCGAAGCAGACCTGAAGCAGATGGCCACCATCGTTGCCTCCTTTGTCTATCACACCGCACAGCGTGACGCGAAACTGCCCCGGAAGTAAACCTTTCAACAACCAACTGCCATATGAACAATAGGATCATCTTTCAAGCTGGACTGGCCGTGTTCGGACTCTGCGCCATCATTTCGCTCTGGCTGCTGTCCGGCGACCAGCCGCTATCCGCCGGCCCGACATCTATCATTGCCTTTCTCTCCCTCGCCCTTGCATTTCGGACCAACGAGGCCCTGAAGGGATTCGCCTTTAGCATCCTCATCTTCGCTGCGGTGACCACTTCGTTATTTTATCCACAGCTTTTCACGGAATGGGGTGGGTATAAACTTTCGGGCCTGATCATCCCATTGGTTCAGATCATCATGTTTGGGATGGGTTCATCGATGAGCCCCGCCGACTTCGCCGCGGTTGTCAAGTCGCCGAAAGGTGTGGTCATCGGCGTGGCGCTGCAGTTCATCATCATGCCATCACTGGGCTTCACCCTGGCATGGTTCAGCGGCTTTGAACCCGAAATCGCTGCGGGTATCATCCTCATTGGATGTTCTCCCAGCGGACTGGCCTCGAATGTGATGTCCTATCTCGCCAAGGCGAACGTTCCGTTGTCACTGACCGTCACCTCCATCACCACCCTGATCGCACCGTTCATGACACCCTTCCTCATGAAGCAGCTGGCGGGGACCTATGTGGAGATCGAAGTCTATAAAATGATGATCGATATCGGAAAGATGATCCTGGTGCCCATTGGTGCAGGCCTGATCTTCAACCGCCTGATGCGGGGACGGATGGAATGGCTCGATAAGGTGATGCCGATGGTGTCGATGGCCGCCATCGCGACCATCATTGTCGTGATCACCGCCGCCGGGCGCGATAGTTTGCTGGCCATTGGGCCGCTCCTGATCCTGCTGGTGCTCATCCATAACTGCATGGGCTACGGACTGGGGTATGGATTGTCCAGATTAATGCGACTGCCTGAACGTGACTGTCGCACCGTGGCCATCGAAGTGGGTATGCAGAATGGCGGACTGGCCTCCGGCATCGCCAAGGAGATGGGAAAGATCGCCACGGTCGGTCTGGCCGCGGCAGTATTCGGTCCGCTGATGAATATCACGGGATCCATACTAGCCTCCTATTGGCATCGCCGTCCACCGAAGGATCTTGCTTAGTATACCACCTTATATTTATTTGGATATATATAAATCAAAGGTCCGCTCCGGAAAAGGAGCGGACCTTTGATTTATATTCATTTTATTTTTTATCACTGAAGTGCTGACACAACAGGCAGTATGATCGCGCTGGGTCGATCACCACCATGGTGTATGGTCTGTTGTGCCACACGTACCCGTGCGCTGCTGCCTAGCGGATCTCCGGTGTTTGGATTGCGGTCGAACTGCGGGAAATTGCTGGACGTGATGTCGATCCTGATGCGGTGTCCGCGCTGGAATACGTTGGCGGTTCCGGTCAATTCAATATCATAGGCGTAAGTCTGGCCGGGCGTCAGCAGTTTCGGCTTGTCAAGCCCTTCCCTGAACCTGGCGCGCAGGATCCCTTCGGATACCGGCATCGATCGGCCGTCCGGGAACACATCGATCAGTTTGATCATCCAGTCGGTATCGGGCCCATCCGTTGCGGCGTATAGCTGCATCTTCACGGGGCCGGCGATGGTGATGTCCTCCTTCAGTGTGTCAGTACTATACACCAACACATCCTTCCGGGATTCCAGCGGTCGCTGGTCGCGCGGGCCGGCGAGGGTGGGTGTGCCGCAGCAGTTGTTGCCCCCCAGCGTAAGCACCGGATCCATCGGGTCGTAGCGGTACTTGTCGCTTGCTGCCACTGCGGGCTTTTCAAAACTCAGTTTTCCATCCCCTCCACCTGTATTTGCGGAGCCATTTCCATCTAGGTATAAGGCACGGTAACGGGTACCCGGAATCGGCCAGTCCTTTTCGCTACGCCAGCGATTGGCCCCCATGTAGAAGATCCGAACGGGATCATCCCGATCGATCCCATTGGCGATGCCCTTGAGGTGATGATCGAAAAATCGGATCTCTTGCTCTATGTGGCTGACCATGGCGTCCGGTCCGAAATTTAATTCTCCGAAGGATGTAGATGCACCATGCCCCCAAGGCCCGATCGTCATCCGGGCGCCATCGCGCGCCTCTTTTGTCGCCGCCTTGTTGCGCATGCCGACATAGCCGTTGATGGTGCCCTGTACGAAGATGTCGAACCAGCCGCCGAAAGTATGAGCGGGGACATTCATGAGCTGAAAGCGCTCTTCATCGCTGATGGCCTTCCACCACGCGTCATACGACTCATGCTTCAGCCAGTCGCGGTAATGGCCGACCGTGTATCCGGCACTGCGCAGGTCTCCCGTCATCAAAGGCAGGTGCCGCAGCAGGGTGTCATACCGCAGGTTTGCCGGCGCCCAGGGTTCCGTATGCCAGCTTTGCGGCAGCATGATCCGGTCGGGCATCCTGACCACGCCCCAGCCATAGTTGAAACTCAGCCGGAAGGCGCCACCCATCGTCAGCCAGTTCGCGTAGATGTTGGTGGAGGCCACCATCGGAAAGGCCGCTTTCAGATGTGGGGGACGTTCGCCCATGGCCCGCCACTGGTTGTGACCCAGATAACTGCCGCCCTGGGTACCTACCTTTCCATTGGAAAAGGGTTGACGTGCCGCCCATTCGATGATGTCATAGCCGTCCTTTGCTTCGTCGCGAAAAGGTACCCATTTTCCTTCGCTCTCATAGCGACCGCGGGTGTCCACCATCACTACGGCATAGCCATTGCGGGCGAAAGTGAACATGTCCTGGTGCAGGTTGATGGCCTCGCGCTGCACACCATAGCAGGTGCGAACAACCAGGGTCGGGTAGTTTCCCGGTTTTTCAGGCATATACACATCCCCATAAAGTTTCGCCCCATCCCGCATCTGAATGGATTGATGCCGTAGGATGCGAACGGGGATGGATGTGGGATCGGTGGCCCCGGATTGTCCGGTCGGCTGTCCCCAAAGGATCGACCACCCCGACAGGGTGATCAGCACTAGTAAGTACAACTTCTTTTTCATCACTTGCGTGGATTGATGACACATCCGGGATCTCCCGCATGTCTGTCAGGGTTGAAAAATATGTTTCGTGTTGAAATTTAGCTTAAATTCAGTTTCCATAATTAGCGGTTCAGTTTAAAATTCGATTGAAGTGCCATCACATCTCAAAGAGCGCCGCCTGATATTGCTCGCCGCAGTGTTGCTGCTCGCAGGTGGAATCCTGCTATTTCGCCATTTTAACCCCGGTTTGCCACCCGGGGATCAGGATAACGGAGGACTTTTTTTGCCTGATGGCTTCGAATCCGTCGTGGTGGTGGATTCCGTCGGACGGGGCCGCCACCTGGCGGTGCGCGACAACGGAGACATCTACATGAAACTGCGCGCCCCGGATTCCCTTGGACGTGGCAGCGTGGCGCTCCGGGATACCGACAACGACGGTAAGGCAGACATCGTCCAGTATTTCGGCGACTATGCGGATACAGGTAATTATGGCAATGCCATGCGTATCCATAATAATTATCTCTACTTCGCCACGGCAGGAGAGGTCTTTCGCACCAAACTTGACCCGGGTAGCCTGGTACCGACGGTCCCTTCAGAATGCATCCTCGTTGATAATTACAAGCGTGCGAAATTCTCTCACATTGCCAAGCCGATCGCCTTCGACGGGAAAGGAAATATGTACGTGCCCTTCGGTTCACCCGGAGATGCCTGCCAGGAAAACGATCGGCAGCCGGGATCGCCCGGTCAGATGCCCTGCCCCCAACTCGCCGAATACGGGGGCGTCTGGCGATTTAGTGACAGCAAGCCTGGCCAGGTACAGTCTGATGGTGTGCGCTATGCCACCGGCATCAGAAGCATCGTCGGCATGACCTGGAACCACCAGTCAAATGCGCTCTATGCCGTACAGCATGGTCGTGATGATCTTCACCGGACCTGGCCTCAGTTCTATACCCGGTGGCAAAGTGCCCTGTTGCCATCGGAGGAGTTGCTCCGCGTGGATTCCGGCTCAGATGCAGGCTGGCCTTACTACTACTATGATCACATGCAGGGAAAGAAATTGATGAGTCCTGAATATGGCGGTGATGGAAAAAAGGAGGGAGATGGACCAAAACTCAACCAGCCCCTCATTGGTTTCCCCGGACACTTTGCGCCAAACGATATTCTTTTCTATACCGGAGATCAGTTCCCTGAACGATATAAGAACGGGGCCTTCATCGCTTTTCACGGATCGACGATCCGCGCGCCCTATCCACAGGGCGGCTATTTTGTAGCTTTCGTTCCCTTTAAGGATGGCAAGCCCTCCGGCGAATGGGAAGTGTTCGCCGACGGATTCGCCGGCGTAGATACGATCGTGTACACCAGCGACGCGAAATACAGGCCTTCCGGACTGGCGCAGGGCCCTGACGGATCACTGTACGTCACCGAGAGCGAATATGGCAAAGTGTGGCGCATCATGTACAAGGGCGACCGGAAAAAATTCAATGAGCAGGCACTCACGGCCATGCATAACCGAAAATCAACCGCACAGAACATTCGCACCCCCGACAGCGTGAAGGATAATTTGTCCGTCAGGGTCATGGGCCAGGGCGCCGTCCTTTATGGGAAATACTGTGCAAACTGCCATCAGGCCAACGGCATGGGAGATGGCACCCGAAATCCGCCACTCGCCGGTTCCGAATGGGTGACGGGCGACCGTCACAGGTTGATGCAGGTTGTGATTCATGGTTTGTCAGGACACATCACGCCAAAGCTGGGGAAATCAGGCCGGCTTCATCACCACCCACGAAATTCCCCGCAATCGACGGAAAAAGGATAAACTGCCTACGCCATGATGACCTTCTTTTCAGCACTGGCGGCGATCTGCTGCATAGAGACATCTGATCTGCTCGCAGCACCATCTCCCATTCGCCCTGAAGATCCGCCGGCAAGATATCAGGCGGTACGCCTCAAAAAAAGTATAACCATCGATGGTAACTGGGATAAGGATGCCTGGAAGGGATCGGAAATACTGCGCGTAGATCGTCCGATGGGAGACATCCCCAAATTCACGCCGAAGGTGGAAGCCCGTATGGCCTATGACCGTGAGAATGCCTATGTGATCTTCCGGGTACAGGATCGTTACGTGCGCAGCGTAGTGCAGGAATACAACGGGAACGTATCCGGAGATTCCTGTGTGGAATTCTTCTTCGCCCCGGATCCCGCAAAGCCACTTTGCTATTTCAATCTCGAGATCAATGCCGGAGGTACGCCGCTCATTTTCTATATTACCAAGCCCATGAGTGGACTGACGAGGTTGCAGCCGGAGGAGATCTCACAGATCGAAATTGCTCATTCCATGCCAAGGATCGTGTATCCGGAAATAGAGGAACCTGTCACCTGGACCATCGAATGCCGCATCCCTTTCAGCATCCTCGAAAAATACACGGCGATCACCCGCCCGGCTCCCGGTGTACAATGGAAGGCGAATTTCTACAAGACGGGCAGTCGTACTTCCAGTCCCAACTACCTGACCTGGTCGACGGTAGCGTTCGAGCGTCCGAATTTCCACCTGCCGCAATTCTTTGGAGATATCCAATTCAAGTAAACACATCAACCCAAAAGCAACCGCCCATGCCTGCCGAGATGAATAGACGAGCCCTCCTGAAAACCCTCGGGGTCATCGGGCTCTCCACGGAACTACCCGGTGTACTTCGTTCAGAAACCACAATGGATAAGGCGAAGGTCAAGATGCCTGCTGATACCAACATCTTCCGAAGCATTGGTGTGGAGCCGATCATCAACTGCCGCGGAACCTTCACCATCATCGGCGGATCCCTCGAACTGCCCGCCGTCCGCACCGCCATGGAAGCGGCCTCGCATGACTTCATCCAATATGACGAACTTGCGGAGGGTGTCGGAAAGCGGCTCGCCGCCATCACCGGTGCCGAATGGGGCATGGTATCCTCGGGTTGCGCTGCCGCACTCAAGCATTTGACCGCCGCCTGTGTCACCGGCGGGGATCCTGAGAAACTCATCCGCATTCCCGACCTCACCGGTTTTGAAAAAACGGAGGTCGTGATACCCATCCGATCCCGCAATAACTATGACCACGCCATCCGAAATATTGGTGTAAGCATCATTGATGTGTCGACCCGCGAAGAACTGGAGGCTGCCCTCAGCTCACGTACAGCCATGATATACATGCTCGCCGATGCTCCGGGGCAGCCTGACAACCCGCTTTCCCTGGAGACCATTGTATCCCTGACAAAATCACGGGGTATTCCGGTGGTGGTCGATGCCGCGGCAGAAGTGCTGACCATCCCCAATGTCCATCTGCAGCGCGGTGCAACGATCGTCACCTACAGCGGCGGCAAGGCGATATGCGGCCCCCAGTGCGCCGGCCTGATACTGGGCGACAAGGCCATCCTCGCGTCTGCCTGGCAGGCATCCTCCCCGCATCACGGCCCCGGTCGGGATAACAAGGTCGGGCGCGAGGAGATGATGGGTATGCTGGCGGCCGTCGAAGCCTGGACCACCCGCGACCATGCTGCCGAATGGAAACGCTGGCTGGGCTGGCTCGATATCATACGCCAACGGCTCAACGGTGTGGAAGGACTTACCATGAACGTCTTTGAACCGACCCAGCTCTCCAATAAATCGCCCGTCCTGAGTGTGTCCTGGGATCCCGGCAAGTTGAATCTGACAGGGGAGGAGCTGGCAGAGGAAGTGGGCAGATCCGCCCCACGCATCGCCATCGGCAGCATGCAGCGCGATGGTATGACCGGCGTTCAGATCACCACGGGTCAGATGCAGCCCGGAAACGCAGAGATCGTCGGAGATCGGCTTCGCACTGCACTCTCCAAAAAACGTACGCCTGCACCCGCACTCGCTGCGCCTGTCATGCCCCTGCAAGGTCAATGGGATGTCGCCATGCA
>JAJTFQ010000156.1 GCA_021299955.1 Chitinophagaceae bacterium
CATGGGGAGGACACTTGATATCCGGATGACTGAGCGAGAACTCTCCGATGGACGGATCAAGTGTAAAGCCGTTGACCCCACGGCGCGTGGCATAGACGAGCATGGTGGAGGATCCATACACGATGTAACCGGCCGCAACCTGCCGGATACCTGGCTGCAGGAAATCCTCGCGTGTGACAGGAGATCCCTTTTCCGAAACGCGCCGATACACACCGAAGATGGTACCAATGGATACGTTTACATCGATGTTGGTGCTGCCATCGAGCGGATCGAAGAGCACAACGTATTTCGACTGATTGCTTACGGGGTCATCGAAGGCGATGAAATCATCGAATTCCTCGCTCGCAATCCCGGCACAGCTGATGCCGTGCTTAAGGACGCCCATCAACTGGGTGTTGGCATAGATATCGAGTTTCTTCACGTCCTCCCCCTGGACATTCACCAGATTGGCATCGCCGAGGATGTCCACCAGTCCGGCCTTGCTCACTTCGACATTCACCCGCTTGGCAGCCAGGCCTATGTCTCGCAGCAGATTGGACAGCTCACCGGTGGCGTTGGGGAAGTCTCGGAGCTGCTGGATGGTGAACTCATCCAGGGTCCGGATCTGACGGTTAACGATCATGTGCGGAGGGGTTGTCAAACAAATCTAACCCGCTTTCGGATGAATTAAAAGGATTGCCGGTCCGCACTGTCTTTATTTTTCGGACATTTGCAGCGTTTGACGATTAAGCAAACCCAACATTCATGAATGTTATCCACATAAATAGCGCAAGTATAGCTGATGCAGCAGGTGTAAATAATGTAATCAAAATCCTGGAGTCGATGAATGGGCGACCCATGTTGCTGGTTACTTCAGCGATGGGAAGCACTACACACACACTGGAAGCCATTACAGAAGCCTATTTCGCCGGAAAAAGGGAAGATGCGCTGAATGTCTTTCAAACTTTATTTAGATGGCATCTTGATCAAATTCATTCGCTGTCAGGCAGCAATTATGATCAGGCGATTTCGCATCTGGATGAATTCCGAACCGAAGTCGAATGGCTCTTGCACGATCGTCCGGTGCGTCCTTTTGATTATTACTATGACCAGATCGTATGTGCAGGTGTCCTCATGTCATCGGTCATCCTTTCCACTGCATTGAAACAAGCGGGAATCAAGGTACATTGGACGGATGTGCGGGATGTGATCAGGACGGATGATCAATTCAAGAATGCGCAGATCGACATTTCATTTACCCAACAGCAGATTGATCGGCTGATCAGGCCTGCGCTTTCGTCAGCGGATATATTGGTGACACAGGGTTTCATCGGATCGACGGATGAAAATGAGTCCACTACTTTTGGCGCCGAAGGTCTTGAAAAGACAGCGGCCATCCTGGCTGATTGTTTGAATACAACCGTCAGCACCCTGTGAAGATCAATGATCGAAGTGAGTACTGATATTCATTCTGAAAGGGGAATAAATATAAACGTCTGTAAGGGATGAGCTTCGGTCATCACAGCACGACGTACTCTCCTTTCGGATTGATCGCGATGACGGGCAGTTTCCGGTACTGTTCGAAATAATCGTATGCCTTTTTGAGTCGGAGCGCGAATGACTTCAAAGAAGGATCTTCACGTGTCAGACGTTCCAGGAACTCGACGCTCTTGTGCACCGTGTACCTGACAGGATAAATATGAACGGGGATATAGTCCTGGCCCGCATTGTATGCATGCAGTGACAGGATGTACAACTCTTCGATCTGTGGATCCGTAATGGGAATGCAACCTGTGGTCACGCAGCTGCCGTGGATGTAGATATCACGACCGGGTTGCAGTGTATCGGAAAGGATGCGATCGGACACGTTGGGATAATTCAGCCCCAGAGAGAGATGATAGGTGCTATTGTGCTTGAACTCGTTGATGTAGTAGAAGCCCTCCGGCACTTGAAAATCACCTTCCATTCTCTTGGGTCCGAGCGTGCCGGCGAGGGCACAGACGCGGTAGGTCTTGAAGAGTTTGAACGGCTCCGACATCGACTGCCTAACCCATACTTCCAGTTCGCTATCGTACTTGAAGGACCGAATGAAAATATTCTTTGCCGGCCAGGTCAGGTTCCTGGCCTGGAACTGCATACGCAGGGTATCCTCCTTCCGCCTGAATACATCGGAGACCCTTCCGAAGGATTTCTGGTAATCGAGAAACGAGTTCTGTGCGAATCCGTCACCCGCGGCCATTAGGATCAACAGGGCCGAGGGGACGGCGGTACGAAGATTCAGCATGGACATTTCTGAACGAAGGATTTGTTTGTCGTTCCGTTGACAAATATCGCAACTTCATCTGTTTTCTGAAGCATCGCGCCGGTGTAATTCGCCGGAAAGTATGTTAAAGATTGCCCCTCAATTCCTGTTCACGCTCAATGGCTTCGAAAAGCGCTTTAAAATTCCCCTTTCCGAAACTCTTCGCGCCCTTGCGCTGGATGATCTCAAAGAAGAGTGTCGGCCGGTCTTCTACGGGCTTGCTGAACAGTTGCAAGAGATATCCCTCATCATCGCGATCTACCAGAATGCCGAGTTCCTTAAGGGGGGTGACATCCTCGTCGATCGGTCCGACACGATCGAGCAGATCGACGTAATATGATGTTGGCACTTGCAGGAATTCGAGTCCCCGGCGCTTGAGTTCCATGACAGTGGCCACGATGTCGCTGGTGGCCATCGCGATATGCTGAACGCCTTCTCCGTCGTGGAATTCGAGATATTCTTCCACCTGCGATTTCCGGCGGCCCTCTGCAGGTTCATTGATGGGAAATTTAACATAGCCGTTACCGTTACTCATGACCTTGCTCATGAGGGCCGAGTATTCGGTTGAGATGTCGCTGTCGTCGAAGGTCAGGATGTTCCGGAAGCCCATGACCTCCTGATAGAAATGGACCCAGTGGTCCATTCTCCCCCAGCCCACGTTTCCGACACAGTGATCGACATGCAGGAGGCCGGTCTCGGGGGCTTCAAACCGTGTTTGCCAGGGTCTGAAACCGGGCATGAAAGTTCCGTGATAATCCTTTCTTTCAACGAACAGGTGGACCGCATCGCCGAAGGTTCGGATACCACTGATGACACAGGTTCCGAATTCGTCCTGCAACGTCTCCGGCTCCCTGAAGGAGACGGCGCCCCGGGCGGTTGTTTCGCGCCAGGCAGATGCCGCATCGGGCACCCGGATGGCCAGGGTATGGACCGAATCTCCATGACGGTGTACGAAGTCAGCGACGGGATGACTGCTGCGCAGGGCCGTGGTGAGCACGATGGTGATCTTTTGCTGGCGCAGGACATAACTCACCAGATCGCGGCGTCCGGTCTCCGGACCGGCATATGCCAGGGGCTGGAAGCCCAGGACGGAGTGATAGAAATGGGCGGCCTGTTTGGCATTGCCTACGAAGAATTCGATGTGGTCGGTACCTTCCAATGGCAGGAAGTCGGCACGCGGCGATGCCACGGCTTGACGGATGGTCTCCATGATGATGAAGTTTGGTTCAGGAATGTAAGGTCAGGACAGTTGGAAACTAGCGCGCATGGGCGCGTGGGGATCAGGCACATGGCCCCATGGCCAGTACCTCCATCAGGAGGCAGTAGGAACGGCGTTCGTCGCCGAAAGTTTTGTATGGATAGTCGGGCACCATCGGCACAAATATAAACAGGATGCAGGTCCCTTCCAATGCATGTTGAGGCTGTTTGTTATCTTCACGGCGAAAAAAGGAACGGATGCGAAAGATCGGCATACTCGGCGGCGGTCAGTTGGGCCGCATGATGTTGCAGCAGGCAGTCAACTACCCGGTGGAGACCTGGGTGATGGAAAACGACGAGCAATGCCCGTCCGCCAGCCTCTGCCACCGGTTCGTGAAGGGTGATATCCGTGACCGGGAGGCGGTGATCGCCTTTGGCCGACAGGTCGATGCGCTCACCATTGAGATAGAAAATGTAAGTCTGGAAGCCTTGCAGGTGTTGGAGTCCGAGGGCATCAGGGTATTTCCGAACACGAAGGCCCTGGGCATCATCAAGAATAAGATCCTTCAGAAAGAATACTATCGTGCCAACAACATCCCCACTTCTGCATTTCGTGTCTTGAGCGACCGGAGCGCATTGCAGGCATCCGGCGTCAGCCTGCCGGCCGTACAGAAACTGGCCACGGGCGGATATGACGGGCGCGGGGTGATGATCCTGCGTCGTCCGGAGGATTTGGCATCCGGTTTCGATGCGCCATCGGTATTGGAGGAGATGGTGGAGATCGAACGGGAGCTGGCGATCATCGTGGCCATCGACGAACGGGGCGGACAGGCCGTCTTTCCACCCGTGGAGATGGCCTTCAATCCCGAGTTCAACCTGCTGGACTATCAGCTATGTCCGCCGGACCTGCCCCGTGCAACCCTGTGGAAGGCGGAGGCCGTAGCGCAGTCGGTGGCGCGGAACCTGGGGTCGCCCGGACTCTTCGCCGTTGAACTTTTCGTAGACAGGTCGGGCGAGGTGCTGGTCAACGAGACGGCTCCCCGGGTGCACAACAGCGGGCACCACAGCATCGAAGGTAATTTCTGCTCGCAATTCGACATGTTACTGCGCATTGTCCTGGGCTATCCGCTAGGCGATGCCGACATCATCCTGCCTTCCGCAATGATCAATCTGGTCGGGGCGGATGGATATGAGGGGGAGCCGGTGTACGAGGGGCTGGAGGACGTGATGGCGATGGAACGAACCTTCGTGCATATCTACGGCAAACGCGAGACGCGGCCCGGCCGCAAGATGGGGCACGTGACGGTGCTGGCGAACGACCGGCATACGTTGATCCATCAAGCGGAAAGGATCCGTGAGACGATGAAGGTGAAGGGTACGATCAAAAAATAAATTTTTGGGTATGCCTGACCGTTAGTATAAAATAACCAACGAGCCAGATCGGTCAAGTGCATTGATACAAGGTTTGACGAAACCCTATATTTACTTATATTTATTTACCATGACACAACAGGACAGCAAGAACATCCTGGGTACGGAGCCCGTCGTAGGCATCATCATGGGCAGCGACAGCGACCTGCCTGTGATGAAGGCGGCTGCGGAGCAGCTCGATGCCTTCGGTATATCGTATGAGGTGACGGTCGTTTCGGCGCACCGAACGCCCATGCGTATGGTGGAGTATGCGCAGTCGGCCCGTGGACGCGGCCTGAAGGTGATCATTGCGGGTGCAGGCGGCGCGGCGCACCTTCCGGGCATGGTGGCTTCGCTGACGACCTTGCCGGTGATCGGGGTGCCTGTAAGGTCTTCGAACTCGATCGATGGCTGGGATTCTATGCTGTCCATTCTCCAGATGCCCAATGGTATTCCGGTAGCCACGGTCGCGTTGAACGCTTCGAAGAACGCGGGGATTCTGGCCGCCTCGATATTGTCCATTGCAGATAATGCCCTGGCCGATCGTTTGGCTGATTACAAAAAACAAATGGAAACCGAAGTGCTTGGCAAGGCGGGTAACCTCCGCGAGGAAGGCTGGCCGAACCGGTTCGATCATTGAGTCGTCAACCTCGAAACGTTAATACTCAACCCT
>JAJTFQ010000157.1 GCA_021299955.1 Chitinophagaceae bacterium
TGCGGCGAGGGTAGCCATGGCGGTGACGATCACGGAGAGAACGAGGTTGCCCTTGGCGAGATAAACCATCACATTGGAAGCCAGGCCGCTGCTGCAGCTACCGATCAGGATGATGCCGGCGGCGATCTCCGGATCGAAATGAAAGAGGTTGATGAGGAGCAGTCCCATCAGCGGCATGACGGTGAAATGGCAGAAGAGTCCGACCAGTACACCTTTTCCGGTAGTGCGGAGTCCACGGAAATCCTGCAGTCGCATGTGCGTTCCCATCCCAAACATCACGAGTTGAATGATGACAAGGATCAGCGTTTTATCTCGGAGGTTGATGCCTCCCCAGTTCTTGAAATAGTGCGGATAGATCATCGCGGTTGTCACTGCAGCGATGATCCATGCGGTGTAACTGAGGCCCTTGAATCGCTCAGACCTGCCGGTAAAGATGGCCATTGCGATGGCGGCGGTGACGGCAAATACACCTGAGAATGCCGGCCAGTCGTACACGCCACCGATGAGCATAAGCCTTACAGCGATGACGATCACGAGGAAAAGAAGGATGTATGTTCTGGACTTTTTCATACAACTCAGCTGAGCATATTTGCGAGAAATTGCATGGCGATGGACGGACTGGCGAGGATGGGGACTTTCCGATCCGATTCCGGGAGGGAGTCAACGACCCGTGCCATGCTGGCCTGAGCGAGCACAATGACATCGGTTTCCAGGGCGAGGCTGCTCAGGGCAGCGGCGACTTTTTCATCGTGCGTTGCGGCATCTCCGGACATGAGTGCTTCGAAGGCGCCTTCGCAGAGGCGGGGCTTGAGTTCGACTTCTCTTCCGGCGGCGATGGCACGCCTGCGGACCAGATCGGTGGTGGGATCAAGGGTGGTGGAAAGTGTGGCGACGATGCCGATGCGTGTTCCTGTGGCAACGGCCTGGTCGGCCATGGGCTGGTCGACCCGAAAAACAGGTACCCGTGACAGTGAGGCGGCGACTTCCACGGCCGGGCCGATGGAAGAACAGGTGTAGAGGATCATGTCTGCGCCGGCATCTTGCGCGGAATCCGCATAGTTCACCACGCGGCGGGATGTATCAGGTGTCAGCATTCCGCAGGCGATGGTATTTTTGATGAGGCTGTCATCTACGATGTTGAAGACCTTCACCCCCGGCAGGTAACGGGCACAGAGTTCTGCAAACACCGGAACCAGGGTGGCGGAAGTGTGTATGAGTGCGAGTGTCTTTGTATTCATTTTTTTGATTTATTTCCGCTAGGGTGGAAGTGTTCGGTGAAGAAAGTGCTGTCGCCCACCTGTCCGCCCTTAAAGCAGACGCGCAGTCCTTTGATGCCGGCCGGAGCTTCGAGGACTTTGCACATCGGGGCACCCGGGGCAACAGTGGCGCACATTTCCATGGCGCGAATGCCCATGGCGCGGGCGACATAACTGCTGGTATCCCCGCCGGCAACTACGAGTCTGTCGAGACCAGCTGATTCGATGAGCGCGGAGGCGATGCGTCCGAGTGCAGTGCCGGTTTCTTCTGCAGAGAAGGATTCAGCAGCACGGTAGCCCGTATGAACGATGAGTCCCTTTCCTTTAGCCAACAATGCGCTCATCTGCCTCAGGGCGTAATCGGGCAGTTGGCCATCGAGGAATCGATGCCTATCGATGACAAATTCTTCAAAGCCGGCTTTGATCGCTGCACGAATCTGACCTGCGGTGACGGGCGAACAACTTCCGGAGACGACGAGGAGCGGATGTTCATCAGGTTTAAAACCTGGTATCTCTTTGGGTGTCCACTGACCGATGTGGTTCCAATGGTCTCCCAGTGCCTGTCCGACACCGGAGGATCCGACTGAAAATAACGGTGCCTGTTCGGCATGTTGATCTAGCCAGGCACCGGTGCGCATCATATCTTCCGGCATGAGGGCATCCAGCAACAATACGCGATCTTCCGAAGAAAATAGGGTATCCCACACCGTTAGGTCGGCGCGTTGCTGTAATACATCCAGGAGTCCGATCCTGAGATCGGTTTGTTTGGAAAGATGTCTGCGCAGGTCTGATTCTTCCATCGGCGTGGTCGGATGGTAGCGCATGGATGGATGTCTGTCGAGGCGGAAACGTTCGCCTTCGCCGCCGGTGCCTAATCGGGCGAAGATGTTACCGAAAACGCAGTGTCGGCCGAGCATGGGCATGCCTCCGATGACGGGCACGAATGCCGGTTCAAAGACGGCCATGCCGATGTCAATGGCCTTGCCTATACTGCCGATATGCGGGGCGGAGTCGAAGGTGGAGCAGACCTTGTAATGGACATGCCTGGCACCGCTGTCACGCAATGCCCGGAAAGCCGGCAACAGCGTGGCTTCCATGGCTTCGGGCGACATGGCGCGGGTCATGCCGGCCACACCGAAGGCATCGAGCCCGGGATAGGCAGCCAGGGTATCGGGATCAGGCGGTTCGGTAAAGAGCACGGCACGCGCACCTGCGAGGGAGATCCGTTCGAGTGCGTCTGTGCTGCCGGTAAAATCGTCGCCATAGAAGGCGAGTTTGATGTTGGTGCGTTCCATGTTTGTATTTATTTCCCTTCAAACTTTTTCCTCGCGGCGGCAAAGGCCGGATAGCGGGAGGCCGCCTGATCGATGTCCAAACCTTCTACTGCGGCCTGCCAGGCTTGTTGCAACGACATCACGCCTGCCGCCTGCCCCATGGGATGAGCCATGATGCCGCCGCCCGCCATGTAGAGCAAGTCGATGGTTTGGGTGCGCCGCCAAGTCTCGAAGGCCTGACCGCCCCATTGCCCGGAAGATACCACCGGCAAGGGATTGGGCTGATCGAAGAGCGGAGTCTGACAGGCTTCGATTGAGGCCACGACGCTGTCATCTGACTCCCAGAATTTGTTGGCGATGCCGTTGACATGAAGCTGATCGACACCGGCCAGTCGCCAAATCTTTTGATAGGCTTTGAAATCGATGCCTAACATAGGATGTCGGGTAAGCATGCCCCATCCGTTGCGATGCCCATGGATGGCGAGTGCTCCTTCGTCGCAGATCCGCTTGACCGCAGAGAGCCCGACGCTGTTGATGCTCACCATTGCGCATGTTCCGCCAACATCCACGATGGATTCATAACGTGACAGCATCTCATCCATCTCTCCACTGATGTTGAAGGCGTACATGACCATCTTTCCGGTGCGATCTGCATGTCGCTCCAGTACATCCATCACGGCATCCAGTCGTTGTTCGAAGGAGTTATTGGCGGTGGACGACATCAGTTCATCATCCTTGATGAAATCAATACCGGCACCTGCGAGTGTATCAACGATGGTGGCGGTTTCGGCCGCTGTCATGCCCACGGATGGCTTGATGATCGTCCCAATCAATGGTCGGTTATGCGTGGCCGTTAGTTCGCGACATCCGGCAATGCCGTATGCCGGTCCCCGGAAATGAGTGCCATAAGATGTCGGCAGGTCGATGTCGATCAGTCGGAGTCCGGTGAAGGCGCGGATCTCATAGAGATTTCCCTGCAGGGTGGAAACCATCATCGGCAGATTGGTACCGAATTGCTCGATGCTCCAGGATACGCGGACAGTCGCCTGATGGAATGTACCATTAGGTGAGGATGCCCCTGGCATGGATGGTGCAGTTACCGTGCCGGTGCGTTCAACGGATTCGACACGCGCGGCGAAGCGGCGTTTCAATTCCTCCGTCTCTCCGGGTACCGCCACGAAGGTGCCGGAAGATTGTTCTCCGGCGAGGATGGCCGCTGCATCTTCCGGAGCGATGGGCGTTTCGATATGATACGTGGCTATTATCCGTTCCATGCAGTCATCTTTAATGTTTACTTACGCCGGGATCACCTGTCGATGGGTAACCAAACCGACATATCACCCATTCCTCGATTGGCCCAGGCGAAATATGGAATAAAGCGGAGCGGAACCATTCGGTCAGATTTCTGAACGGATCGATATAGTCCACCTGACCATGATTCCCCGGTACTTTTGCCCATTGTTTCAAGTACCCGGATCTTCGAACCTGACAATTTTATATCCGCCGTTGTAAACGCAGCCGACACGGGAACGGCAACGTTGAAGACTCCCGACCCACTAAGATCAGCCGATTCCAGACAATAGACCAGCGGCCCACGCATCACGGCTACCTGGTTCCGCGTTTCCTCCACCAGGGGATGACTCTCGATGAGGTTCACACGCATGTCCAGTTCCAGGGTAACCCTGTCAAGCTTTTGCCAAGGCCGATCGATATAAAGATAACCCTTGCGGAGTTGTGCGGAAGACACCGGCTTCCCGTTGATGGATACACGGTATGAACGGGACCATTCGGGGATGCGCAGGCCCAGACTTCGTTTTCGACCATCCGTCTCCCTGACCAACAGATCAATACGCCCGTTCCATGGATAATCAGTTCGCTGTTCGATCATCCATCTGGAACCATCATGCAAGCGTGTATCCAGTGTACTGGATCCATACAGGTTGACCTGGATACCTTCTTCGGAAAGACTAAATGCATATCCACCGGTTTCTGCGAGGGTGCGCACGAGATTCGGAGGACAACAGTTGGATTTACTGATGTATGGTGCGCGACCACCCTCCCAACGCAAATGGTAAGGTAACTGGGTATTGTGCGCCAGGGGGTTGGTATAGAAATAAGCATGTCCATCGAGGCTGACGCCGCTGATGACGCTGTTGTAGAGACAGCGCTCTACGATGTCCATGTAGCGTGATGATCCGGTGATCAGGAACATCCGCCAATTCCACAGAACATTCCCAATGTTGGCGCAGGTTTCGTTGTGTGCAGTGAGGCTTGGCAATTGATAATCTCGGCCATAAGATTGATGTACTTTCTGTACCGTGTCCGGCTTGTAGGAAGTGCCATCCACTGACACCCCATCATATAGCGCACCGCAACCACCCGTGACATGCATCTTGGTCAACATAACGTTATCCCATAACCGAAGAATAGTATTCCACAGGGATGTGTCCTTATTTTCAGCATACAGATCCGCCGCTCCGGCGAGCAGGTAGTTGGCCCGAACAGCATGTCCGGCAATGCGGCGCATGTCCCGAAACGGAGCCCGATCACTGTTGTCATCCGTCCCTTCCACCGTGCCGCGGATGGCGAAGAGATGTTCAAGCAGAATGATGTATCGTTGATATCCCGTGGTGCGATAGAGTTCTGCCAGGCCCATGTAATGGGAAGGACAGATGGCATTACGCGCCTGTTCAGGGGTGGCCTTTTGGTAAAATCCGATCAGGAAATCAGCGGCACGCACGGCGATGTCGAGCAGGTTTCGCTTTCCGGTCGCCCGGTGATGAACGCTGGCGGTCGTCATGAGATGACCAAAATTATAGGCCTCGAAACTGAGCTGGTCATCGAACATCTTTTCTTTGCCGGTCTTTCGTTGTTCGATGATGTTCTTCGTATAAATATAACCGTCAGGTTTTTGTGCACGCGCGATCACAGCGATGGCATCATCTAGTTTTCGATCTATTGTGGGATCACGAGTAACGGCGTACATGGCCGACATCGCCTCGATCGTCTTGTAAAAATCCCCGGGACCATCACGTTGCGACATACGTCCATGCGCTCAGCCCAAAAACCTGATGTCCATTTGACTTCAGACAATCCGACGGCATTGCGCACCGCTGCCGGGCTGCGCGACATATCCGTCAGGCCAGATTGAGCGGAGGATCCAAGCGAAACAAACAAACCCAGCACAGCGCATGCATGTCTGATCATAACACAGATTTGTATGTAATGTCAACGGTTTTGCCAGATTTGATCTTTACTTCGTATAGGTCACCTCCCTTCGGCTCCAATATCCCTCCGGTAGATTCAGGACGCATCGAACTTTTAAAACGGAGGATACCCGTTCCCGTTACTCCGGTGATTCGGATCCGGGTACGAGATACTTCCATGTCGATATCACCGGCAGGTGTGGGTACTTTCCCTTTCATCCATTCCAATCCGCCGAGGGATGGTTCTGCGATCCATGTGTCATATCCGGCTGTCAGCGGACGTACTCCGAGATAATATTTCCCGAGGAGATAGATGGGACTGGCTCCCCAGGCATGACAGAGGCTCTTTCCGAATGTTCTGCCATACATCGAGTAATGATCCAGACCAGATTTCATCGGGTTGTATTCCTCCCAGAAAGAGGTGGCCCCGAGTTTCAACATCCCGCCCCAGTAATCTTTCATTTCTTTCAGGACGAAGGACTGTTCACCAAGGGCGCAGAGGGCTTCGAGTTCATAGAACCGCATGTAAGGCGTGGTGATGCGCTGTACCTTGTCGTTCAACAAGACGGAGGTTTTCACGGCCTTGCGCTGTTCCTCATTGAAATAGCCGAAGAAGATGGAGAACATGTTCGCGTAGCGGGTTACATTATCTGTCTGCTTTCCATCGACACGACTGTGCACGAGTGCCTGCTTTTCCTGATTCCAGTAGCGGTACTGGTCTGCACCTGTGGGATCACCGGCGATCTCGGCGCAGAGTGCCATGGTTTCCAGGCTGCGGGCGAATAACAATTGTTCAAAACTGACTTCACCCTTCTTGCTGAGTCCCGCGGCCCAATCGATGAATATCCAGTCGCCGGGCATCCATTCCAGCAGACCGTCATGGTTGCGGCGTGAGAGTACATAATCCATCAGACTGCGCATGCGATCGTAATGCTGACCGATGAAACGCTTATCGCCGGTGTACAGGTAATAATCGTAGATGCCCAAAAACCAATACAAAGTGTAATCCATGATGGTATTGATGTGGGCGGTGACCGGGTCTTTCCCGCGGAGGGCCAGCATGGTTCGTTCGACCGTGGCATTGTCGAAATACGAATAATAGTTCATCAGGTAACTCTGATAGGCATCACCGCTCCAAACCCATCGGTCACGTTTGATACCATCGATGAAGAACTCACGGGTGTTGAGGTGGAAGGTGTATCGGGAGACGTCATAGATCCGATTGATCTCGGGGTCGCTGCAGGTGAAACTGCCACGCTCCTTTACATCGGCATATTCAAAGCGCATGCTGAGCGAGTCGACCGAAACACCCGGGCCCTGTTTGACACGGACATACCGAAAGGCTTTGGAGAGTGCCATCGTCATATCTTCTCCTCGTTTATTCGTGACCGATAGTGGATCGTAGGTTTCACAGTGTTCATCGGAGAGGGCTTCCTCCTTTGATTCTCCGTAATAGACCGTGATGCGACCACTGCCTTTGACACCGTGCAGGGTCACAAAGCCGAAGGTCTCACGACCGAAATCAGCCAGCCAGCCATTTGCCCTGCGCTCGAGTTTCGCGGGAGCCATGGGTTTCACGGGCAGCATGAAACGAGATGGCCGGTCTTCCGGACGATTGAAATTCCATGTCCCGGCCTTCAACCAGCGGGTGGCAGAGATATCGGATGTCTTGCCTGTTTCATCGATCCATTCTTTGTCTTCGAAAGTAACCAGCCATGAGTTGTCAGACTTGATCGTTTGGCCGGACACAAAGATCGCCGGCACTTCCGCCTGATTAAAGACCTTTATATTTATTTTATGTCTTCCTGCCGGGACATCGATCTCCGAGGGACTTCCCTCGAAGGGCTTACCGTCCAGTTTCACATTGTATTCGCCTTCGACATGGATACGAACCTTTTCCGCCTTCGTCAGATCGAAGACCTTATGGAAATCCATCAATACATAATGATTGTCCATCTTCCAGAACACCGGGAAGAAAGTGCCCTTTTCGGTGCGTCGGTTTTGCACCTTATTGGCGAGTGAAATCTCGAAATCGCCCGGATACCAGATCCAGGTTTGCGCCGATGGTACCGTCGGGCCTATCAAAAGAAACGTGAGTATGAGGCGTATGCGTGTCATGATGTTGAATAGATTATTCTTTTCGGTAATGCGGGGACTTTATATTAATATTAAGTGTGCCCGTTAAAGAATAGATATAAAGCCAGGATGATGATGGCCAGCAGTGTGAAGGAAATCTTCACGATCCTGGAAGTCGCGGGTAAGTTGCCGGTTTCTTCAGGGGCCGTCTCTTCCCTGCCCTTTCGGTCTGTCAGGGTGATGAAGATGGCAGAGATCATCAGGATGGCAAAGATCCAGAAGGACAGCATAAGGAAATGCGGCCATTGCGGATAACGGTCGGCCGGAAATACCCAGAGATACAAAATTCCGACGAGCAGACTAAAAGCAGAACCCCATGACAGGATGGCATTGACGGTCCGGCGGGTGGTGCGCTTCCAGAATACGGCGAGCAGGAAGGTAACTGAGAGAGAAGGTGCCAGAAAACCCAGGACGGCCTGGAAGATGTTGAAGAGGTTCTGTCCGCGGATGTTATCGATGGCCACGGCCATGCCGATGGCGAACAAGCAGCCAATGGCGATGCTGATGCGTCCGACACGGATCTGGTCCTCCGTGGTGGCCTGCGGGTTACTTTTCAAATATATATCCGTCGTGTACACCGTGCTGAGTGCGTTTAGGGAAGATCCGATGGTACCCACCAGCACGGCGATCAGGACTACAATGACAAGACCGGTCATCCCTGGAGGGAAGAGGTTCGTCACCATCGTCATATATGCCAGATCGGTGTTTTCGAGTCCGGGATAAAGTACGAAACAGAGGATACCCGGCAGGATGAAGAGCGGAAGGGCCAATACTTTCAACCAACCGATGAAGCCGATGCCAAGTTGTCCCTGTTCGAGATTGCGCGCACCGAGGACCGACTGCACCATGGCCTGGTCGGTACAGAAAAAGGCAATGGCGGAGACGGGATAGCCAAGCAACATGGCCGTCCATGGGTAGGAAGGATCATCTGCCGGGCGCACGAGGTTCCAATAATGCGGCGGCACTTTGGAGAGGAAAGCCTGAAAGCCGCCCACCTCGCGAATTCCGAGCCATGAGAGCGTGAGAGATACCGCGATGAGCAACAGCATCTGGAAGACATTCACCCGGGCGATGGCACGGAGGCCGCCGGCAAAGGTGAATAGTCCGGCGAAGGCAACCAGTACCGTAACCGACTGCCACATGGGTATACCAAGGATCTGCCGGACGAGTACCCCGCCGGAAAAGAGACCGAGGGAGAGCCAGGAGACGAGGATCTTCACCAGTGCATACCAAGCCAGGATATTGCGCGTGCCTTCTCCGTATCGCTGACCCATGTATTCGGGCATGGTGCTTACCTTGGCCGCGATGTATCGCGGTGCGAAGACCAGCGCGAGAAGACAGAGAAATAAAAATGCATACCACTCGAAATTGCCGGCTACGATCCCTGTGGCATATCCAATGCTCGCGAATGCCAACAAGGAGGACGGCCCGACATTGGTGCCCCACATGTTGAAACCGATGTTATACCAATTCAGGGATCGCCCGGCCATGAACAGGGTTTCATCTTTTTTCCGTCCAACAAAGCTGGCGCGGTAACCGATGATCATTAACAAGAGCAGGTATCCGGCCACGATCAGTCCGTCGACGAGCTGCAATTTATCATATAGTTCATTCATCGGTTATGCGTTGACGTTAGCAAAGATGTTGGTAGTCCGTATTCATTCAGCAGAGCAGCGGGAGAGATTGGCATGCCCGTTCGGAGGCTTCGATCCATCGCCTGCAGGAGGGCGACGGTGCCAATGCCTTCGCGCATCTCCGGAGCGGCGGGTTTGTCATCCGCGATGGCTTGTGCGAAATATTCGAAGTAGTTCTGGTATTCGCCGGCATGGTGGCTCTGGCCTTCGAAACGGAAATAGTGCTTGAGTTTTGCATCGCCCCAGGTGATGATCCTGTCTTCTCCGTGTCGGTCGGTGATGGCGTAGCGAAGTTCGTGATAGTCGGCCTGGGAGGCGCCCTCGGTACCGCGCAGGATGCAACTCATTCCGCTATCGCGCGCTGGTGGCTGGGTTGGACCGGTGTATGCACCGCTGACCCTTGCAATGCGTCCGTCGGAACTTTTAAATATAAAGTGCATGGTATCTTCATGCTTCAGCCCCGCCTTCTGACCATTGGCACTGATCATCCCATAGCCCATCACTTCGGAGATATCGGGCAGATACCAGCGGATGAAATCCACCGGGTGACTGAGTCCGCCATAGAGCCATTTGAACGCGTCTTCCAGGGCCCAGGGCTTTTCCAGGAACCAGCGATGATCGGCATGATAATGACTCTCGATGGTGATGAGGTCTCCGATCAATCCGGCTTCAAAGTCGGCCCGCTGGCGACGGTAAGGTTCGAAGAAGCGTGAACTCTGACCGATGAATACACGCCGTCCGGTCTCCTGTTGGAGTTGCAGCAGATCCGCGGCATCGGAGAGATCATCGATGAATGGTTTGGTGCAGACAACATGTTTGCCGTACCGAAGCGCTTCTGTGACGTGAATCGCGTGCAAATGATCTGGCGTGTAGATGGCCACGATATCGGTTTCCGGATCGTTGAGGATGTCCTCGTACCGCGTGGTATACCGTTCAATACCGAACTCATGGCAGCGCTTTTGACAGAGCACTTCGTTTCGATCGCAGATGTATCCGAGTTCAAGTTGATCGCTTTGGAGGACGGCGGAGATGGCGCTTCGGCCTTCACCCAAACCCAGGATCGATATGGTAGTTTTTTTCATCTTAATATTTAGTTGGAGGAAGGCACGCGATTCAGAAATACCCAGGTCTCTCCGGGGGCCGTTCCCTTGATCCCCGTTTGAAATCCGCGCATGATGCGGTTCCATTCATCCATCCGTGGGTTGTCCTTTGTCGTAAGCGGATCTATCTCAGCGAGTGTCTTTCCCTTCGGGATGCGGATGACCAGCATCAATTGTCTGCCGTTTCGGAAGAGCAGCAGTTGCTGAAAATCTGCACGACAGAAACCGGCGGATACTTCCGGCCAATCGGTGAACTGTCGGGCGTGATAATCGAAGTACCGCTGTTGGGCGACCGAATCGGCGACGAGATCAGCCGTCAGAATGATATCCTCCCATAACGGTGATGTATAACCGCTTTCGCAATGGGTATCTCTTCGGAAGGCGTAGAAGAGGTCGTGGTACAATCTGACATCTACGCCCGGAAAGGCATTACGCAGACGCCCCTGCAGTAGGAGCAGATCCGGAATAAGTGTAAATATCACCACCCGATTTTTCCAGACAAAGAGTGCGTTGGTAT
>JAJTFQ010000158.1 GCA_021299955.1 Chitinophagaceae bacterium
CGCACCATATATCGGATCCATGATGCTGTTGCATGAGCAGGACATCCCTCAGGAAACCATCGATGCCATGTCGCCCGAACGGCTTGCGGGTTTCCTTAAAAGCGAGGCCGATCTGGTAAAAATCCCCTACCTGACACTCGCCGGATTGTTCCTGGTGATGGTGGGGATCCTGTATCTGGTCAAACTGCCAACGGTAAAGGATGAAGACGATCAGCGTTACTCCTTCCGCAGGATCTTCCGGTTCAGACATACCATGCTCGGGGTAGGGGCCGTATTTTGCTACGTAGGCGCCGAAGTGGGCATCGTGAGCTTCATGATCCGGTATGCCAGCTCATTGAAACTACCGGCATTGACCGAGCAAAAGGCAGCACTCTTCATCACGGTATTCATGGCGCTGGTCCTGGCCGGCCGGCTGGCGGGATCTGTTATCCTGAACAAATTCAAGCCCTCCCGAATGCTGGTCATATCAGCCACGGGCGCCTTGATCCTCGTTTTGGCTGCCATGCTCACGACCGGGTATTTCTCCCTCTGGGCACTCGCTTTTGTCGGACTCTTTACGTCCATCATGTATCCGATCATCTTCACCCTCAGCATCAGCGGACTGGGCGGATATACCAAGACGGCCTCTTCACTGCTGATCATGGGCATCGTTGGCGGCGCGATCGTACCGCCGTTGATGGGACAGATATCAGACCTCTCCGATATCCGGTATTCATTTGTGATGCCGATCCTCTGCTATGCTTATGTGGTATATTTCGCCATGCGTGGCGGGCCTTCGCAGCCATCGATCGGATAGTGGCAGTTGGAGACGACGATGAATGTGACAATGGGTTTCCTTCCCCGGGGAAAGGCTTAAAATCCTTCAGTTCCCGGATTCATAGCCCTCGTCAACCAGCAGTGGCTGCCCGTCGGCCGCAGCCGTTGCGAGTTCGTCGCATCTGTTGTTGTAGGGATTGGAGGCATGTCCCTTCACCCATACGAACCTGATGTGATGTTTCCGGTGCAGGGCGTGAAACCGCATCCAGAGATCCCTGTTCTTCTTCCCGCCCTTGAAATCCGTTCGGATCCAGTTATTCAGCCATCCTTCGGAAACGGCCTTCACTACATACTGACTGTCAGAATAGATGACGATATCAACGCCCTCGCGGGTCAGCGATTCCAGGGCAGAGATCACCGAGAGCAGTTCCATGCGGTTATTGGTGGTAAGCCGATAGCCGGCTGAAAGTTCTTTTCTGTGGCCTTTCCAGATCAGGATGGCACCATATCCGCCGCGGCCTGGATTCCCCCGCGCAGCACCATCGGTGTAGATCGTCAAACCGTTTTCGTGGATCATCTCAAAGGTGTATGGTTCCTTCCATGTACAGGTGACATTCTCCGGAGATCAGGACGCGGTCGCCCCGGCGTTGTGTGGTCAGCCAGCCGCCCCTGGCAGACAGTTGCCTGGCGGTGAATGTCTCCCGGTCCATCCTGGACGCCCAGTAGTCGGTCAGCGTGCAATGTGCCGAACCGGTCACCGGGTCTTCGTCCACTCCGCAGGCAGGCCCGAAGAATCGGGAAACAAAGTCACAGTCATCCCCCGGTGCGGTGACAATGATGCCCCGGGCAGGCAGCGAGCCGAGCAGTTGCAGATCGGGTTTCAACGAGGCGACCGTCCGCTGATCCTGCACGCAGACCAGATAATCGAATTTCCCCCGATAAGCGGCCTCGATCTCCGCACCCAATCCATCTGTCAATGTCGCAGGTGTCATCTCCAACTTGCTGACCGGATCATGCGGGAAGTCCAGTGTCAGTCGTCCCGACTCGGCCCGTTCCACCTCCAGCCAACCGCTGCGCGAAAAGAGCCTGATGCGTTCCTGACCCGCAGGAAAGGAGCGAAAGAGGACGTAAGCGGAAGCGAGCGTGGCATGTCCGCAGAGATCGACTTCCACCGCCGGGGTGAACCATCGGATGTGGAAATCATCGCCCATCGGAACGACGAAGGCCGTTTCCGAAAGATTGTGTTCAGCGGCAATGGATTGCATGACAGCGTCCGGCAGCCATTCCTGCAACGGACAAACGGCGGCCGGATTACCGGTGAAAGGGCCGTTCGAAAAAGCATCGACTATGAAGACAGGAATGTTCATGAGTCTGGAGTTGATGATGAATACAATCTATCCGTCTCAAAGATACGGTTCAACTGGTGCAGAGTGCCTTTATGCGAATGGCCTGTCGCAGGCAGGGATCCCGCTGTGACAGGCCATTTCGTTCATGTTGGATGATCGCTGTCCGGAGGATCAGATCACCTTGCTGATCTTGATCATATTGGTCGGCAGGTGGAGTTCGACGGGGATGCTGCCCGTATTGACCACGATGTTGCCAGGCTTGAGGAAGCCCCTGTGTTTCAGGATCGAGATCTGGTCGGCCACGATATCGTCGATGCTATCTTCCTCTTCGTAGAAAAAGGCACGGACGCCCCAGCTGAGTGAGAGCTGATTGACCAGAGTACGTTCCTTCGTGAAAATATAGAGCAAAGATTTCGGTCTGTAGCTGCTGAGCATAAAGGCCGTGTACCCGCTCTGGGTCATGCCGATCAGTGCTTCCGCTTCCGTATCTTCCGCGAGTTTACAGGCATTGTAACACACGGCGTCGCTGATGAAGGTCGGGGAGTGGGGGAGAGGCTTGAGGTCCTCTTCCCGATTATATCGGTATTCGTTGCGCTCGACTTCCAGGATGATCTTTTTCATCGTTTCCACGACCAGGGCAGGATGGTTTCCGGTGGCTGTTTCGCCGCTGAGCATGACGGCGTCCGCTCCTTCCAGTACGGCGTTCGCGACGTCGGAACTCTCGCTGCGGTTGGGCTTCGTACGCTCGATCATGCTTTCCATCATCTGCGTCGCCACGATCACAGGCTTTGCACGGTGCAGACATTTACGGATGATCTGCTTTTGGATCAGCGGCACCTGCTCGACGGGCATTTCGACACCCAGGTCGCCCCTGGCGATCATGATGCCGTCGGATTCCAGAATGATCTCGCGGATATTGGTGAGTGCCTCGGGCTTTTCGATCTTGGCGATGACCTTGGTCATGCTCTTGCGCTCCTGCAGCTTGCTTTTGATAATAACAATGTCCTTCACACTGCGTACAAAGGAGAGCGCTACCCATTCGAGTCTCTGGTCGATGATGAAGTCCAGGTCTACCAGGTCCTTGTCCGTCAGGGCGGGCAGAGAGATCTTCGTGTCAGGCAGGTTGATGCCTTTTTTGGACGACAGGATACCGCCTAGTTTGACCTCAACCTTTACGTCTCCTTCTTTGGTGACTTCGCGGACGATTACCTCGATCTTTCCGTCATCGATCATGATGGTGTTACCGATCTTGACATCTCCTGCCAGATTGGGGTAGGAGACATAGATGCGTTCGAGGGTTCCCACCACCTTTTCATTGGTGAAGGTAAGGATGTCTCCGGCCTTGACTTCCAGTGCGTTATCCTTGATTTCACCGACGCGGAGTTTAGGGCCCTGCAGATCGCCGAGGATGGCGATGTTGTAGGGTTCAGTCGAGTTGATCTTCCGGATATGGTCGATGATCCTGGCTTTGTCTTCATGGCTCCCGTGTGAGAAATTCAGTCGGAAGACATTGACGCCGGCCTTCACCAATCCCAGCAGTTGCTCGTAGGAATCGCAGGCCGGGCCTACGGTGGCTACGATCTTGGTGCGATGCACGTGATGCTCGATGCCGGCCTGGTTGTCCATCTGGGGGTGGAAATATTTCGTAATGTTCTTGCTCATGTTCGTTGGGTTTGCGAAAAAGGGAAATAAATGGTTCGAAATAAATGGTTCAGCTGGCCAGGATCTTGACGATCTTCAGCCATTCCTCACTGATCTTCTGTGTAGCCTTGACTGCTTTGTCGAGCGGTGTGTAGTGCATGCGGTTGTTTACGATCCCCACCATCACATTGTGGCGACCTTCAATGAGGCATTCGACGGCGGAGTAGCCCATACGGCTGGCGATCACCCGGTCGAGGCAGGTAGGTGCTCCACCCCGCTGAATATGACCCAGGATGCAGACCCGCACATCCGCGTTGGGGAGTCTTTCCCGTATGATCTTGGACACTTCATTTCCGCCGCCGAAATCGTCGCCTTCAGCGACCACCACCAGGTTCACCAGTTTCTGACGTTTTTCTTTCTCCTCGAGCGACCTGAGCATGGCTTCGATGTCGGTCTTGCGCTCCGGGATCAGGATGTGTTCCGCACCGGTGCTGATGCCGCTGTGCAGGGCAATGTATCCGGCATCACGGCCCATGACCTCGATGATGAACAACCGGTCGTGCGCATCGGCCGTGTCCCGTATCTTGTCGATCGCCTCGACGGCCGTATTCACAGCCGTGTCAAAGCCGATCGTGAAATCCGTTCCGGCAATGTCCTTGTCGATGGTTCCCGGAATACCGATGCAGGGGATGTCAAATTCGTTAGAAAACACCTGGGCACCATTGAAGGATCCGTCGCCTCCGATCACCACCAGGCCGTCGATCCCGCGCTTGCGCAGGTTGGCATAGGCCTTTTTACGACCCTCAGGTGTTCTGAACTCTTTGGACCTCGCTGTCTTCAGGATCGTCCCACCCCGCTGGATGATATTCGCCACACTTCGGGAATTCATCGGCTGGATATCGTCTTCGATCATGCCGGCATATCCGCGCACTATTCCAAAGACTTCCAGGTTATGATACAGGCCCGTTCTCACAACGGCTCTCACACAGGCGTTCATGCCGGGCGAATCTCCGCCGGAGGTCAACACGCCTATTTTGGTTACTTTCGGGGGTATTCCGTGTCTGGTCACGATCAATCAGAATTTTGCAGCAGGCTAAATCGTTGAAGGTATCACCTTTCGATTGCGTCAAAAGTACATATTGTTTTGCTTTCGACGCCTGAAGATACATTGGTTTTTTGCATTCTGGGTCGAGAAATGGCTAGATGGATGAAATTTCACTGAAATTTGATGCTGATGTGGGACTTCATGATAACGGGCAGCAACGGGCTGCTGGGGGGATTTCTGATTCCTCACCTTCGGGAGCGGGGTTACCGGGTGTTGGCGACGGGCAGGGGTCCCTGCCGTCTGCCGGCTGCTTGGTTCGACGACCGGGTGGTCTACCATTCGCTGGATCTCACCGATGGGAGGGCCGTTTGGGATTTTGTGGGCCGGCATCGACCGGTCAGGATCATACATGCCGCGGCCATCACGCAGGCGGATGACTGCGAACGGGATCCAATTGGTTGCTGGTCTGTGAATGTGACCGCAACCCGGTTTCTGCTGCATGCAGCCAGTGCGGCTGGAGCGGCCTTCACGTATGTTTCTACGGATTTTGTGTTCGACGGGGAGAGCGGACCCTATCTTGAATCAGATCTTCCCGGGCCCGTCAATTTTTACGGAAGCAGCAAGCTGGCTGCTGAGCGGGCTGTGGCGGCATCCGGTCTGGCATGGAGCATTGTACGGACAGAGCTGGTGTACGGCAGCTCTGACCATCAGGCGCGTC
>JAJTFQ010000159.1 GCA_021299955.1 Chitinophagaceae bacterium
GATTCGAGATCCGTGAGCTGGCAGGCCCTTTTCAGATGCGGAATGAGGATGTCGTTGATGTTTCGGCTCATGTTCCAGAAGAACATGAGAGACATCACGATCAGCAGTGGTACGATCAGCCCCGGGGCCTGTGGGTTGGATCTTTTCATCATCTTATATTTATTTTTCGGGGACGGGGATTAACCCAAAGATCTGATTGGTCAACATCCAGTGTTCGTCTTCTCCGGCAAACGGGAGCCGCTGCTGAAATCTGCCCATCAGGGCTGCCCACTCCGCCTGTCGCGGTAATGTGACCATGCGCTCGAAATCCCTTTTGAGATCGAAGTCAGCTGTGGTGACCATGATCATAAACAACCGGTTACCGGCCCGGTAGATGTCCATCTCAAGGATATGGCAGTCGCGGATACCTGCCGGGATCTCCGGCCATATCACGTCGGGGCGATGGAGTCTTTCATATTCAGCGATGAGTTGCGGATCATCTTTCAGATCGAGCGCCATGCAGTATCGGCGGGTAGTCATATGGCTTGATGATCAGATCGGTTAGTTGGTCAATCCTTCAGGTCGCAACTGCTTCCGGGTTCCTGCGGGGTCACATACACACCCCGGGAGATGTCGACCGGATGTACGAAATGGCGTTTCAGATGCGGGATATGTTCGAGGAAGAGGGCTTCGTGACCGAGTTTGACATGGTTGAAAAGGACAAGGTGCTGGTGCAGTTGTCCCATATCTCCCACATGTGGCACGACGGGAACGCCGAATTTCCTCGCCAGCAGGCTGACGGTGATGAATTCACTGACCCCTCCCACCCTGACGGCATCCACCTGAATGAAGCCCGCGGATGCGGTCTGCAGATAATTTTTGAAGATGACTCTGTTGGGTACATGTTCTCCGAGTGCGAGCCGGATGGGCGCAATCGCATCCGCCAGGACCTTATGCGCCAGGATATCATCCGGGTGCGTGGGTTCTTCGATCCAGTAAGGGTCGATGGGCATGAACCGCTTACAGATATTGAGGGCCTGCGGCAGGGTCCATTGCTGGTTGGCATCGAGCATGACCCGCACATCGTCACCGGCGGTTTCGCGCACAATATGGGCGCGCCGGATGTCTCGATCAGGATCCCCTGAACCTACCTTAAGTTTGAGGGCGCGGAATCCGGCATCCACGGCCTTCCGGCAATTCTCCCGTACATATTCGTCGCTGTAGTTGAACCATCCCACCGAGGTGTCATATCCCGGATATCCGGTGGTCAGGATGGCTTTTCGGTCATCGGTTCCGGGTTCCTGTCCGCGGATAAGGTCGATGGCTTCCTGCCTGGTCAACTCATCCTCCAGGTAACTCAGGTCCAGGGTATTGACGATCTGTTCGGGATCGAGGTCGATCAGGAGTTTCCAAAGTGGAACGCCACGTGTCTTCGCCCAGAGGTCGTAACACGCGTTGGTCACGGAGGCGAGTCCCAGGTGTACGACCCCTTTATGCGGACCAAGCCAGCGGAACTGCTGTTCGTTGGACATTCGGTTGAAGAGGTTTCCGAAATCCGACATGATTTCTTCAATATCCCTGCCCTTTAGCATCTCCGCATAAAAGGATGCCGCCCGGCATACCAGGTCGTTACCTTCGCCCAGGGTGAAGGCAAATCCCGTTCCGACCCTGCCACGATCATCCACCAGCCGGGTCACGGCATAGGAATAAATGGGGTCGCGATGGATCGCATCGCTACCCGCACCGTGTTCGAGTGCAAATCTTCTGTCCGCTGTGATGGTCTGAACGATCATAAAGCTTGATTTACCGGTGTCCTGGTCGGATTGTCTGTCCGGAAAGATATGAAGGATTAAAAATAGATGGTTGGATGGGTGAAGGAGCTGTTCATCTCCGATACCCCAATTCGGCGCCACCACTGACGGGCAGGATGCAACCGGTGATGAATCGGGCCTTTTCCGACAGGAGGAAAACGCAGGCGTCCGCTACGACATCTCCATTCGGGCAGTATCCAAGGGCATGGATCTGATCCAGATATTCTTCGATCTCGGAGGTGTTGGGCTGTTCACCGGCCCAGGTGCGGAGCATGGGTGTCCACACGCCGGCTGGTGCCACGGCATTGACCCGAATGCCGTGTGGCGCATAATCAAGGGCCATCGACTTGGTGAGGGCGTTGATCGCTCCCTTGGTGGCAGCGTAGGCGGCATGAAGTGACTGGCCGATATCTCCGACCATACTGCTGGTGTTCAAGATGTGGCCTCTGGTGGCCTTTAATGCTTCGAAACCATAGCGTGTGGTAAGATAGATGCTTTTCACATTCACCGCCATTAGTCGATCCCATTCATCGGTGGTTGTGTCATGCAGGCATTTCGAGGGATTTGCAATCCCTGCATTGTTGTGAATGGCATCGATGCGACCGAAAAAATCGTGTGTTCGGCGAATCGCTTTGGAGACCTGTGCCTCGTCCGAAACATCGCATGGCAACGATAGATGGCTGCCTTCCAGCGAGGCGATCACCTCGTCGATCTCCGTACCGACGAGGGCTGCAATGGCGAGGCGTGCGCCTTCGCGGGCATAGGCCTTGGCACACTCTGCGCCGATGCCCTGGGATCCACCCGTCAGAAAAATGACCTTATCCTTGAGTAACATGTGTTGGTTGTTCGGGGTTAAAAGGGCGCAGTCTTCGCCACGATCGTCACGCTACAAAGAAAAGGCTTGAATGAATACACAGTGCCCCGTCCATTAACCAAGTAATGAACTATTTTATCATCCGTTCTGAACCTTAACTGAAAAAAAGTACCCCAACCCTCCAAGGGTTACCCGACGCTCCAAGGGTTACCCGACGCTCCAAGGGTTACCCAACCCTCCAAGAGTACCCCAATCCTCCAAGGGTTACCCGACCCTCCAAGGGTTACCCGACCCTCCAAGGGTTACCCGACCCTATCGGACAAGAAAAAACCCGCATGTAGCGGGTTTAAAATCAGATGGTGTTGAAGCGGTCAGGAAGCCAACGCCCTTTGCCTGGAAGAAACACGCATCAGATATGCACCACCGAAGAGTAGCGCGCTGAAGAACATGGTTCCATAAACACTGGTCTGCAAAAAGGGCAGGCCATCCGCATAGCACTGAAGCAATCCGCTGAATGTACGAGGCCGCTGAAAACCGCCACCGCCGATCCATACCGAAAAATTCGACATCAGGAAATAGAGCATCGGACCGAGCAGGGATGCGACTCCGACCTGCACGGGGCTGGAGCTCCTTACAAAAAAGCCGATGATCGTCAGCGATCCGATCATGAGATAGTTGATCCATTGACCGGAATAAAATCCGCTGATCGGTGTCAATCCATTCAGGTAAAGGATATGATAAATGATATCTGAAAGGAACAGAGAGAATAACGGCAGACCGAAAGATAATCTGCGATCCTTCAAAATGGATCCCCCGAATATGGCCATCGCGATGTGCGGGGCGAATCCCCAGATCCTGTCGGGTATGGCGCGGTACAAAGCGGCGGCCGCGATCAACAGACAAAAGGTCAGAATGATATCCCTGTTTGACTTCATGCACTTTGCATTTAGAATGTAAAAATAGCCATTAATCCGTCTGCGCGACCTTTCATCGGGATCAGTTTTCCTCATCTTTTGGACATCAGGGTACAAAGGCCCGGAAGAGCAGGGCTCCTAGCTCTGCAGACAGCGTCACCTCCTCACCGGGAACCACATATACGGCCTGTCCCTTGACGGTTTCCAATGACCTGAGGCCCGACCAACGGACCATTCCGCTGATGACGATCCAAATCTCCGGTCCGGCAGATATATACTTGAATGTCGACCCATTCGGGAGTTCCAGCCTGTCGATCGTAAAATCCGGAACGGGGCAGGGATAGCGGCGCAACGATGAAGGCTGACCGACAACAGCATCTCCTTCCATCACGACCGGGTCGACAGGCTCGAACAAAGTATGACGCATCAGTTCCGGGATGTCGATGTGCTTCGGCGTGAGGCCGGCGCGCAAGACGTTGTCAGAATTCGACATCAGTTCGACGTTCAGGCCCTCAAGATAGGCATGCGGCACACCGGCTCCCTGGAATACAGCCTGACCCGGCTTCAGTTGCACGACGTTGAAAAAATAGATCGAGAAGATCCCCCTGTCCATTCCTCGCAATTCCCCTCCAGCCTCATCCAGCACCCGGGCGGCCCAGAAATCTGAACCCGACTTGTCCAATCGCCCAGCCCGATATTCAGGGAGTATCCGCTCACCCAGTGGCCCGAGCATGCGATCCACCTCATCCGGCGGCATTTCCATAACATGCCGGTAGAGTCCCTCCAGACCATTGACATCTAGAACCGATAACAAAATGCTCAGTTCAGGGACCTTCTCCAGTACCTCCCGGATCGAAGGATTGAACCCATGGAGCAGCCAGAAATCGCTGAGCGCGACCATCACCTCGGGCTTATGATTGGGATCTTTGTAATTTCTGTGCGGCGCGTCCATCGGGATGCCGGCGGCGTTTTCGGCTGCAAATCCCTTCCGGGCCTCCTCCAGGGTGGGATGCACCTGAATGGACAACATGCCCTTCACATCCAGCAGCTTCAAGAGAAAAGGCCACGCGCCGAAACCTTCGAAGGTTTTGTCTCCCAGGTATCTCCGGGCATCGGACCGGATCAAGTCCGGCAGTCCGGTATGAGCACCATGATCCAGCGAAACACGCGCCGGACCACCGGGATGTACACCCAACCAGTATTCCGCAAACGGACGATCGGATATATTGGGCACTTCCAGCAGCTCGGGCAGAAAATCCCTGCCACCCCATGCGTAATGCTGGATGACACCGGTCAGACTATACATGTTAAATCGTTTTAGATGAAGTGCCTGTCAAAACAAAAGCAAAAAAAGGAATAAAAATCTACATTCGGCAGGCAGATGGGAGATAATACAAACCGATCCAGGAAGATCATCGGCGCCAAGGGCGAGGAACTCGCAGCTGACTGGCTGAAGATGCAGGGTTTCGACATCCTGCACCGGAACTGGCGTACGGGCCGCTTTGAAACCGACATCATTGCCACGCGGGAAGGCCGGCTGCATTTCATCGAGGTAAAAACGCGTCGATCAGATCGTTACGGGCTGCCGGAACGGCAAGTAGACAGGAAGAAGCTCGACCGAATGATCGATGCCGGGAGCGAATACATCCGCAGGCATCCGCAATGGAGGTGGATCCGGTTCGACATCATCGCCGTCAGACTCTACGAAAATGCACCGGCACAGATCGACCATATCGAAGATCTCTACTGAGCGGATCGCTTCAGGTCCGCCGTCCTTTCCATGAGCTTTTCTACCATCCGGAACGTTGCCGGACAATATTCCAGGTTCTGTCTATGCCAGACCATGTAGTCGGTCATCTTCCGCCGGGTCAGGTGTGGAAATCCGGCGCAATCACGGGGACGAACATCATAAATACCACACATATTGGTCTTTGTAT
>JAJTFQ010000160.1 GCA_021299955.1 Chitinophagaceae bacterium
TAGACGCGATGAATCGCGTCTCTACCAAGGCGGGGTGCGAGACATTGCATAAAGAACGGGTATCCACACCCATGGTAGAGACGCGATTCATCGCGTCTGGCCCCGGTGCGTTACCCGAAAAATCGGAAGATCATCCTATTGGGATCACCCTCGGTGTACTGATCATCCGGATCTTAAAGAATGCTCCGTCGTGGATAGACGCGATGAATCGCGTCTCTACCAAGGCGGGGTGCGAGACATTGCATTGACATGCTTCATCATTGCATAAAGAACGGGTATCCACACCCATGGTAGAGACGCGATTCATCGCGTCTGGCCCCGGTGCGTTACCCGAAAAATCGGAAGATCATTGAATTGGAATTCGCCCCCGCTGACTTACATCCGCATTCACCATATGAACTATATGGAATGCTCACCTCACCCCGGTTCCTTGAACCGCGGATCCTTCGTAAAGGTAGTATCCGTAAGGGTGGTCAGAAACTGCAATAGGTCAGCACTTTCATTGCTGCTGATCGACAGCCCGGCGCGCAGGGCCACATCAACGGTGGGGCCGGGCTTGGGGCCGGACCTGTAATGGTCGATCACGGCGGCCAGTGTGTAGAAACGGCCATCGTGGCCATATGGTGCGGTCAGGGCGACATTACGCAGGCTCGGGACCTTGAACTTCAGCGAGTCGGCAGTCTTTCCGGTGATGCGCATGCGTCCTACGTCTTTCAATAACGGATCAAGGGGAAGGCCGCTGTTCCGATAGCTCAGGTCTGTGAACAGCGGTTCCTGATGGCAGCCGGCACACTTGGCTTTGAAGACGGCATAACCCGCCGCCTCGGCCTGCGTGAAATTCACTTTGCCTGCCAACATCCGATCGTATTTGCTGTCTGCCGAAACGATGATGCCCATGAACTGCGACAGGGCTTTGAGCATCCGCTGGGATGTTGCTTCCGGATCGCCAAAGGCATCCCGGAACAATGCCCGGTAACGGCTGTCTGCATTGAGTTTCTTGAGGATGTTCGACAGATCCTCTCCCATCTCATTGGCTGCCGTGATCGGCGCCAGGGGCTGAACTTCCAGGTGGTTGATCCCGCCGTCCCAGTGGAGTTCGCGATGCCAGGCCAGGTTGAAGAGGCCGGGAGCGTTGCGGGTGGTGAACTGGTTCCCGATGCCATGGCTGAAGGCATGCTCAAAAGTGGAGAAGGCGGCAAAAGGCTGATGGCAGGATCCGCAGGAGACCTGACCATCCCGCGACAGGCGACCGTCGTAGAACAGGACGCGGCCGAGTTCCACACCCTGCTTCGTCAGGGGATTGTTACCGAACAGGTCATTCGGTGCCGGGAAGCCCGCCGGTGTAACCAGTGTGAGTGGGGTGGGAACGCCGGAGGCGGTTTCCTCCTTTCGGCATGCCGTGGCGACGGCCGTTACGATGCCTGCCGTTAATATCATGGATCCTATGACGCGCAGCCTGTTCATCTCCGTTCGATGCTTTCGAGTGAGAACATCCGGGCATAATTGTCGGCATACTGAACTGCCAGGAGACCCGGTTGCATGACCTGAGCCTGGGCGGATATGGGCAGATCGTGTTCCGACCGGAACCAGGCACCGATGTCCATGTGCAGCGTGATCTCGGTGAGTCCGCTTCGTTCCAGCGACCAGGCCTTATTGACGGGCAAGTCGAGCATAAGGATCCGTTTCGAATCCTGCCCCTGACGGAAGCCTCCGATGTGGTAGGTGAATCGTTTGTCGGGCCGGGTGGATGCAGGTGATGAACCTTCGAATTTTGCATGGATATAGCCTGTCTGCCAGGTCCAGAACATCCCCAGCAGCGGGTCCAGGGAGCCTGTCTGCGCTCCGCTTACATTCCGTATGCTGTCGATACCGATCTGCAGCCGCAGTCGACGGAAGGGGGTGCCGTTGCCATGGATGTTGATCGACATCGATGCGCTGTCGAACACATCCAGCAGATGGTAGGTGTCCGGATGGTCGGATACAGGATCAGTACCCTCATCGAGCAGGGCGAAACCGCCCAGGTAGATGCGGAATACATCGGTCCGGAACGCTTCTCCCCAGCTATTAGACTGATCCACCCCGCGCTGCAGGGGGAACCCGTCGATCATGGGCACGACCCGGATCCTGAGCCGGTAGCCCGGGTCTTCGATGCTGGTATCCTTGCCACAGGCAGACAGCCACAGCAGGGCGGCCATCAGCAGGATATTCAGCCATCGGGTATACATGGGTGTTGATTATTCGGTATCACGGGATCTGTCGAAATGCCGGCGGCTGCTCTTCCGCTCTGCCTGCCGGCGCTTCTCCTCCTGTCGCCGTTGCCTGGAGGCGGCGGTTGGGGTCGTACGGATCCTCAGTTTCCTGGGTGTTAACGCCTGTTCGACCAGGCGGTTCATTTTTTCGACCACAAGCTGGCGATTCGCCCACTGGCTTCGGTGTGTGTCGGCCCTGACCTGCAGGCAACCTGCACTGCTGATCCGATGACGCAGCCGCTCCCTTAGCAGGGCCTTCTGCCGGTCGTCAACGAGCGCAGAGGCATCCACTTCCCAGATGCCTTCGACCATCGTCTCCACCTTATTGACGTTCTGCCCGCCCTTGCCGCCTGCACGGGCCGTCCGGAAACGAATTTCGGGGCTTATGTCTATCTTCATGTTTCCTAAAGTTACGCCAACCTGCCCTTCCTTCCCATGAGGACCGTCATACAAAGAGTTCAGCAGGCTTCCGTGATGGCAGACGGGCAACCCGCCGGCGCAATTGGTCAGGGACTGCTGGTCTTGCTGGGTATTGAAGAGGCCGACACCGAAGCCGATATAGAATGGCTCTGCCAGAAGATCGTGAACCTGCGGATCTTCAATGATGAAGATGGTGTGATGAACCGTTCTGTGCTCGACATCGGCGGCGAGATCCTGCTGGTAAGCCAGTTCACGCTTTTTGCCTCTACGAAGAAGGGAAACCGACCCTCCTATATCCGGGCCGCCCGTCCGGACATCGCTATCCCGCTGTATGAGCGGACGATCCGGCAACTGACGGCAGGGCTGGGCCGTTCCATTTCTACCGGTGTATTTGGCGCAGATATGCAGGTTTCTCTGGTGAACGACGGCCCCGTCACCATACTGATCGACACAAAGGACCGGGAATGACCCATCTCATATTTAATTTTTCTTTATGACGATCGATGCGGCACAACAGCAGGTGGATGAATGGATACGCACCATTGGTGTCAGATATTTCAGCGAACTCACCAATATGGCCATCCTGACGGAAGAGGTTGGGGAGCTGGCGCGCATCATGGCGCGTACCTACGGCGACCAATCGTTCAAGAAGTCTGATCTGGGCCGCGACCTCGGCGATGAAATGGCCGATGTACTTTGGGTATTGATCTGCCTGGCGAACCAGACCGGCGTGAACCTCACCGAGGCCTTTGAGCGCAACATGGCCAAGAAAACACAGCGCGACGCGGACCGGCATGCCGCCAATGAAAAGCTGCGCGACCGGGATGCCGGTTGACCACCCGGCCTTCGGGCTTTGACCCGTTTTCGTATCTTCGCGACCTATGATTTCGAACGATACCCAGCGTTTTGCCGCCATCATCTCCCATGCGAAGGAGTATGGCTTCGTATTCCAGTCCAGCGAGATCTACGACGGCCTCAGCGCCGTGTATGATTATGGTCCCTGGGGCAGCGAACTGAAACGCAATATCCGCGACCACTGGTGGAATGCCATGACCCGCATGCACGATAACATCGTTGGCATCGACTCCGCCATTTTCATGCATCCCACGATCTGGAAGGCTTCAGGGCATGTCGATAATTTCAGCGATCCGATGATCGACAATAAGGATAGCAAGAAGCGCTATCGTGTTGATCATCTGATCGAAGGATATGCAGATGAGCTGAAAGCCAATGGTGATGAGGCAGGCGCAGATGCCGTCATCGCCCAGATGGATGCGCTGCTGGCAGCCAGCGACTACGCCGGATTGAAATCCCTCATCGATGCGAGGAGCATTCGCTGCAGTGTCAGCGGCACCTGCAACTGGACCGATGTCCGTCAGTTCAACCTGATGTTCTCCACTCAGCTGGGTTCGGTATCCGAAGAAGCCAATGAGATCTATCTCCGACCTGAGACCGCCCAGGGCATCTTCGTCAATTTCCTGAACGTCCAGAAGACCGCGCGCATGAAGATCCCATTCGGGATTGCGCAGGTCGGAAAGGCCTTTCGTAACGAGATCGTCGCCCGACAGTTCATTTTCCGTATGCGCGAATTCGAGCAGATGGAGATGCAGTTCTTCATCCGTCCCGGCACACAGAAGGAGTGGTACGAATACTGGAAGAAAGAACGGCTCGACTGGCACCTGTCACTGGGTTTCCCCGCGGAAAACTATCGGTACCATGACCACGTGAAACTTGCTCACTACGCAGATGCAGCGGTTGACATCGAATACGCATTCCCGATCGGATGGAAGGAAGTCGAAGGGATCCATTCCCGTACAGATTTCGATCTCTCCAGCCATCAGCAGTTCAGTGGCAAGAAGCTGCAGTATTTCGACAATGAGATCAACCAGAATTATGTTCCATATGTGATCGAGACTTCGATCGGCCTTGACCGCATGTTCCTGCTGACCCTCTCGCATGCTTATGCGGAAGAGTCCTGGACGAAGGAAGACGGTCGGGAAGACAGTCGCGTTGTACTTCGCATCCCACCGAAACTCGCGCCCATCAAGCTCGCGATCCTGCCGCTGGTGAAGAAGGACGGACTCCCCGAGATCGCCCGCGATATCATGAAAGAATGCCGGGAGGATTTCTACTGTTTCTACGAGGAAAAGGATACGATCGGTAAGCGTTACCGCCGCATGGATGCGTTGGGCACGCCTTTCTGCATCACGATCGACCATCAGTCGAAGGAGGACAACTGCGTTACGATCCGTTACCGGGATACGATGCAGCAGGAACGCATCCCCATCGCCTCGGTGCGTGAGCTCGTGCGCTCGCAGATCCGCTGAAACGGCTGCCTCATCTGCCCTTCAGCAGTACAAACACCACGCCGGTGATCTCATGCAGTAAGCTTTTCCACTGCACGAACGCATCATTGGAAGGCTTGAGGCTCGACCATCCGAAACGTGAGCCGGAGGGCTTTACATTGTAATCGCATGGATAGGCCCTGAGAGGGATGCCTTGCGAAGCGAAGATCCTTGCTGACCGGGGCATGTGCGCCGCAGAGGTGATCAGCAGGATGCTGTCGCGTACACCCATCGAATCAAGATGCCGCCGCGTCAGCGTCGCATTCTCGATGGTGTTCCGGGCATTGCGTTCATTGATGATGTGTTCCCTTGGAACACCCATTTCCACGAAGGTTTGCGTCAGGAAGTCACTTTCGCGCAGGTCGTGTTCAGGGAAGGGATTGGCCTGTCCACCCGTGATCAGGATGTGTTGGATATGTCCGGTCTTGTACAAACGA
>JAJTFQ010000161.1 GCA_021299955.1 Chitinophagaceae bacterium
AAGTTGAAGACCTGTTGTTCCGGAATACCCGCACCAATGACCACTATGTGAATGTGGCGGGTGGCAATGACCGCGGTAAATATTACGCCAGTTTTGATTACTACGATGAGGATGACACCGTTGTTGGCCCGAGCGCCATAAATGGCGGTAGCTGCAGCATCCTTGAGAAGTTCGATGCTGGCAATGTCCTGAGCAGCAATGTCGTTAAAGGCACGAATGATCCCGTCAACCACGACCAGTGGGGCACCCGGACTGTTGATCGAAGCCCCTCCCCGCAGTACAATCAATGGTGTCGCACCCGGACTGCCTGTGGCATTGACCACCTGCAGACCAGATACTGTGCCTTGCAGCGCAGTACCTACGTTGGCTCGCGGGGTTGATGCCAATACCTGGGCATCCAACTTCGAGATGGCGCTCGTGACATTGCGACGCGACTGGGTACCATAGCCCACTACTACTACTTCATTGAGCCTGGCATTATCCGCTTGCATCGCCACCTGAATCGGGGTTGGCAATCCGGCAGACAATTCACGCGACTGATACCCGACCATAGTGAAGATCAACTGATCGCTCTTGGCGGCACTGATCGAAAAAACGCCATCGCCGTCTGTCTGGACGGTCTGACCTCCTACTTTCGCAGCCACTGTTACTCCGGCAAGCGGGCTCCCGTCTTCGGCAGTTACTTTACCGGTGATTTTGCCTGTCTGAGCAAGTACCAAACTCGCCCATGACAATGCAAGCATACACAAGCTTAACATTCTTTTCATAGCTGATGGATGTTGTTGATGCAGTTTACTGATATGTCGTACATATGACAATTTTAACGAAAATTTTGAATACCAAACATTATTTCAGAAAATTCAACTCAATTTTGTGCCCGAAACTGAGCATTAAACAAACATTAAGATGCCGCTGACCAGACTCAGACCTATAGAACATCTATCGCAGGTTGATAAAATCGAACTCAGGTTACAGGAATATTTAAGGAACGAGGAATTCAATCCCGGAGATCCGCTTCCCAAGGAGATGGAGATCGCAAAGGCCCTGGGGGTCAGCAGGACAGCGGTCAGAGAAGCCATCTCGCGGTTCAAGATGCTGGGCATCATTGAATCACGCAGAAATCGGGGTATGGTCATCCGAAGACCTGACGTGCTGCGAAACATGCAGCGGGTGATGGACCCGCGGCTGCTTGATGGCGACACCATGAAGGATATTTTTGAAATGAGGTTGGTGGTGGAACTTGGTCTCGCCCATATTCTTTTTCGGAGAAAGACCCCGGAATTCATAGAAAAACTGGAAAGTATCGCCCGGACTGAAGACGGCACTACCGACAGGATCGACCTGCTGAAACTGGACGTGGATTTCCACTCCGCGCTATATCAGATGTCCGGTAACGAAACGATCATTCGTTTCCAACGGATGTTGATGCCCATCTTTGATTTCGTTGATAGTGTCATCCTGCAGAAACCGCGCATGAATCAACCATTGAACATTGCAACGCACTGGGACCTGATCGAGGAGCTAAAAGGCGGTACCCCTACCGGATTTATGCACAAGATGGAAAGCCATTTGTGGTATTTCTTCGAAAAGATCTGAGCTTTTGAAATATATGTCGTACATATGTCATACCTTAATCTCCGGATTGATTACGACATATGGAAAACAGAAAAGACAATGCCAGACTCCGGGGCGTGGTGGTCGCCGTGCCGACACCATTGACGGAGGGTGAGGCCCTGGATGCCGCCTCCTTTCGTTCGCTCATTGACTACTGTATCAATGAAGGGGCCGACGGGCTGATGATCCTCGGAGCCATGGGAGAAGGTGCCGCCCTTTCGGATGATGTGCGCGAGGAGGCGATGGATGTGGCGGCGGGTCATATTGTTGGGAGGATCCCGTTGTTGGTCACGGTATCCGGTGCATCCACCAAACGGACCATTGAGTATGCCCGAAAAGCAGCTGCCCTCCAACCGGACTACCTGGTCTGTACCTCCCCGTTTTATTACAAGTTTCCAGATCCACAAAGTCTTTTACATCACGTGCAGGCTGTGTCTGAATCCTCAGACATTCCGCTCGTGTACTACAACGCTCCGGGCTCCACCGGCAATCTTGCGGATGCGAACACGATCGACCGGATCCTGCAGCTGCCGGGTGTCAGCGGCGTTAAGGACTCTTCCTGTCAATTCGGCATCGTTTCGGAACTCTTGCGTCGATACCCCGATCAGGCATCACGCCCGGGCACGATCATGCAAGGGGATGAATCTGTGTACGATGCCAGTCTGCTGATGGGTGCGGACGGGGTCGTGACAGGCGGCGGCGTCCTGTTCATTCGCAGCCTGAAAGCGTTATATGAAGCGGGCAGCAGCAAGGACATCGCTCGTGCCATGGCGCTGCAATCCGCATTCAGTGCAGATCTTATGGAGGTCATCCTGCCGGACCTGGCCAGGAACTGGATGTTCAGGATCAAGCAGCGCCTCGTGGATCGCGGCATTATTGCGCAGCCAACTTCGACTGCCCCATTCATGATGTCATGATCCACACCCTGCGCCGCTGGATGGCCCTGGGGCTGCTGACGGGCCTTCCTGCCATCGTGCTTGGCATGAATACCAATGGAGACACCCTGATCATTGTGTGTTTCGGAAATTCGACCACGGCAGTCAGAAAGGGGCTATCGAAACCATACCCTGAGCGACTGGCAGAACGATTCAGGGAACGTGACATCCCGGCAAAGATCTTCAACGCCGGAAAGGGCGGAAATCACACCGGGCGCACATCCGATAATGCATTCCACAAGGGACCGCATGCCATGGAAAGATTTGGAACGGATGTCCTTGACCGCCGGCCCGGATACATGGTGCTTTGCTTCGGCATCAACGACGCCTGGCAGGATGATGGCAGACATGGTCGCTCCAGGATCCCGGCACGGGAATATCGGCGGAACCTGCGCGTCTTTCAGGAGAAAGTCGCCATACAAGGCGGGCGGACGATCTTCCTTGGCCCAAACCCGCTCGGCGAAAGATATCCTGCGTACCGAAACCATCGGCTGGGCAGATACATGCGAATCTCCCGCCGGGTGGCCCGGTCCACACACTCGGACTGGTTGGACACCAGGCAATTGTTTCGCCGGAGGGCAGGCGAAGGGGGCATCGACCGGTTGCTCATGGACGGCATGCATCCTAACGATGCAGGACATGAAATCATCGCAAATGCGATCCTGGATAAAATACAACTGAAATAAAACATAAACCATGAAACAGATGCAGACAAATCCGATCGTGGGCATCCTGACGTCACTCGTCTTTACGCTGGCGACAGGTTCTTCCCTGAAGACACTTGGACAGTCATCCGCGGACACCATCGACACCCGGAACGGCCCCTTCACCGCGGCCGGCATCTGGATACACCCAAAAACGAAAGAACTGAAGGATATGCGCATGGGTCCATTCGTCAACCTCCCGGACGGAGGCCTGGTGACAGTGGATACCACCAATTGCCTGATCAGTCGGGACAACGGGAAAAGCTGGTCATCTTACCCCTTGTTCAAGGATACCTCCGCCTATTCGATCCGCGTTGAAAGAGCACTGATCCGGACGCGCCGGGGCACCCTCATTCTGGCCTTCATGAATGAAAAAGAGAAGTCCGCCTTCAAATGGAGCGAAGACATCCATGATGTACCGGATGCCGTGTTGCCAACCTATGTGGTACGGAGTACGGATGGTGGGCGCACCTGGGGATCACCCCAACTGATGCACCGCGACTGGACCGGTGCCATCCGGGACGTCATTGAAATGAATGACGGCACCATCATCTTTACCTCGATGATGATGCGGCACGACCCGGGTCACCATACGGTGCTGACCTATTCCTCTTCGGATGACGGGAAAAGCTGGAAGCGAAGCAATATTATTGACCTTGGCGGAGTAGGACACCATTCCGGCGTCACAGAATCGACACTGGAGCAACTGAAGTCCGGAGAACTGCTGATGTACATGCGAACCAACTGGGGATCGTTTTGGGAAACCAGGTCGGTTGACAGGGGTGTCACCTGGACGGATTTCCGTTCGACCCCGATCAAGGCCAGTACGGCACCCGGCATGTTCAAGCGATTGAAAAGTGGTCGGCTGATCATGATCTGGAACCAGAATCTTCCGCAAGGACGAAAAAACTACCCGCTGCGCGGAGGCGACAACAACTGGTCGGAAGTTTACCAAAGCAATCACCGGGAAGAACTTTCCGTCATGTTCTCCGATGATGAGGGTAAAACCTGGTCAGCTCCGATCGTGATCGCCAGGGTCACAAAGCCCAATACACAGGTATCCTATCCTTATTTTCTGGAGCGCAATCCCGGAGAGATCTGGGTCACGACCATGTTTGGCGGCCTGAGGCTGACGTTCCGCGAGGCCGACCTGGCAGGTTCAAAGTGAGTAGTAAGCAAACGATCGATCATGATATCCAACATACGGAGATACGCATTCCTGGCAGGTCTGCTGTGTTGCGGGGCATTCGAAGGGCAAACCCAACCGATGATCGAACGCCATGAGGATACGATAGACCTGCGCAAGGGTAGGATCATCAGCGACAGCTTCTGGTTGGTCAGAGGAGGGCGCCGACTGGATCTGTCGGAATACGGTCCTTTTGTGTCCCTGAAAGCCGGCCGCATGCTGACCGTGGACTCGACGAGCTGTCTGACCAGTGCGGACGGCGGAAAAACCTGGACACGGACTCCGATCTTTTCGGATCATGCCCGCTTTATGGTCCGGCCGGAACGGGCGTTGATCCGCACCCGGAAAGGCACCCTGATCCTGGCTTTTGCCAACGACCGGGAACGAACGGCCTTCCGGTGGGATCGTAACACGCATGATGTCCGGGACGCGATATTGCCCACCTATGTCGTGCGCAGCGAGGATGAAGGCAGGACCTGGTCGACTCCGGTGAAACTGCATGACGAATGGACCGGTGCCATCCGGGATATCATTGAAACGAAGGACGGGCATGTGATCTTCACTTCCATGATGATCCGGCATGACCCGGGCCATCATGCCGTTGTCACCTACACCAGTGCTGACGATGGCCAGCATTGGACAAGGGGTCAGATCGTGGATCTGGGAGGCATTGGTGACCATGACGGCACCATTGAATCAACGCTGGAAGAGCGACAGGATGGGTCCATATACATGCTCCTTCGAACCAACTGGGGATATTTCTGGGAAACCATTTCGGGTGACCGGGGACTTACTTGGAGATCATTCCGTTCGACAAACATCGATGCAAGTTCCTCGCCCGGTATCCTGAAGCGGCTCTCGAGCGGAAGATGGCTGTTGGCCTGGAACAGATACTACCCGCAGGGGAAGAACACTTATCGCCTGGTGGGTGGTGACAGAAATTTTTCCGCATTCCCCGTCAGCCTCCATCGCGAGGAGCTGTCTGTGATGATAT
>JAJTFQ010000162.1 GCA_021299955.1 Chitinophagaceae bacterium
TATACTTATTTTTATTTTTATTGACGGCCGGGATATACTTTCAAAGCGGCTTCCAGGCAGTCCATGGCGCGTGAGATGGACGGCAGATTCAGTACGTAGGCCAGCCTGACTTCGTTCTTTCCGAGTCCGGGTGTGGCATAGAAGCCGGTAGCCGGCGCCAGCATGACCGTTTCACCTTCATGGTTGAAGGATTCCAACAGCCACTGGCAGAAGACATCGCTGTCATCGATCGGCAACCTGGCCATGGCGTAGAAAGCACCTCCCGGATTCGGGCAAAAGACACCGGGCATGGCGTTGAGGCGCGACACCAGCAGGTCGCGACGGGCCATATATTCCGCCCTGGGTCCGTCGAAGAAATCCCCGGGCAGGTCAACCGCCGCTTCCGCCATGATCTGAGCGAGTCCCGGAGGACTCAGCCGCGCCTGTGCGAATTTCATCGCCGCATCATATAATGCACGATTGCGGGTAACGAATGCACCAAGCCTTGCCCCGCAGGCAGAGTAACGCTTGGAGATGGTATCCATCAGCACGACGTGCTGCTCCATGCCTTCCAGTCGCATTGCGCTGAGGTGCTCGCCGCCATAGCAGAACTCCCGATAGGCCTCATCGGAAAATAAATATAAGTCGTGCTTCAGACAGATGTCGCGCAGGGCACCGAGCTCATCTGCTCCGTAGAGATATCCCGTAGGATTGTTGGGATTGCAGATCACGATGCCCTTCGTACGATCCGTGATCACTTTTTCGAAGTCCTCCATCGGCGGCAGGGCGAAGCCCGTATCGATGGAAGAGGGGATAGGGACCACTTTGACGCCCGCCATCACGGCAAAGCCGAGATAGTTGGCGTAGAAGGGTTCCGGGATGATGATCTCGTCGCCGGGATTGAGGCAGGCCATGAACGCAAATACGATGGCCTCACTGCCACCGGTGGTGACGATGATCTCCGACGGACTCACGGTGATGCCTAACCGAAGATAGTATTCGGACAGTTTTTTTCGGTAGCGCTCGTTGCCGGCGCTGTGGCTGTACTCCAGCACCCGGATATCTGCATTGCGGACGGCATCCATCATCGCCGGCGGAGTTTCGATATCAGGCTGGCCGATGTTCAGGTGATAAACGGGAGGGGGTGGGATCATAAAAAAAGTCCTGCATCAACCGATGCAGGACTTTTTTTATGACTTGTGCCTGACTTAGTTGGCTACCACCTCGCCGGCGATCTTGATCTCGACGGGATAGTCGACACCCTTCACTTTCACGTAGATGGATTTCTCAAAAACACCAGGGGCTGCGGCATTGTAGCCGGCCTTGATCTTCTCGTTCTTTCCGGCCATGATCGGCTGTTGCGGCCAGGTCGGAGTGGTGCATCCGCAGGAGGCGGTCGCATTCTCGATGGTCAGCGGCGTGCCGCCGATGTTCGTGAATTCGAAATCATGCGTTACGGGTGCGCCCTGCTTGATCTTTCCGAAATTGTACTTGATCTCTTTGAATTTGATGAGCTCTTCCGCTTTCTTGGCACTTGTCTGCGCGCCGGCGGCGAAGCCGATGCCCAGCATCGCAATGAACATCAGGATCTGTTTCATGGTCTGTTACGGTTTGATTTGTTAAGGTTTCTCCGTCTTGGTAGTCGGGAATAACCCGGAAAAGGTTGCATCCCCGGACATGATCCCAGAATCATCCGGTCAGGTGAATGTTAGAGGATCAGAAACAAAAATACGCATTCCGAACCCAAAAAACCATCGTTCGGAAAGATCTTTACAACGTTTCCGGCTGGGGCGTCCGACCCGCCTTCATATGTGGATGGATGTAAAATTCCGTAGCCCGCTGATGGAACCTGATTTCGGTTTAGATTTGTTGTATGGACAGCACATTCACCCCGGATCTCGCGGCTCAGGAAAACCTGACCTTCGAGGCTTTCAGAGCAGAAGTCCTTCGGGATTACGAACTGGTCTGCCTCAGCCGCGAGGCGAGCCTGCTCGGCAGGCGGGAAGTACTCACCGGCAAGGCCAAGTTTGGCATTTTCGGTGACGGCAAGGAAGTCCCGCAGGTCGTTATGGCCAAATGCTTTCGACCGGGAGATTTCTACAGCGGGTACTATCGGGATCAGACATTCGCTTTTGCCACGAAGGCCGCAAGTCTGAGGGATTTCTTCACACAGCTTTATGCTCACCCCGACCGCGACGAAGAGCCGCACAGTGCCGGTCGTCAGATGAACTCACATTTCGCAACGCCTTTCCTGGACGACAACGGAGAGCTACTGCCTCTCAAGCGACTCAAAAATCTAGCCGCCGGCATGGCCCCCACCTCCGGACAAATGCCGAAGGCATTGGGTTTCGCCTGTGCCTCCAAGTCGTTCCGTGAAGTGCCGGCATTGTCAGCCTTTACCGATCTCTCTCACCGCGGAGAGGAAGTGTGTTTCTGCACCATCGGAGATGCCGCCACCAGCGAAGGGCAGTTCTTTGAGACGGTGAATGCGGCCGCCGTCATGCAGGTTCCGCTGGCCATTTTTGTATGGGACGACGGGTATGGCATCAGCGTGCCCACCAGTGTACAAACCGTCAAGGGATCCATTTCCGAGGCGCTGGAAGGATTCCGTAAACGCCCGGGCACCAACGGCATAGACATTTACAACGTAAAAGGCTGGGATTACGCAGAGCTCTGCGAAGTTGTGGAGTCCGGCATCGATAAGATCCGCCGCACCCATATACCGGCCATCTTCCACGTCGAAGAGGTTACACAGCCGCAGGGACATTCCACCTCCGGCAGCCATGAGCGTTACAAGACACGAGAGCGGCTGGCATGGGAACGGGAATGGGACTGTCTGAAGAAAATGCGGGAGTGGATCCTCGCCAACGAACTGGCCACCGACACTGAACTACTTTCCCTCGAGACCCGCGCCAAGCGCCAAGTGTTGGAGAGCAGAAATGAGGCATCAAAAAACTATAAGGCACCCATTCGGGAACAGGTATCACAAGCCGTGTCCTTGTTGCGTGGATTGCCATCAGATGTTACGGAGTTACATCCGTCCATTGCAGAACATGCCGAAGAGCTGGCCGTAAATCGGGAACCCGTACGCCGGGATGTCATACAAGCCCTGGGCCTGGCAGCGACGCTGTTGGGTAAGGACTCATGCGCCGACGGGATCCGAAGCTATCTCGAGCGGTTGCGTGCAGAAAACCGGTCACTCTACAACACGCATCTGATCGACGAAGGACCGAACAGTCCGCTTCACATCCGGGAGGTATTTCCTGAATATGGTGAAGAAGCCCTCAGCATCAAAGGGTTTGAAGTACTCAACAATTATTTCGATGCCCTTTTCGCGCATGATCCCAGGGTCTTCGCCTTTGGAGAAGACCTCGGCCGCATCGGCGATGTGAATCAGGCATTTGCAGGCCTTCAGGCGAAGCATGGTAAGGAGCGGATCTTCGACACCGGTATCCGTGAGATGAGCATCATGGGCCAGGGCATCGGCATGGCCATGCGCGGACTGAAGCCCATCGCGGAGATCCAGTATCTGGACTACCTGATGTACGGACTCGTGCCGCTGAGCGATGATGTCGCATGCATGCGTTTTCGTACCTGCGGCCGCCAGGCGGCACCGCTGATCGTTCGCACCCGCGGCCACCGCCTCGAAGGCATCTGGCACAGCGGCTCTCCGATGGGCATGATCATCAACGCACTGCGCGGTATCCACATCTGCGTCCCCAGAAATATGGTACAGGCCGCAGGCATGTACAACACCCTGTTGGCAGGGAACGACCCCGGCGTGATCATCGAATGCCTGAACGGTTACCGGCTCAAGGAACGACTGCCGGAAAACCTGCTCGACATCCGTGTACCCCTGGGCATCGTGGAAGTGATCCGGGAAGGATCAGACATCACCATCGTTTCCTACGGATCCACCATCCGGGTCGTGGAGGAAGCCCTGCCGACCCTGGAGCAACTCGGCGTGAGTGTCGAACTCATCGATGTGCGTACCCTGTTGCCCTTCGATCGGGAACAGGGCATCCTGGCCTCGTTGAAAAAGACGAACCGCATCTTGTTTGTAGATGAGGACGTGCCCGGCGGCGCCTGCGCCTACATGCTCAATATGGTCATGGAAAAGCAAGGGGGCTATCGTTGGCTGGATGTTGCTCCGCGAACCCTCACAGCCAAGGACCATCGTCCGGGCTATGGCAGCGATGGAGATTATTTCTGCAAGCCGAATGCACTGGATGTCATCGAGACCGTGATGGATATGATCCGGGAGTAATAGGTGTCCTTTACAGACCGATCATCAGAGAAAGCGATCCGCCCACTCAGCGCGCGGCACCATGCATTCCTGGCTGCGCCCGAACCAGCGATATCTGTTCTTCGCAACAAAGGAGTAGATCCAATCCCGAAATCCTCCGGGGATCGATCGGAAGACCCACAGCCATCTCCAGGGCAGGGAAAGCCTGCGGCAGATCCTCAGTGCCGCCTCCGATTTATCATAGATCCTTCCGTTCTCTACCAGCAGGACAGAGTCAGCAGCACGGAAGTCTGTAGAAACATCCCCGAGGATCTGAGCGGCATGTTCGCCCTGCAGGGGCGCAAATCGGAAAACTCCTGCCGGATCCCTGTTGATGATGAAGGCCACGGCAGCATGGCATAAATGACAAACCCCGTCGAAGATGACCAGCGGTCTGTCGTCTGACAGTGGGTTATGAGACGATCGGGATGTCTTCAGTTCACCCATTTACCCTGATTTTTTCGACGGGGTTTCCGAGTTTTCGGGACCCTCCCGATATCATCACTTCAGATTGTGGAACACCTTCTGGACGTCTTCGTCCTGTTCCAGGCGGTCCACCAGCTTCAATACTTCCTGTGCCTGTTCCTCATTCAGTTCCACGAGGGTGCCGGGGATCCATTCGGTCTCGGCGCTGATCGGGATGATGTTCTTCTCTTCCAGGGCCTTTTGCATGTTCCCGAAATCGCTGAATCCGCAGCGGACGACCAGCACGTCCTCCCCATTTTCACCGGTGCCCTCTCCGAGTTCTTCCAGTCCAAAATCGATCAGTTCGAGTTCCATATCCTCGGCATTCAATCCCTCCGGCTTCAACTTGAACACACCCATCTTCCGAAACTGGAAGCTCACGCTGCCACTGTTGCCGAGCGAGCCACCGCCTTTATTGAAATGCGATTTGATATTGGCTACTGTCCTTACGTGGTTGTCCGTGGCCGTTTCCACCAGAACGGCCACGCCGTGCGGGGCGTAGCCTTCGTACAGGATCTCTTCGTAGTTCTCCATCTCCTTGCCCATTGCGCGCTTGATGGCGGCTTCCACCCTGTCCTTGGGCATGTTGAAGCTCTTGGCATTCTGCATGCAGCGGCGAAGAGCCGGGTTGGTGTCCGGATCGGGGCCGCCCGTTTTTACGGCGATGGCAATGTCCTTACCGACGCGGGTGAACTGTTTGGCCATGCGGTCCCAGCGGGCGAACATGGTGGATTTGCGGACTTCGAAAATGCGACCCATAGTATTGAGATGTGCTTGTGGGAAAGATGATTGGGGGGCAAAGGTAATGAACCCGTAAAAAAAATCCCGCCAGGTGGCGGGATTTGGTCGATCTAATGTAAGGGTTTAATTGAAATCCGAGGCTTTTGGCAGGATCTCTCCGGGTTGTTCGAGGCGACTGCGCTTGCGGCTGTAGCCGAAATAGACCAGCAGTCCAAGGATCATCCATCCCAAAGCGAACTGCAGGGTGCGGACGTCGATGGCCACGATCATGCCCAGACAGATCACCGCGCCGAGGATGGGCACGAGCGGAACCAGCGGAGTCTTGAACGGACGCTCCATTTCCGGGCTGCGCTTGCGCAGGATCAGTACACCGATGCTCACCAGTACAAAGGCGAACAGGGTTCCGAAGCTCGTCAGGTCGCCGGCCACATGTCCGGGAACCAGGGCAGCAAACAGTCCCACGAAAACGAACAGGATCCAGTTGGCCTTGTAAGGTGTCTTGAATTTGGGGTGCAGGTCGCCAAAAGCTTTAGGGATCAGTCCGTCGTGACTCATCGTGTAGAAGATGCGGCTCTGTCCCATCAGCATTACCAGGATCACGGAGGAGAAGCCCGCCAGGATGGCGACGGTAACCGCGGTAGCCAGCCAGCCGTATCCGGTCATGTAGGTAGAGATGGCGTAGGCGACGGAGGCTTCGCGGCCCTTCTCGGGATCCACGAATTCAGACCAGTTGGCGACGCCTGTCAGCACATGGCCGAAGAGGATGTACAGGATGGTGCAGACGACCAGCGAACCGAGGATACCAATGGGCATATCGCGTTTCGGATTCTTGGCTTCCTGGGCGGCCGTGCTCACGGCATCGAAACCGATGAAGGCGAAGAA
>JAJTFQ010000163.1 GCA_021299955.1 Chitinophagaceae bacterium
AGATTTGAAAAAAATGGGGATGCCTGGAGGGCTGTCCCGCATTCATAAACCCAAAAAACGAACCATATGTCTGAACATGTCACATGATGTGACCGGGACGAGAAAGGGATCCGGCTGGCAGGCCGAATCCCCGAATGTAGTCCGGGCCGAATCCAGCAGTTGCGACACTCCTAATTTCCAAACCCAAACATGGCAAAATTATGCATTTAAGCACTAGCCGTGGCAGTTTTCCGTGCCATGGGCTGATCAGCAGACAATTTATTATCGCGATGAAACTGTCCTGCCTATTCCTGTTCGTCTGTTGCCTGCATGCCTTTTCGGAAGGCTATGCTCAGCGGGTGACCATCAAACGCAAGGATGCTTCCCTTGAAGAGGTCTTTCGTGCGATCACCAAGCAGACCGGTTACACTTTTGTGTATACGAAAAGCGACATCCAGAAGGCGCGGCCCGTCACCATCTCCCTTCAGGATGCCACGTTGGATGAAGCGCTGAAGGCCTGCTTCAGTCAGCAGCCGCTGACTGCGGGCCTGATCGAGAACCACATCGTCGTCAAGGAAAGGACCGAGACTCCTGTCGGGGCTATTCCGGCTCCACCGCCCCCCCCGGCAGATGTGAGCATCTCCGGAAAGGTGACCGATGCAAACGGCAAACCCCTTGAAAATGTATCGGTACAGGTCAAGGGAGGAGGCGCCGGCACCACGACGGACGCCCAGGGTAATTTCTCGCTCAATGTCCCCGATGCTAAGGCTACCCTGGTGATCTCATCCATCGGATACGTGACCCGGGAAGTTCGACTGGCCGGTACCGGCAATATCAACGTCACACTCACTGAAGCAGCTGCAAGCATGCAGACGGTCGTCGTGACGGCCCTCGGCATCAAGCGCGAACAGAAGAGCCTGGGCTATGCCACCGCTACCGTTCCGCCCGACCAGGTGACGGTCAACCGCAGCTCAAGTTTCATGAATGCGCTGGAAGGTAAGATCGCTGGCGTGAACATCACCTCCCTGGGATCGGGTCCTGCAGGTACCAGTAAGATCCGGATCCGTGGCCAGTCGTCTTTCGGCGGCAACAACTCTCCACTCATCGTCGTCAACGGCGTGCCCATAGATAATACAAACTACGGTGCACGCGGGGATGTATCCGCCCGCGGTAGTAACCGCACATCGGATGGTGGAGACGGATTGAGCAGCATCGATCCGGACAACATCGAATCCATGACGGTGCTCAAAGGTGCGGCGGCATCCGCACTCTACGGCTCCCGCGCCAAGGATGGGGTCATCATGATCACCACCAAGACGCGCGGCAAGGGTAATGGCATCGGCATCGAAGTGAACACGAACTACACCAATGAGACCCTGGTCGACTACACCGACTATCAGTACGAATATGGTCAGGGGGAAAATGGGGTGCGACCGACCACGCCCTTTCCGACCTCCGGCCAGTGGAGTTTCGGCGAGAAGTTCCAGCCGGGCATGACCCAGGTATTGTTCGATAACCTAACTGTGCCTTACGAGCCCCAGCGCAATCAGATCAAGGAGTATTACAGACAGGGGAATTCCCTCACCAATTCGGTGACGATCTCTTCTGGTGGAGAGTTCGGTGGCTTCAGCCTCTCGCTGGCCAATATGAAGTCGACCGCCATCCTGCCCGGATCCGATTTCGACCGGAAGAACCTCAACCTCGGATTCACGCAGACCTTCGCCAAGAAACTGACCGTCTCCGGGAACATCAGCTATTCCAACGAACTCCGTAACAACCCGCCCAACATCGGCGAGCAGGATTACAGCCCGGTCGTGCTTTACAATATGGCCAACTCCCTGCCGATGGAGTTATTGAAGAAAAACATGGTGAATGCGGCGGGTGATGAAATTTCCTGGTCCAGGTTCACCAACCGGACGAACCCTTATTTTGCCTTGACGAGGTTTGATAAGATCAATCGTGATCGTTTCTTCGGAAACCTGACGGTTCGATATGATCTCACCAAATGGCTCTATCTCCAAGGACGACTTGGGCAGGATTTCTATTCCCGTTCGCAGGAGTACAATCTCCCCACCGGAAGCCAGCGCCAGGCACCTGCACCGCCCGGTTTCGTGAATGGCGAATACATCCAGGACGAACGCCGTTTCCGGGAACTGAATGCGGATGTGCTACTCGGTGCCCGTCGTAAATTCGGCAATATCTCCGTCGACCTGATGGCCGGTGGCAACCAGATGCGCCGAAAACTAAACCGGAACAACGTCCTGGTCAATGACTTCTACACCAGGGGTATCTACACCCTCACCAATGGCCGGTTGTTACAACCATTGTATGAAGTGTCCGAGCGCCAGGTGAATTCGGTCTACGGATCCGCGGAAGTGTCATATAACGGGTATCTCTATGTGAATGGAACGGTTCGGAACGACTGGTTCTCGACCCTTTCGCCGCAGAATCGGAGCATCCTTTATCCTTCATTGACGGCCAGCTTCATCTTCACCGAGGCTTTCCGTGACCGGATGCCGGCCTGGTTGGATTATGGTAAACTGAGGGTGGCATATGCGGAAGTGGGCAGTGATACGGATGTTCCGCCCTATTCGAACAGTTTGTTCTACGCCATCAATCCTCTCCAATTCCCCAATCCTTCGGGTACACCTCAGTCTCTTGCCGGCATCAATGCCTCCACCGTGCCGAATCCGAACCTGCGTCCGATGCGCGTGTCTGAAAAGGAGATCGGTCTGGAGATGCGGATGTTCGACAACCTGGTGTCGCTCGAACTCAGTTATTACGACAAACTTTCTTCCGACCAGATCCTGCAGGCGCAGATCTCGGATGCATCCGGCTATCAGCGTCAGCTCGTGAATGTGGGTGAGAGCCGCAACCGGGGTGTGGAGGGTATGATCAACCTGCGCCCGGTGCGCGGTCGTAACTTCTCCTGGGAACTGAATGTGAACGGCGCCTACAATCAGTCTGAAGTGCTCAGCCTGGGTACAGGTGCCGGCGATACGATCATCACCGTGGGAACGGGTGATTTTACCGGAGAACTCCGCCAGGTGGTGGGCAAGCCACTGGGTCAGCTTTACGGTTATGGCTACCAGCGTAATGCCTCGGGCCAACAGGTGTTCGACGCAGGCAACGGGCGTCCGCTGCGTACCGCCAATCAGATCGCCTTTGGCAGCGCCGTACCGATCTGGACGGGTGGTATCACCAACAGCTTCACCATCCACGGAGTGACCTTATCTGCGCTGGTAGATTTCAAGCTGGGCCATAAAATGATCTCGGGCACCAACTTCAACGCCTGGCGTCATGGCCTACATCAGGCCACCCTGGTCGGTCGGCAGGAAGGTTATGTCATCGGCAATGGTGTGAACCCGAATGGTCAAAAGAATGCTGCCCGCTCGGGTGTCCAGGCCTTTTACGAGACCGTGCGCAGCCAGAACATCGCAGAAGAGTTCGTGTATAACGCGGGCCTCTGGCAATTGCGTCAGTTGACGGCGGGCTATGATTTCACGAAGTATGTCCAGCCGAAACTCAAGTTTGTCAAGGGATTGCGGATCAGTGCCGTGGCCAGCAATGTGCTGGTGATCAAGAAGTGGGTGCCCAACATCCATCCGGAGCAGTTTGGTTTTCCCTCGGACAACCTCATCGGCCTGGAGGCCACCGGCCTGCCCATCACCCGGAACATTGGCTTCAATCTGAACCTGAAATTCTAAGCGGCGCTTCAAGACAAATGCACAGCACATGAAAAAGTTATATCAATATACCTTCATCATCGCGGGTATGCTCATGACGGGCGCCTGCGACAAGGGTTTCGACGAGATGAACGTCAATCCGGTGGCCCTGACGACCGTAGAGCCGGCCTTCCAGCTCAACAATGCGATCATTGGCAGCGCCCTCACCTATGGGAATCTGAGCTACGAGACCACGATCGTCAAGCAGATGATCACGCCGTTCAGCGGAGTCGGTTCAGCCGCCAATTACAACCAGGACAACCGCAACGTGGCGGCCGGAAACTGGCAGCGATACTATCGGACCGTTGTCCGGGAATTGATCGATGTAATCGAAAAGACCAAGGCCGATCCGAACAATTCCAACCTCTACCATACGGCCCGTCTCTGGAAGGCCTATGCTTTCATGCTCCTGACGGACACCTATGGCGACGTGCCTTACAGTCAGGCCGGCAAGGGCTTTCTTGAAGGGGTCGCCAAGCCCGCCTATGATTCACAGGAAGCGATCTACACCGATATCCTGAAAGAGATCGAGGCTGCGGTGGCTGGACTCGACGCTGCCAAACCGAGGAATACGAGGGACATTTTATTTGCAGGAGATGTCGCCATCTGGAAGCGGGTGGGCAATTCGCTGATGCTGAGGGCTGCTATGCGCCTGAGCAAGGTGAAACCCGCTGTAGCCCAGTCTTATGTGGCCAAGGCCGTTGCCGGCGGGCTCATGACCTCCAACACCGACAACGTCGTCATCCGTCACAATGCCAATTTCCCGAACGATGTCGGCAATCAGCTCAACGGTGGTCAGTCAGCCTTCTTCTACCTGGCAAAGGACTTCGTTGATCACCTGAAGACCACGAGCGATCCGCGCCTGACGGCAATCTCCGTCCGTTACAGGGGCGCGCTGAGTGGCGCGAACCAGATCGAGTCACGTGCGACCCGACTGGCGGCCGATCAGATCGGCATGCCCCTGGGTTTCGATAATACGACGATCTCCTCCCAGGTAACGGCCAGCGGGCTCGCCAGTCTCTGGGATTACAGCCAGCTCGACAGAACCCGCATGGCCAGTCCCCAGGCGCCAACCTTCCTGATCACCTATGCACAGACGCAGCTCCTGCTCGCTGAGGCCATTACCCGGGGCTGGGCTACCGGCACAGCCGCCACGGCATATGCAAATGGTGTGCGGGCACACATGCAGCAACTCGCGCTCTATGGGACGACCACGGCCGTGGCCACCACCGCCATCGATGCCTGGGTGACGGCCAACCCGCTGAATACAGCCAGGGCCCTCGAACAGATCAACACCCAATATTGGGTTGCCTCTTTTTTGAACGGTCCCGAGGCTTTTGCTAACTTCAGACGCAGCGGGTTTCCGGTGCTGACACCGAACCTATTCCCGGGGCGTGACCTCAAGACGGAGACCTTCATCCGCCGGTTGACCTATCCCGATGCGGAGTTGAATGTCAACAGCGAGCAGGTAAAGGCTGCCATCCAGCGTCAGGGTCCGGATATCATGGACACGCGTGTGTGGTGGGATGTCAAGTGATGACCGCCTAAAGGACGTAACCAAGAAATAAATATAAGTGATGAAAGGACTGAAATCGAGACTCATGCAGGGAGAGGCCGTCAACGGATGCTGGCTCAACCTGGGCAGCGCATTGACGGCAGAGGTTGTCGGAC
>JAJTFQ010000025.1 GCA_021299955.1 Chitinophagaceae bacterium
GTTGGGGGAGATACTACGTCGAGCAATGGTCAGGTAAAGAATTTTGCAGGTGCAACACTACTCAAAATCGAATAAGGTAGCGGTAAAAACACCTTGTTCCGGGGATTTCAGCGCGACTTTCCAGGAGCCGTCATAACGGACGAGGGTGGGCACCAGGTACCTGCCGGCATGACCCAGTTCGACATGCATCCTGACGTCAAACCGGTAGACACCGGCATCATAGCGCATGGCATAGGTCCGCTCCATGACCTCGAAACTCCGGTAGTCGAACCAGGTCTCCATTTCGTCGATCACGATGCGATCGCGATCCAGCATACCGAGATCCTTGCGGGCGGAGATCCGGAAGACATAACAACGTACACCCTTTCTGTCCTGAATGTCGATGTCAAAATCGTAGAGAGGGCGGTGATCCGCATCGAAGATGCGGGTCTTGTCGCCCATCAGCGGGATCCCCGGGATATCGGCTCCCGGATTGAAGAACAACGTTTTCAACTGTTCTTTGTGCCGGTCCATCCCGGAAGTTCCGCGCGTCCTGGGGGCGTGATCCCTGACCAGATTGTGCTGGCCGCAGATGGTATCAAAGGAATGAAAAAGCGCATCATAGAGCCGGGCCGTGTAATATCGGTGAGATCCATCCCTTTCGAAGAAGTCTCCGGTTTGTGAGGACTCGATGACGCTGGTAACACGACATCCCGACCAGGCCGTTTGTCTGGTCCGGCTTCGGTAGCCGGCACCCTGACGGCCCCTTCGTCCGGCCATACGGATGTCATTGAGCGAACTGTAGGACAGCACCCGAAGATTTCGGAAAGCTTTGTAAAAGGTGGTGTCACGCCGGACACGTTCGATGAATCCGTTGACATCCATCCCAGACCTCACGACAACCTCCGAAAGGGTTACCATCGCGCCACCGGCATCCACCGTATCGCGAACCTGTGCGGAGGCGGGAAGTCTCATGACCATACATACCACTGCAATGAAGATCCTGAAAAAAAATCTTCGCTTATGCATGGCCGTTAGTAACATACTGAATGAATGGCTGTTCGACAGGATCGGCTGTATATCAGGGTGTCCTTGACCTCGTGTCATCAGGATTTAGGATAGAGCATGCGGTAGTCTGTCCTCACCCTGCCCTTGGTGATCTCGTCGAGTTTTTTGCGCAGCAGTTTACGCTTCAACAGGGAGATGTGATCGATGAACAGTCTGCCATCGATGTGATCATATTCATGCAGGATGACGCGTGCAGTGATGCCATGGAAGGTTTCGTCCCTGGGCTGAAGGGTTTCGTCGAGATAAGTGATCCTCACGGCTTGGTGGCGCATGACATCCTCACGGACTTTCGGAATGCTGAGACAGCCTTCGTTGTAGGCCCATGTATCACCGGTGAGTTCCTGGATCCTGGCATTGATGAATACCCGCTTGACGCCGGGTTCGTCGGGGTAACGTCCTTTCTCGTCGTCGTCCTGATTTTCGAAGATCTGGGCGCTGTCGACCACGAAGAGCCGGATCGAACGGTTGATCTGCGGAGCGGCCAGTCCTACGCCGCTGGATGCGTACATCGTCTCCCACATGTCCTCGATGAGCTTGTCGAGCTGGGGATAATCGGGGGTGATATCAGCGGCCACCTGCCGTAACACGGGATGGCCATAGGCCACGATGGGTAAAATCATATTGCAAATTTACGAAAAAGGCGGATGAAGGAAGGAACAGCATCGGAATTGGATCCTCAGAACCGGTTGCCAGCAACTTGGTGTACCTTCATGCAGGCGCACAGAAACAGGCCGATCGAACCATGAAAGTCAGCGGATTCAGCTTTATCAGGAATGCCATCAAATATGATTATCCGATTGTCGAAGCCATCCGGTCGATCCTGCCGCTCTGTGATGAATGTGTTGTTGCGGTTGGAAATTCAGACGACGGCACCCGAAAGCTGATCGAATCCATCGATCCGGGAAAGATCCGGATCATCGATACGGTATGGGATGACTCGCTCCGGGAAGGCGGCGTGGTGCTGGCTAAAGAGACCGACAAGGCCTTTCGCGCCATCTCACAGGATGCCGACTGGGCCTTCTACATTCAGGGAGATGAGGTCGTCCATGAAGACGATCTGCCGTTGATCCGGGCTGCGATGGAACGTTATCTTCCGGATGATCGGGTGGACGGTCTTCTGTTCAAATACCGGCATTTCTATGGTTCCTATGACTTCATCGGGGCATCCAACAAATGGTACCGACATGAGATCAGGGTGGTGCGGAACCGCCCGGACATCCATTCCTACCGGGATGCCCAGGGATTCCGAAAAGATCCGAATGAAAAGATGAACGTCAAGGCGATCGATGCCTGGATCCACCATTATGGATGGGTGCGCGAGCCGGAGGCCATGCAACGCAAGCTGGAAACCTTCAATAAATACTACCACGACGACCAGTGGATGGAGCAGCACATCTACCAGGCCGATGCCTTTGCCTACGAAAAGCACATCACCCAGCTGGCGCGTTACACGGGCACCCATCCTTCTGTGATCCGGGCCCGCATTGAGCGGGTCAACTGGCAATTCGATGCAGATCCCTCCTTTTCTAAAAAGAGGATGAAAGATCGTTTAAAAGATCTGCTTCGCATGATCGGTATTGATACCAATTACCGCAACTATCGGATCATCTGATCCGGGTGTTTCCTGCCTGCCTATCGGTGAACCAGGATCGCGGATTTGTATAAATCCGGCCGATTCGATAACTTATGCAAAATTTAACCCCGCCTCCAAACATGAGACAAACATTCATTGCGCTGATCTGTGCACTGGCCCTGAATACGGGCATCGCTCAGGTCAAGCCCGCCGGCATCTTCGGCGACCACATGGTACTTCAAAGACAAAAGCCCATTAAGATCTGGGGTACTTCATCTCCCGGAGAAAAAATTGCCATCGCGTTCAACGGCGCCTCGGCAAAAACCAAAGCTTCCAAAACAGGCGAATGGATGGTGACGCTCCCTGCCATGAATCACGGCGGGCCCTTCGAGATGAGCATTGAAGGAAAGGATAAGGTCACATTCTCAGATATCCTGATCGGCGAAGTATGGCTTTGTTCGGGACAATCCAACATGGAATGGGTCGTCAACAATTCCGACAGTGCCAAGCGGGAGATCGCCCAGGCCAATCATCCGCAGATCCGGCATATCAAGGTTCCGAAGAATCCGGCCCTGCAACCGCGGACAGACATTCAACCCGCCGCCTGGCAGATATGCAGTCCGGAGACCGTAGCCCAATTTACGGCCGTGGGATATTTTTATGCCCGTGAGATCCAGGAAAAACTGGGCGTTCCGGTCGGATTGGTGAACTCTTCCTGGGGCGGTACACATGTCGAGACCTGGATCAGCGGGGATGTACTATTCTCTCATCCCGAATTCGAGGCGCTGAAGGCGAAATACCCGACGGTGGACACGGTCATGAAAAATCCGAACACCTATGGCGCGCTGCTTTATAACGGCATGATCCATCCGCTGGTCGGACTGGGCATGCGTGGTGCGCTCTGGTATCAGGGTGAGAGCAATGCCTCACGCGCTGATCAATACAATCTTAGTTTTCCGATGATGATCCAGGACTGGCGGAAGCGTTGGCAGGAGGATTTCCCTTTTTACTTTGTACAGCTGACCCATTTCCAGGCGGCGAAGGGTAACAGTCAGAACGGAGGCAGCACCTGGGGCGAGTTGCGGGAGGCGCAGACAAACACCCTCAAACTGCCCAATACCGGCATGGCCGTGATCATCGACATCGGCAATTCCACCGACATCCATCCCCGCAACAAGCAGGACGTGGGCAAGCGGCTGGCCCTGCAGGCCCTGGCCAAAACCTACGGAATGGACATCCCGCATGAAAGCCCCATGTTCGATACCATGACCATCGATAAGCGACGGGCGATCATCAGCCTGAAGCACACATACAAGGGATTGTCGGTCAGAAACCGGTACGGTTACATCCATGGATTCGAGATGGCAGGCGCCGACCAGCAATTCCACTACGCAAAAGCGGAACTGCGCAAGGACAAGATCATCGTCACCTGCGATAAGGTGAAGGATCCGGTCGCCGTGCGCTATGCATGGGCTGATGATCCAAACGACCTGAACCTGTTCAATTCGGCCGGACTGCCCGTCAATCCGTTCCGGACGGATAACTGGACGAAAAAGACGAAAGGAGCCGGATTCGGGAAGTAACTCAATGATATCAATAAAAAAGGGGCAGACCGAACATCTGCCCCTTTTTTATTGATATCAGGATGGATCACATCTTCTTGGCATCTTCCAGGAACTTGGCCAGTCCGATGTCGGTCAGCGGATGCTTGAGCAGTCCGAGGATCGAATCGAGCGGACAGGTGCAGATATCTGCGCCGGCTTCAGCAGCCTTTACGATATGCAGAGCGGAACGGATGGACGCCGCGAGGACCTCTGTCCGGAAGTTCTGGATCGTATAGATATGCGACAATTGAGAGATCAATTCCATGCCATCCCAGTTGCTATCGTCGATCCGGCCGATGAACGGAGACACGTAGCTGGCGCCGGCCTTGGCGGCCAGGATGGCCTGTCCGGCGGAGAAAATAAGCGTACAGTTGGTGCGGATACCGTTGGATGAGAACCACTTGATCGCCTTGATGCCGTCCTTGATCATCGGCACTTTCACGACGATGTTCGAATGCAGGGATGCCAGGCGCTTGCCTTCTGCGACCATGCCTTCGAAATCGGTGGATAGCACTTCTGCGCTTACATCACCATCGACCAATTCGCAGATGGTCTTGTAATGATGCTCGATCGCTTCGGTGCCGCGGATACCTTCTTTGGCCATCAGCGAGGGGTTGGTGGTCACCCCATCGAGGATCCCCAGGGCATTGGCTTCACGGATCTGGTCGAGGTTGGCCGTGTCGATGAAGAATTTCATGATCGTATGTTTTGATGTGCGTTTTAACGAATGGGCAAAAAAATGGCAGGTGATTTACATCGCACCGCTCAACCGTCTACCCTTGCTGCCTTCCGGCCCTGGGGGAGTTCAACAGGAGCTGGTCGTGTAAGACCTGCCATTGCAAAGATAATGAATTCCGGTAACCTGTCCAAATACCTGCCGGCAGGATCCGGAGATCATCCCACAGGATAACGAGGCACTATCCTTCTGCCCAGCTCATGGCATATCCGGGATTTTCGATGGACAGTGCCTGCCGGGTCAGCATCAAGGGATGGAAGGTATCGACCATCACGGCGAGTTCCCGCGTCTCTTTCTGGCCGATGCTCTTCTCCACCGTCCCGGGATGCGGCCCGTGGGGGATGCCTGAAGGGTGCAGGGTAAGCATTCCGCGGGTGACGTGCTTTCGGCTCATGAAATCCCCATCGACATAGTACAGCAACTCATCGCTGTCGATATTGCTATGGTTGTAAGGCGCCGGAATGCCCTGCGGATGATAGTCATACATCCTGGGAACAAAGGAGCAGATCACAAAATTGTGCGCCTCAAAGGTCTGATGGACGGGCGGTGGCTGGTGTACCCGGCCCGTGATGGGTTCAAAATCATGAATGCTGAAGGCGAAAGGATAACAGCAACCATCCCATCCGACCACATCAAAGGGATGATGGGCGTAGTGCAGTCCGTAAAGCATCCCCTTCTTTTTCGTCTTTACCAGAAAGTCACCTGTTTCGTCGATCGTATGAAGCCGGTGCGGCGGCCGGATGTCTCGCTCACAATATGGTGCGTGCTCGAGGAGCTGTCCATATTTGCTGTGGTAACGTTTGGGGTAGCGGACCGGGCTGAAGGATTCTACGATGAACAGCCGGTTGTCGGGGCCGGCGAACTCGATCCGGTAGATGGTCCCGCGCGGAACGACCAGATAATCACCATAAGCAAAGGGCAGTTCGCCATACATCGTGTGCAGGACGCCGGATCCCTCATGTACGAAGATGACCTCGTCGGCGTCGGCATTTTTGAAGAAATAACCTTGCATGCTTTCCTGGGGGGCGGCGAGTACAATGTGACAATCATTGTTCACCAGCACCGGTACGCGGGATGCCAGATAGTCCGTTGCCGGCGCGATGCTGAATCCTTCGAAGCAGCGATGCTTCAACATCCGTTCCTCGGCGATCTCAGGTGCCACGCTGACCGGTTCATCGGTGGCGATGATGCGGGTCGGCGGATGACAGTGATACAGCAGGGAATAATCATTCGAAAAACCTTCGGTGCTGAAAAGCTGTTCGGAATACAGGCTTCCATCCGGCTTGCGGAACTGGGTATGACGCTTGTGCGGGATCTCTCCCAGGCGATGATAATGGGGCATGGTGCTGTTTTTAAGATTGCAGGAAATAATACGGCCGGAGCATCCGGCTTGTTCAGGCGGAATGAGGAAGTGCCTGAAGACAGCATGCAAGTGCGGTGAGCAGGAAGACGTACTTCCAGCGCCGCTTATCGATCCACCAGGTGAAATTGCGGAAGAATGGCATACCTTACAATCGTGCTGCAAAGATAAACGCAATCACATTGAAACGCATAGGCCTGATCTCCGACACACATGGATTCCTGGATGATGCCGTATTCCGACATTTCGAAAAATGTGATGAGATCTGGCATGCCGGAGATTTTGGTGACCGATCCTTGTCGGACCGGCTGGCGGATTTCCGGCCGCTGACCGGCGTCTTTGGTAACATCGACGGGTACGATATCCGGTCGATCCACCCGGAATTCCGTTGCTGGTCGTGCGAAGACCTGAAGGTGCTGATGATCCACATCGGCGGTTATCCCGGGAGATATGCTCCGAAAGCCCGGATACTCTTACATGAACATCGGCCGGGACTCTTCATTACAGGCCACTCGCATATCCTGAAGGTGATGCACGACCCCAGGTTGGGTTGTCTGCATATGAACCCGGGTGCCGCAGGGAAACAGGGATGGCACAAGGTGCGTACGCTGATCCGGTTTACAGTGGAAGGATCTGATATCCGGGATTGCGAGGTGGTGGAGATGGCACGGTAGGTCCATCCGTGCACAGGATCGAACCTCAGGCCCAACATTGAATTTCGGGCATCAACATTCAACAGCCGATTTCCGGCTCAATCCGGCAATATGTGGGGGTAAGACGCCTAGAAATTAACCCAAATTACCTTCATGTAGTCAGCAATTATGCATATTTCATCGATGAAAAAAAAATCAGAACATTTTTTGCAAAATGATGTTCATTGATTTGAACGAGGCTTGTATACCATGCACAATAACTGTAATCATTGCCCTGACCGGCGAACAGCTGTGCGCCCAAAAATGGGCATCGCGTCCTGGCTCCTGCTGGCGCTGTTACCGAAGTGTCCGTTCTGCATCATGGCGTTCACATCCACCGCCATGCTTTGCGGAGAGGGCGTCATGACCACATCCTCCCTCACACACAACTCCCCACTCACGATCACGATCACGGCGGCACTGGGTATGTTGACCCTATTGGCGATCGTATTCAACAGAAGAGGGGTAAAAACCATCTACGCGCTTTTATTCTCCATCCCCGGACTGTTCATGATCATGTTCAGCGTGATCCGCCAGGGTGGACAACCGCTCTATTATTCCGGCACCCTGCTGCTGTTTGTGGGTGTATGGATGAACGGCAGTTTACCCTGGTTATGGAAGAATATGTTCCCCGGCGGGGGCCGTCTCGGCTTCCAACGCATATATAAATACTTAAATGGTTCCGCCCAGGTGTCTGGAGAAACACGACGGAACTGAATCCATAAGTTTAAAACCCATACACGATGATTGCTCAGTCATTCAACTACGAATCACCAGCCACGCTGGCTGAGGCGATCGCCCTGCTCAACGAGCACGGAGATGAAGCCAAAGTGCTTTCTGGCGGACACAGCCTCATTCCAATGATGAAGCTGAGGTTTGCGACCCCGTCGTATCTCATCGACATCAACCGGATCCCGGGATTGTCCGAAATTGTCGAGGATGTGGACGGCACGATCCACATCGGCGCCCTGGTCAGGGAGTCGCAACTGGAACACTCGGAACTGCTCGGCAGACATTTTCCGATCTTCAAGGATGTCACCAAACTCATTGCAGATCCTCAGGTGCGTAACATGGGTACCCTGGGTGGTAACCTGGCGCATGGCGACGCAGCAAACGACCATCCGGCGGTGATGATCGCCTTGCGGGCTTCTGTGATCATCACGGGTGCTGATGGAGAACGTTCCGTTCCGATCGATGATTTCTTTTATGGTTTCTATATGACGGCCATCCAGCAAGGCGAGATCCTGACAGAGATCCGTTTGCCGGTTCCGCCCAAGGGTACGGGCAATGCGTATCACAAGCTGGAACGTAAAGTTGGCGATTACGCCACTTCCGGAGTTGCGGTACAGATCACGCTGGATGAATCTGGCGTGGTCACGGCGGCAGGTATCGGACTGACCAATGTCAATCCTGTTCCGCTGAGGGCTGTCCGCAGCGAAGAAGCGCTGATCGGCAAACCGCTGAGCGACGAAACCATTGAACTTGCCGCTCGCTTCGCTTCGGAAGATTGCAGCCCCAGCACTGATCTGCGCGGATCTGAAGAATACAAGCGCCACGTGACCGGAGTGCTGGTCAAGCGGATGATCAAAAAGGCCGCTGAAAGAGCTCAGTCTTAAATATTAAATCGTAGAAACAATATAAATATGACTAGGAAGATATCAGTCACCGTCAACGGTACAAAACATGAACTGGAAGTAGAACCCAGGCTCCTGCTCGTGCACATGATCCGCGAGGTCCTCAACATGACCGGCACCCATATCGGATGCGATACCAGCAGCTGCGGTGCCTGCACCATTCTGCTGGATGGCAAGAGCATCAAGAGTTGCACCGTGCTGGCCGTTCAGGCCGATGGGCATAGCCTCACCACCATCGAGGGACTTGCCCCCGAGGGAGGTCCGCTCCACCCGCTCCAGGACGGCTTCAAGGAAAACCATGGTCTTCACTGTGGATTCTGCACCCCGGGCATGATCATGCGTTGCGTAGAGCTCCTCGAGCACAACAACAACCCGACGGAGGAAGAGATCCGTTGGGGCATCTCCGGCAATCTCTGCCGCTGCACCGGATATAACAACATCGTCAAGGCCGTCCAGTGGGCGGGTGCGAAGATGCGTGGGGAAGAGACCCCTTCCACTGAGCCCGAGTTCGTCTGATCCCATCATTCAACACATAAATTCATCATCATGATTCAATGTAAGACTTCGAAGTCCATCGGAGGGATGGGACACTCCCTGAAACGCAAGGAGGACGCCCGATTCATCCAGGGGAAAGGCAACTACGTCGATGACGTGAAGCTGCCCGGCATGCTGTATATGGACATCGTACGCAGTCCATACGCATATGCCAAGATCAAGAAAATCAACATCGAAGAGGCCATGAAAGTGCCCGGTGTTGTTGCCGTCGTTACCGGTCGTGACCTGGAGAAATACAACCTCCACTGGATGCCCACGCTAATGAGCGACACGCAGATGGTACTGCCCACGGACACCGTGATGTACCAAAGCCAGGAGGTCGCCGCCGTCATCGCCACCACCAAGTACGCCGCGCGCGACGGACGCGAGGCCGTGATAGTGGAATACGAGCCCATGAAGCCGGTCATCGACCCTTTCAAGGCCCTTGATCCTTCTGCTCCGGTATTGAGGACAGACAAAGAAGGCAAGACAGACAACCATATTTGGAACTGGAAGGTGGGCGATAAGGAAAAAACCGACAAACTGTTCGAAACGGCAGACATCGTCGTGAAAGAACAGATGCATATCCCCCGTATCCATGTGGCATCGATCGAAACCTGCGGTTGCGTAGCTGACTACGACAAGGTGAACAATCACCTGACGATGTACATGACCACGCAGGCGCCCCATGCCATCCGTACCGTGATCGCGCTGGTAGCCGGCCATGTAGGCCTCACTGAAGAGAAGGTTCGCGTGATCGCGCCGGACATCGGAGGTGGCTTCGGTGGTAAAGTGCCCGTTTATCCGGGATATGTGATCGCCATCGCTGTCTCATTCCTGGTGGGCAAGCCGGTCAAGTGGATCGAAGACCGCAGTGAAAACCTGCAGGCTGACAGCTTCGCACGGGATTACCATATCACGGCGGAAATGGCCGGCACGAAGGACGGCAAGATCCTCGGTACCCGCTTCAAGATCCTCGCCGACCATGGTTACACGGATGCGTCCGCCAACCCGTCGAAGTTCCCCACCGGCATGTTCTCTATTGCCACCGGTAGTTATGATTATGACACGACCTACATGGAGTGTGATGCCGTATACACCAACAAACCCCCGGGAGGTGTGGCCTATCGCTGTTCCTTCCGCGTGACCGAGGCTGTCCATGCCATCGAGCGGATCACTGACAGATATGCCCTCGAGATCGGAAAAGATCCTGCAGATCTGAGGATGCAGAACTTCATCAAGAAAGAAGATTTCCCCTGGAAATCCCCGACCGGATGGATCTATGATTCCGGTGATTACCATGCTGGTCTGGAAAAAGCCATGCAGGCAGTCAACTACCATGATCTGCGCAGAGAGCAGGCTGAAAAGCGTTCTCGGGGCGAACTGATGGGCATCGGCCTATCGACCTTCACAGAGATCGTAGGTGCAGGTCCTTCCAAGGACTTCGATATCCTCGGCATCAAGATGTTCGACAGTGCTGAGATCCGCGTGCATCCCACCGGCAAGGCCATCGCCCGTTTCGGCACGAAGAGCCAGGGACAGGGTCATGAAACAACCTATGCCCAGATCATCGCGGAAGAACTTGGCATTCCTGCAGAGAACATTGCGATCGAAGAAGGAGATACGGACACTGCACCTTACGGACTCGGCACATACGCCAGTCGCAGTACCCCGACCGCAGGTGCCGCTGCCGCCATGGCTGCACGCAAGTTGAGGGACAAGGCCCGCAAGATCGCCGCCTACCTGCTCGAGGTGAGTGAGGAGGACCTGGAATGGGAACCCGGCAAATTCAGCGTGAAAGGAGCTCCGGAGAAATCCAAGACCATCCAGGAGATCGTATTCGCCGCCTATACCAACCACCCGCAAGGGATGGAGGCCGGATTTGAAGCCACCCACTACTACGATCCCCCGAACCTTACCTTCCCCTCAGGCGCCTATATCTGCGTGGTGGACATCGACCGCGAAACATGTGAGATCAAAGTCAGAAGGTTCGTCGCCATCGATGATTGCGGGAACATCATCAACCCGATGATCGTGCAGGGTCAGGTCCATGGTGGTCTCACCCAGGGCATCGCCCCCGCGATGTACGAAGAACTCATCTATGACGAGTCCGGGAATATCCTGAATGGTACGCTCATGGACTACCTCGTACCGACGGCTGTTGAGTCGCCCAACTGGGAGACCGGTCACACGGTAACCCCCTCCCCTCACCATCCGATCGGTGCCAAGGGCGTGGGAGAATCCCCGACCGTCGGTGCACCTCCTGCGATCGCGAATGCCATCGTGGATGCACTTTCGCCGTTTGGCATCACACATCTGGACATCCCCATCACGCCCTATAAGATCTTCAAGGCGCTGAAGGAAAAGCAGGTGTTCTGATGTATTGACAACCATCAATCATAGGGCGGCAGACATCGCAAGTGAACTCACGAGCATGATGCGCTGCCGCCCTTTCATTTATCTAAACAAATAAATATGAACGCAACGATATCAAAAACCTTCCAGGTGGCACATCCGATAGACACCGTATGGGCTAACATCACCAATCCTGAGAAGATCGTAGTATGCGTGCCGGGAGCCGCGCTCACGGAAATGATCGATGAAAATAACTTCAAGGGAGAAGTGGAACTGAAATTCGGTCCCGTGAAAGCGAAATATGGCGGCAGCATCAGTTTCCTGGAAAGGGACGTACAGCAGCACAGCATGAAAATGAAAGGCGCAGGTACCGACGTAAAAGGCAAGGGTGGCGCTGACATGCTGCTGGATGCGGTGCTGAAAGAAATTGAAGGTGCCACGGAAGTCAGTGTTACCATGGATGTCACCGTTCAAGGTATGCTCGCCCAGTTCGGTAGCCGGCTTGTGACAGACGCGACCTCTCATGTATTCGATCAGTTCGTGAGCAATTTCAAGAATCAGCTCGACGGCAAGGAAGTCAAGGGCGCACTCAGCGCGGGTGCCATGATGGGCAGCATGATCAAGGGAATGTTTGGCGGGAAATGACGACCAACCATGGATGAACTCAACAAACCGGAACAACTGGCAGCCCTGCTGGAGGAAGCACGTTATGTTGCCGATCCGGAGATGCTGACTTCTCTATTCCTGCTGCTGAAACTAAGGAAACCCCTCCTGTTGGAAGGGCCCCCAGGTGTAGGAAAGACGGAATCCGCCCTTGTGCTGTCAACCATTTTGGACGTCCCGCTGATCCGGCTACAGTGCTATGAGGGACTGGATATCAGCTCAGCGGTGTACGAATGGAATTACCAGCGACAGTTGCTCTCCATCCGAATGCAGGAGTCATCCCAAATGACCACCGAAGAGAAGGAGCATAAGATCTTCGGTGAGGACTACCTGCTGAAACGTCCGTTGTTACAGGCCATCACGCAGGTTGACAAATCACCGGTGCTCTTGATCGACGAGCTCGATCGGAGTGATGAGGAGTTTGAAGCCTTCCTGCTCGAGTTGCTGTCTGCCTTCCAGATCACGATACCGGAACTGGGCACCGTGCGTGCCACCCACAAACCTTACGTGATCCTGACCTCCAATCGGACCCGGGAACTGAGTGATGCCTTGAAACGCAGATGCCTTTACCATTGGATCGGATATCCGGGGCTGGAGAAGGAAATGTCGATCGTCAAAAAGCGGTTGCCCGGCATAGATGATGGTTTGCTTGAGGCCGTCGTCCGACAGGTACAGCAATTCCGGCAGCAGAAATTATCAAAGGTGCCCGGCATCAGTGAAACCATCGACTGGACAGAGAGTCTGGTGGCACTGGGTCATCGTTCGCTCAATCGGAAGGCAGTGGAAGATACACTGGGTGCCATCCTGAAGTCGTCTGAAGACATCGAACTCGCACGTCAGCAAATGACCGAATCCGTTCCTTCGACCCCATGAAGATCCAGGCGTTCCAGACGGGCAGCCTTAGTGAAAGCATCGTTGCATTCGCGCAATACGTGCGAACGCACGGGCTTAATGTCGGCATTCAGGAAACCCAGGATGCCCTGCATGCCGCAGCACTGGGGTTGATGGCGGACAGGCAGCAGTTCAAACAGGCGCTGAAAGCCTTGTTCTGCACGACTCCGGAGGAATGCATGCTCTTCGATCAGTTGTTCGCCCAATTCTGGGACACCAATCCGATCGATCTGCATCAACGCAAAAGCGAAGTGAAGATTCAGGGCAGCGTGAATCGAAAAACGAAGGCATCTGTGGTCATGCTCGGACAAGGGCAGACTGCCGGACGTATTGACGAAGAAGCGCGGAATGTCAGCGGTGCACATGCAGCGGAAAGGCTAAAGAAAACGGACCTTTCCCTGCTCACGGAAATGGAGGCCTCCCAACTGGAAGAGATCGCCCGGAGACTATGCCGGGAAATGGCCGTGAGGATGAGGCGAAGACTCAGGCAACATCCCAGAAAAGGGATGGCCGATCTGCGCAAGACCGTACGCCAAAGTATCTCAAGCGGGGGGGAACCCATACGGCTTTTCCACCGCATGAATACGCCGAAAAAGCAACGACTGATCGTATTCCTCGATATCAGCGGATCAATGGATAAATACTCTCTCTTTCTGCTGAGATTTATTTGTGCGCTGCGCGATCATTTCAGGCAGTTGGAAGCCTTCGTATTCAGTACAACCCTGAAACGGATCAGTCGCGGGCTGCAGGCCAGACAACTGGAAACCGTTGTAAGAAATATTCAGGATCACACTGACCACTGGAGCGGTGGGACACGCATTGGCGAATGCCTGCAACAGTTCATCGAAGTCTACGGAAAACGCATGCTCAACGGATCACCGACGATCATCGTGCTGAGTGACGGATTAGATACCGGAGATGTGTCTCGACTGGGGACGGCACTTTCTCAAATGCACGCGCGTTCAAAACGGATCGTATGGCTGAATCCGCTCAAGGGTATGAAGGATTATCAGCCACTGGCCCGGGGGATGCAGGCAGCCATGCCTTCGATTGATGATTTCAGATCGGCACATAACCTGGAAAGCCTGCTGGAACTCGAAAATATATTAAGTCATGCTTGAATTCTACGAAAAGATTGCCAACCTTGTCCGTGCTCAAGCCCCGTTTGCAATGGTGCAGGTCGTCGGCCGACAGGCTCCTAGCAGTAGTAAGCTGGGCGACAAGGCCATCGTAAAAAAGAACGGCCGTATGGAAGGTTGGATTGGCGGGGGCTGCGTACAAGGCATTGTGCTGAAGGAATCAGCTGATGCCATCGCCAGCGGAAAGCCCCGGTTGGTGAGGATTGGGAAGGAATTGCAGCACCATCAAAAACAGGAAGGCGTCATGGAATACCGAATGACCTGCCAGAGTGAAGGCCAGGTAGAGATATACATAGAACCCGTACTGCCCAGGCCACATCTCTTGGTGATCGGGAAATCAGAGATCGCAAAAGCCCTGGTCTCAGGGAGACAGAGACGAAGAATCACTGCTCCAGGCCTTGAAAAAAGAGTCTTCCTACGTGGGATTCATCTCTAGTCGAAAAAAAGCTGGCACCATGTCTAACTACCTGCTCGACGCGGGTGTCGATCCGGCTTCGCTGGATCGTCTGCATACCCCTGCGGGGATAGATATTAACGCCAAGAAACCGGATGAAGTAGCGGTCAGTATCATGGCCGAAATTATCCGGGTCAAGAATAACCTCGACCTGTCTATCCCAACCGAATCTTCATCGGTCCTCGAAGAAGAAGCCCCTTCCTATTACATCAATCCGGTATGCGGGGTACCAGTGGATATGAAGCATCCAAAACATGTGATGCAATACGGGAAAGAAACCGTATATTTCTGTTGCGACGGGTGCAAGATCAAATTCGAAAAAGATCCGGATAAATATATGAAGGCAAGGGAGGCGGGACTTCCGCCTGAAGGCATGTAACCTTATATTTAATTTGTTTTCCGTGAAAGAGTTGAAGGAAATTGTGATCGCCAGTGATGCCGCTCTCCGCAACGGACAACGAGTGGCACTCGCATCCGTCGTTCATCTCGACGGATCCTCCTATCGGAGACCGGGTGCGCGGATGCTGGTGACGGATGAAGGAGAGATGACCGGCGCGATCAGTGGTGGTTGTCTGGAAGGAGACGCTTTGCGGAAGGCCATGCATGCGATCAGCCAGGGTAATAACCGGCTCGTTACATACGATACCACCGATGAGGATGATATGTCAATCGGCATTCAGTTGGGTTGCGCGGGTGTCATTCAGGTGCTGTTCGAACCTGTCGATGTCAACCAACCTGACCATCCCATAGAACTCATCAGAAAAGCCCATGCCGTCAGGCAGGCCTCGGTGCTGGTGACGCTGTTCGATCTTTCCACCCGGCATGGCGTTCAGCCGGGCACCTGTCTGCTGATGGAATCGGACGGCAGGCTGACCGGAGATATTCCCGTTGCACATCTGCGGGATGAAATCATCGGTGAGATGACAGTAGTCATGCAACAGAAAAGATCTGTATTCAAGGAATACAGATCTGCGGCCGGTGCGATAACAGCCTTCATCGAATACCTGCGGCCGCCGGTATCACTTGTCGTCGTCGGGGCAGGCAATGATGCCATACCCATGATGCAGTTCGCCGAAAATCTGGGATGGGACGTCCGCATAGTCGATGGCCGAAACACCCATGCGCGTCCGGAAAGATTCGTCGCCGCCTGCCAGGTGTTGGTCAGCAAACCAGAAGCCGTGCTGGATCAGATACCCATCGATGAGCGTACCGTTTTCGTGATGATGACGCATAACTACAACTACGACATGGCCATGCTGAAAGCCTTGTTGCAGACGGAGGTCCCGTACATCGGTATGCTGGGGCCGAAAAAGAAGCTGCAACGGATGCTGGACGACATGAAAGCCGAGGACTTCATCCCGGATGATAGCATGATGTCCAGGGTGTTCGGTCCGGCCGGACTCGAGATCGATGCGGAAACACCGGAAGAAATTGCATTAAGCATCATCGCAGAGATACAGGTGGTTTTTGGGAAAAAGCCAGGAGGGATGCTGCGCGACAAAGCAGATGTGATCCATTCGAGAACCGATATCCGGATCGAGACCGTCAGGATCAAGTGAGGATGAACACCGAAGGTTCGAATGGTGTGCGAAGCAGACGTCTGAACATAATATCAGGGATGGTTGTTTGAAGCCGGATCCTGTAAATAAATATAAGCTTGGAATGGTTCATGGTCCATGAACTGATCCGTCATCAAAATTCAGCCATATGATCGTCGACGGTTTCAACAGGGTGCACGATTATCTGCGGATCTCCCTCACGGACAACTGCAATCTCCGTTGTTTCTATTGCATGCCCGAAGAGGAATATGAATTTACGCCGGCGAGTAAACTGATGCAGGCCGAAGAGATCGAAACCATCGCCAAAATTTTCGTCGCCAACGGTGTGAATAAGATCAGGCTGACCGGTGGTGAGCCGCTGGTCAGGAAAGATGCAGCAGACATCATCCGTCGATTGGGAGCCCTCGGTGTGCGACTGACACTTACCACCAATGGAACCCGGCTGCATGACTTCATGGATGTCATCAAAGCCGCCGGCATTACCTCCCTCAACATAAGCCTGGATACCCTCGACAAGGATCGCTTTATGCTTATGACCCGCAGGGATCAATATGATCGGGTCAGGAGCAACATCGCACTGGCCATCCGCGAGGGACTGCATGTAAAAGTGAATGTCGTGGCCATGAAGGGTCTGAATGACGGAGAGATCGTTGATTTCATCCGTTGGACGAAAGATGAGCCGATCCATGTCAGATTCATTGAGTTCATGCCCTTTAGCGGAAATAAATGGAACAGCGATCGCGTCATGACCTGGCAGCAGATCCTGGAAGTGGCTACGAATGCCTTTGATGTGCTTCCGCTGGAACGTGAGAAACACGAGACTGCGAAAAAATACATCATTCCCGGGCATCTCGGAACCTTCGCCGTCATCAGCACCATGAGTGCGCCGTTCTGCAGCGATTGCAATAGGATGCGGCTCACCGCAGATGGCAAGATGAAGAACTGCCTCTTTTCGACCACAGAGACAGATCTGCTCACCCCACACCGGCAGGGCATGGATATTGTTCCGCTGATCTATCAAAGCATTCGGGATAAGCAGAAGGCACTGGGTGGACAATTCACCACCGACATGGAGAAGATCGAGACATCGAAACTAGAAAACCGCAGTATGATCACGATCGGGGGATGAACGCAGATTTGCTCAAATCGGCTGCTCAGTATTTGAATGGGAATAATATACCCACTCGTCTTTCTCGACCCTATCTTTATTGATGATGGAAAAAATGATCACCGTGGATCGGGCACTCGAGCTCATCTGTTCACATATCCGCCCTTTAGATGCGGAGATGAGCAAACTCACAGATGCAAGAGGCCTGGTGTTGGCTGAAGATATTTACTCGGCCTATGATATCCCGGCCTTCCCACAATCCGGGATGGACGGTTATGCTTTTTCATTTCAGGAAGGCTTAACATCCTATCTCATTGAAGGAGAAGTAGCGGCAGGAGATGCTCAGACTTTTTTATTATCTGCCGGTAAGGCTTCGAGGATATTCACCGGTGCGGCCGTCCCTCCGGGAGCGGATACTGTGCTGCCACAGGAAAAAGCGCAGATCACAGATGGCAGGCTGGCATTCGATTCATCAGTCATCAAGAAAGGTGATAATGTCAGGCTTCCCGGATCCGAGATCGCAAAGGGATCACTGGCGTTGTCTGCAGGCGCTGTGCTGCATCCCGCGCGGATCGGTTTCCTCTCCGGCATAGGCATCGCTGAGGCAAAAGTGATCCCGTCTCCGAAGGTATCCATCATCGTAACCGGCAATGAACTGCAACAGGCCGGTGAGCCACTGGGATACGGACAAGTATATGATTCTAATTCACCAATGCTAAAGGCCTGCCTGGAGCAACTGGGCATTCGGGATACTCATATTTATTTTTCAGGAGATATCCCGGAAAGATTGAACCAACTGCTCGATCTGGCCTTACAGACATCCGACCTGGTATTGATGACAGGCGGTGTCAGTGTGGGGGATTATGATTTCACCCTCGGTGCGTTTGAAGCCTGTGGGATCGTCAGTCATTTTCACAAGATCAGACAGAAGCCGGGCAAACCCATGCTCTTCGGAACCCGGAACCATCAGGCCGTGTACGGATTGCCCGGCAATCCAGCTTCCGTGCTTACCTGCTTCTACGAATATGTGCTACCGGCCATCAGCATCATGACGGGGGATAAAAAAGATTTGAAGGTCAGACAAGCGAAGCTAAGTCATGCCCATCGCAAGCCGGCGGGACTGACCCATTTCCTGAAAGCAAAAAATGAGGGAGATTTCGTAACATTGAAGGGCGGTCAGGAATCCTACAAACTATCGTCCTACGCTGAAGCCAACTGCATCGCGGTATTGACGGAAGAAGCTACCGACTTCGCGGAAGGACAGCTCATCGATATTCATATCATCCCATAAGTCGAAGTCATGTCCGTCGAGATCCTTTTTCTGGTACTGCTATTCATCGTGGCCTTCCTCTATGCCTCGGTGGGTCACGGCGGCGCCAGCGGCTATCTTGCCCTGATGGCCTTGTTCAGCATGTCGCCGGCCGTGATGAGGCCCACGGCGCTGCTGCTCAACCTCTTCGTCTCCCTGTCGGCATTCATCCTGTTCTATCGGAGTGGTCATTTCAAGTGGAAGATATTCCTGCCATTCGCCCTTGCATCCATTCCCTGCTCCTTCCTCGGCGGGATGATCGAGATGGACGCGGCCATCTATAAAAAATTACTGGGTATCCTGTTGCTGATCCCTGTGGGACGCATGTTGATGAGCACTAACGGTGACGAACAAACGAAAAATATTCCGGATGTAAAATTATCGCTGCTGATCGGCGCCATCATAGGATTTTTATCCGGTCTGATCGGTATTGGCGGCGGGATCATTCTGTCGCCTGTCTTGTTGTTGTTGTCCTGGACCACCCAGAAACAGACGGCGGCCATCAGCGCGCTGTTCATTTTCGTAAATTCGGTGTCGGGACTAGCCGGACAATTCTCGCAGGGGATCGAACTTCAACCGGACATGTTCGCTTATGTGGGTGTAGCCTTTGCCGGTGGATCAGCAGGCGCCTGGATGGGATCTGCGAAACTCGATCACCGGGCACTGAAGTATCTGCTCTCCATCGTACTGACCGTAGCTTCCCTCAAACTCCTGCTCACCTAATTACTTGCTATGATTGATGTCAGATTTTTTGGACAATTGACGGATCGAACCGGATGTAACACTGTAAGTCTCGAAGATCAGCTTGATACGGATCACCTGATCCGACAGTTAAATGAACGGTTCCCCGCGCTAGCCGGCGCCAAATACATGCTCGCGGTAGATAACAAGATGATCCAGGCTAATACCATCCTATCTGACGGTTGCAGGGTAGACCTGCTGCCGCCCTTCTCCGGTGGTTGAGATAACGTAAGCGCAGATGCAGGAAAGATATCATCGACAACTGATCCTGAAAGGATTCGGGACCGCAGCGCAGCAACGGTTGGCTGATGCGCGCGTATTGGTGATCGGGGCTGGTGGGCTCGGCTGCCCGATCATGCAGTACCTGGTGGCAGCGGGTGTCGGACATATCGGCATTGCTGATCATGATCGGGTCAGCCTGTCCAACCTGCACCGGCAGGTATTGTTTGGAGATGAAGACATCGGAAGCCTGAAGGTCGAGGTAGCGAAACGGAGATTGATGGCGCTCAACCCCGAAATAAATATAAATATCTGGCCCGTATCCTGGACGCAAAGTCATTGCTTAGATCATTTCCCAACGTACGATGTAGTGGTAGATGCGACCGACAATTTCGCCACGCGGTATCTGATCAATGACGCCTGTGTCCTGCTGCAGAAGCCGCTGGTATTTGGTGCCGTTTCGCAATACGAAGGGCAGGTCGCGGTCTTCAATCACCTGAGATCAGATGGTTCCAGATCCGTAAATTACCGTGACCTGTTCCCCGTTCCGCCCCAGTCAGGCGAGGTGCTGAACTGCGCAGAGGGCGGGGTTCTTGGCGTTCTTCCCGGCATCATTGGATCGATGCAGGCCATGGAAGTCATCAAACTCATCACAGGCATCGGTGAGCCGCTGGCTGACCGCTTACTTACATATGATGCATTGTTTCAGCAATTCCTCGATTTCACGTTGTCGCCTCACCCCGACAGTGCAGCCATGACACCTCCCTCCCCGAAGGAATACCTGGCCCTCGATTATGCCAGAGCCTGTAGCATGGACATCACCGACCAGAAGGAAACGGATCCGGGTGATTGGAGGCAGAACCATCTTGCCAATCCGCTTGTTGATATACGGGAAGCGCATGAACAGCCAAGGTTGGCGGAACTTTGCGCTTCCCTGGGCGTGACCCTGGTGGAAATTCCGATGTCGGGTCTGCATGAACATGCGGGAGAATTTTCCGGAAAAAGCGTGACCATCATCTGTCAATCCGGGAAAAGAAGCCTGGCCGCGATCAGGATACTCGAACAGATGGATGAAACAATCATGGCCCGCAGTCTGAAAGGCGGTGTAAACGCCTTGTTTACATTTAAATAAATATAAGCGATGGAACCCAGGAAACCCAAGAACATTTTCATGGAAGGTCCGATATCTCCGACCTTTATCGCAGACAGCATTGCGAAACATGAAGGCAAGACATCCATTGGCGGACATGGCATCTTCCTGGGCCAGGTACGCGCCGATGAGATCGATGGAAAGCCGGTGACCGGCATCGAGTATACAGCGCAGTCGGAGATGGCACTGGAGCGTATGGCGCAGATCCGGGAAGACATCTTTGCCAAGTATCCGCTGACCTGTATGCATGTACATCACAGCCTGGGCATCGTGCCTGCAGGCGGGCTCTGCCTCTTTGTATTTACTTCTTCCAAACACCGGAAGGCCGCGATGGATGCGTGCTCGGAATGTGTGGAGCGCCTAAAGGCAGAACTTCCGATCTGGGGCAGGGAGATCTTCAGTGATGAGTCATACCAGTGGAAAGTCAATCAGTAATTCTTAAAACGGCTACATGGTCAATATCACCCATAAATCCAGCACGCTTCGCGAAGCCATAGCGACGGCCATCCTGAAAGTATCGAAACAGGAAACCATCGATACGATCATGGCAAGGAAGGTTCCGAAAGGCGATGTCTTCGAATTCAGCAGGGCCGCCGGTTTGCTGGCCTGCAAGAAAACCTACGAGGTGATCCCTGACTGCCATCCATTGCCGGTGGAGTTCACTTCCATCCAACATGAGATCTCGGGACTGGAAGTGCATATCCGGGTTGAAGTGCACACTGTCTACAAGACCGGAGTGGAAGTGGAAGCCATGCATGGCGCAGCGGTCACGGCCCTGACGATGTACGATATGCTCAAACCCATCGATGACGGCATTGAGATCTCCACCATCCGGCTGGAGAAGAAGAAGGGCGGGAAATCAGACATCAAATATGCCTACCCCGATACTGTACGTGTGGCGGTCATAACCTGCAGCGACAGCGTCAGCAAGGGACTCAACACGGATAAAAGCGGAGATGTCATACAGGAACGACTTGGCAAACACCGGCTCAGCGTCTCCTGCCGGCTTTGCATCCCGGATGAATTCAACGTCATCCAATCTACCGCCGCCAGGCTCATCGAAGAAGGTTATCAACTCATTCTCTTCACCGGCGGCACAGGACTTTCGCCCAGGGATGTAACTCCGGACGCGATCCGACCGCTGATCGAACGAGAAGTACCCGGCATCATGGAAGTGGCCCGCGACTACGGCCAGCAACGGACACCCTACGCCATGCTCAGCCGCGGCATCGCCGGCTTTGCGGGAGACGCCCTGCTGATCACGATGCCGGGATCTCCGAGGGGCGCGGCAGAAAGCATGGATGCTATTTTTCCATACATATTGCATGTGTTTCGGGTGAAGGAAGGCGTGAGACACGATTGAAAATAAATATGAGCGGCTATCCCATATATCTCGACTACAATGCAACCACGCCCTGCGATCCGCAGGTGGTGGAGGCCATGTTGCCCTTCTTCTCGACACATTTCGGGAATGCGGCCAGTAAAAGCCATGCGCATGGCTGGTATGCAGAAGAAGCCGTAGTCATGGCGCGGGAGGATATAGCGAGCCTTATCGGGGCATCACCGAATGAGATCATATTTACTTCGGGTGCCACAGAATCGATCAACCTCGCGATGCGCGGTCTGGCGGAAGTGCAGCCATCTCCTCACGGTCATATCATCACCGTCGCCACGGAACACAAGGCCGTTCTGGATGTGTGTGAGCATCTGCGATCAAAGGGAATGGATGTCACGGTACTGCCGGTGAATGGAGCCGGACATGTCGACCTGGACCAGCTGCGGGATGAGATCCGCCCTGATACGCTGATGATCGCCGCGATGTATGCGAATAACGAAACCGGTCTCTTCCATCCCATCCGGGAGATCTCACAAATTTCCCGCGAGGCTGGTGTGCTCTTTTTCTGTGATGCAAACCAGGCGGTGGGAAAGATCCCCGTAAATGCCCGGTCGGAAGGCATCGACATGATGGCCTTCTCCGCACACAAGATGTACGGACCGAAAGGCGCGGGTGTATTGTACATCGGAAAAAGGGATAAAAAGATCGACCTTGCCCCGCAAATTTTCGGCGGTGGGCACGAACGTAAACTGCGCAGCGGCACACTCAATGTCCCGGGCATCGTGGGGATGGGAAAGGCGGCGCTCATTTGCCGAGATCGGATGGCGGATGAATCAGTGCGTCTGGCCGGCCTGCGCGACAGGCTCCGCAACAGCCTGTTGAATATCGATGGTGTTCGTCTGAATGGCGACGAAAATAATATGCTGGCTCATGTCGCCAACCTTTGTTTCGACATCAACGGAGGCGACCGGCTGCTGAAGATGATCTCACGGATGGTTTCGGTGTCTAACGGATCCGCCTGTTCATCGGTGACACAGGCGCCATCGCATGTCCTCAAGGCGATGGGACTGACGGATATGCAGGCCCTTTCATCCATACGTTTCAGTCTTGGACGATTCACGTCGGAAGCGGAGATCGACATCGTCACTTCCGCCGTCTGTGATGCGATCGCCCGGCTGCGATAGAGGATAGATCCCTAAATTTGCGACCATGAGCGAATCCCGGTTAATCCCTGTAAACTACACACTCCGGCAAGACCAGGTCATCCTACGACCATTGTACCCGGAAGACCTGGATGTACTGTATTCGGCGGCGTCTGACCCGCTGATCTGGGTGCAGCATCCCAACCCCGACAGATACCGACGTGAAGTTTTTGAAGTCTTTTTTGAAGGAGCCATTGCCTCTCAGGGAGCTTTCCTCATCCTGGATGCATCGAATGGAGAAGTCATCGGCAGCAGCCGCTTCTACGACCACAATCCGGAGGCCCGGGAGGTGAAGATCGGTTATACCTTCTTCGCCAGAAGATGCTGGGGCCAGGGCTTCAATACGATCGCCAAACAATTGATGACCGAGCATGCTTTCCAATGGGTCGACCGGATCATCTTCCAGATCGGGGCGGGCAACCTTCGATCGCAGATCGCGATCGGGCGGATCGGCGCGCATAAGATAGGGGAAGAAGATGTGGCTTATTTCGGGGAATTGCCCAAACGCAATTTTATCTACGCGCTCGACAGGAAGATGTAAGGCCGGCGCGGGGAAATCTCCCCCGAATTCAGTAACTTTCGTTCACAAAACCCTTCAATCACATGCGACTCATACTCCTGGCCGGCATGGTATGCCTGGCTGCTGCATGCAATCGTTCCGACGATCTGCTCACGGAAGCAGAGGTCAAGGCTGTGATCGCCAAATTCGACCAAGGCTGGCAGACAAAGAACGCTAACCTCGTAGACTCAGTGCTGTCGCAACACTATGTGTATTACACCCAATCCGGTTACACCTTTGACAGACCCAGTCTGCTGGCGACGGCCGGATCCGAAGTGTACACCCTTCAGAGCATGGAACGTGAGGCCCAGACGATGCAGATCGAAGGCAGCACCGCGGTCGTAAATACAGTCTGGAAGGGGAAAGGACATTACCACGGCGAAGTCTTCAACGATCGCCAACGATGCAGCATCACCATCGTCAAGCACGAAGGGAAGGTAAGGATCCTCGCAGAACACTGCACCCCGATCAAATAAGCTGAACCCTTCACCAGTCGCCGCCAACCCTCCTATCTTACACGCATCCCCACGATCCCGCCCATGCGTTTTATTTTTCCGATGCTGACCATTCTGTTCCTGACAGGCATCCCGGAGCAGGCCGTCAGCCAGACGCAAGTTACCCGCATCCTCCGGGGACGCGTCATCGATTCTGCAGGAAACCAGCCGCTGGCGGGAGCTACCATTCAACTGCTGAAGACCGGAAGGAAAACACCGGTGGCCGGCACCGTTAGCGGCCAGGATGGTCGGTACAGATTGGAGACCGGCAACGGAGAATATGAGATCATCGTTGAATATGCAGGTTATCAACCGCGCAGATCGGCGGCATTTCGGCTGAATGATGCAACACCCGAAAAAGACCTCGGTGAAATCAGACTGGCACCTGCCGTGGCTGTGCTGCAGGAAGTGGTGGTACAGGCAGAGAAAAGTTCCATGCAGCTGGCCCTCGACCGGAAGATCTTTAATGTGGGAAAGGACCTTGCCAATGCCGGAGGTTCAGCCAATGACATCCTGATGAACATCCCATCCGTTTCCGTCGATCCGGAGGGAACGGTCAAGCTGCGCGGGAGCGATAACGTCCGCATCCTGATCGACGGCAAGCCATCCGGACTCGTCAGCATCAAGGGCGGCAGCGGACTCAACAACCTGCAGGCCGCCATGGTGGAGCGCGTTGAGATCATCACCAACCCGTCCGCCCGATATGAGGCCGAAGGCAATGCCGGCATCATCAACATCATCCTGAAAAAAGATCGTCGACAGGGATTCAACGGCTCCTTCGAACTGATCGGCGGACAACCCGTTAATTACGGACTGGCGGCCAACCTCAACTATCGCAGGGATAAGATCAATTTCTTCCTTAACTATGGTGTCGCCTACCGGATACAGCCCTCCCGTGGACGGATGACCCAGGAACTCTACGGAAAGGATACCCTGCGCATCATGAAGCAGCACGACGAGGCGGAACTGCTTGGTTTCAACAATAACATCCGCGCAGGCCTCGATTATTTCTTCACCGAGAAGAGTGTGCTGACCCTGGCCTATCTGTACCGACGAAGCCAGGGCAACCGACGCCGCAGCTTCGTGTACGATGATTACATTTTCGATCTGAACAACTTACAAAGCAGACAGGGACGGACCCAGGATGAGGAGGAGACCGAACCAAACACCGAGATAACGGTCAACTATAAACGAAGTTTCGCACAAAAGGGACACGAACTCACCGCTGAAGTCAAGTACCTCGATTACTGGGAGAACTCCGACCAAACCTTCGAACAATGGCCTGAGATCAGTGCGGGAAGGCCTGTCACCACTGCAGCCAGAACCATTCAGCGATCCTTGAACGACGAGTGGGAAAAGCAATACCTCCTGCAGCTCGACTATGTCAAACCCATCGGCAGTGAAGGCAAGTTCGAGACCGGTCTGCGTACCAGCTTCCGCAACATGGTGAATGACTACGTGGTGAGTGAACGCAATGCCACCGGCGGTTATGTTCCCCTACCCGGCCTCGACAACATCTTCGAATACGACGAAAACATCCATGCCACGTACGCGATCCTGGGCAACCGAAACGGGAAACTCAGTTATCAGGGTGGATTGCGCGCGGAATGGACGGATGTCACCACCATCCTGCGGGAGACCGGACAACGCAACCCGCGCAATTACGGAAACCTCTTCCCGAGCGCACATCTGACCTACAGCCTGCCGAATGACCACGGGATCCAACTCAGCTACTCGCGTCGGGTAAGACGGCCGGTGTATAACGATCTCAGCCCCTACGCCACCTTTTCGGATGCCAGGAATTTCAATGGTGGCAACCCCGACCTGGATCCGGAATTCAGTGATGTCTTCGAGATCGGTCATCTCAAATCCTTCCCCAAGGGCGCTTTCAGCGCTTCCGTTTATTTCAGGAACACCACAGAAAAGATCGAACGCATCCGGCAGGTGGACAAGCTGGGCAACGCCTTCACCCAGCCGCAGAACCTGCTCGGAGAAAAAGCTTACGGCATCGAAGCCACCGGCAGCGCCAACCTGCGCAAATGGTGGAAGCTCGATGCGAACATCAACTTCTTTCACGCCCGGGTGGATGGCAGCAATATCCTTTCCGTTTATAAGACCGAAACCTTCAGCTGGTTCGCGCGTCAAACATCGCGCTTCAGCCTGAAACACGACCTCGACATCCAGCTGCGCATGAACTACGAAGCCCGGCAGCGACTCGTGCAGGGCAGCCGCAAGGGGTATTTCTTCACTGACCTCTCTTTCAGCAAAGACATCCTCGCACAACGCGGAACGCTCACCCTCAATGTGATGGATGTCTTCAACTCCCGGAAGGTCTTCTACATCATCGAAGGTCCGGGATTCCATACGGACGCACTGATGGGATTCCGCCCCCGTCAGATCAACATGACCTTCTCCTACCGCATCCGGCAGGCCAAGGGAACCAAGACCGTGAAAATGATCAATACTGACTGAGCACATATGGGCCCGGAGATACTAACGCTGATGGCTAACCGAAGATGATACGGACGCCGGATGGTCAGGAAAACAGCCTCGCATCTGGCCTGATCTCCCGCACATCGACCAGTTTGACATGACGGAGGAACCGCACATGCCCGGGATGCAGGATCAGGTTTCGCTGGACCGGCAGTACAGCTGAGGGGGCCAGAAAACCTATGAAGTCAGGATCTGACAGCCATTCCTTGCCCATTTGCTTCAAGCCCAGGTGATCTGGTTTTCGCCAGTCAGCCGGTAATTCATCCATAGGTATCGACCGGATGGGGGCGGCATCCGACACCTCGATATACGCCAGGTAAAGCAGGTCCGGCAGATCTCGAACGTCGGCATGCACCAGCACTTCAAGCATGGCCAGCGCCGGATTTTCGCTGGCATATAAGGCATGTGTTCCGACCGGATTCCAGCGGCCGCCCACCAGCCAGGCGCCGGTGCCGGACAGATCCGAAGCGCGTACACGGGAGGTTACGATCCGATAATACAACATGACGGACTCAGGTGAGGATACCCTCTTCGATACGGGTGAGGATGGACCCGACGAGGCGGATACCGGTGGGGCTGTTCATCAGGGAGAGTGGCGTTTGGCCAGACAATGCATGATTAGGGCGTTGCAACCAGCGCTGCAGGCGATCCTGATCTCCGAAAACAGATAATCCCCGGGCCACTAATTGGGCCATTTCTATGGCCAGGGAGGAGGACAGACTATCCATGGTGTCATCGTTTCGCTTTCGTCCGAGGGTTTTGTAGGAGAGGTTCAGCAATTCCGCCATCTCCTTCATGGGGATGGACATCACCGAGGCGAGGGTAGCCAGTGCCTTCTTCTGCAAGCCTTTGCGGCTCAGGGCGACATAGTCCAGCGCAGAGGAGGGTTCCTCGACGAGGGAATTGGCTCCGCCAAGTATGGCCCAGGTCAGTTGCGCTTCCGATCCTTCTTTTCCGATCAGGGCTTGCAGGTACGCATCCTTCCCGGATGGCCGTGCCTTACGTTTGGGAATGATAACGGACGACATTACGGACATTTGTCACAAAGATACTACCTTTTTGTCCATTTTAAAATACAACTTCCCTTCAAGTGGCCATGATTCTATTGGTGGACATCATCAAACATTCCCGTAAGGCTGAGTGAAAAATCGTAATTTATGGCCTTAAAATTTAATAATATGTTACGACTTCTGTTGCCTGTACTGTTGGGCTTCTCTGTGTGGACAGGCTGGGTAATGATACCCGGATCTGACACCGGTACGTTCGCCGGCTGGGCGTTGCCAAGTCAGGATACCATCCGAAAGGATACCATGGTATACACCCCGTTCAAGGATCTTCCGCTGAAACCTGCTCGGGAGGTGGCCTTTACCACCTCCGAGGGCACCTGGATGAGTGTGGACATCAGTCCGGATGGTCAAACCATCGCCTTTGATCTGTTGGGAGATATCTATACGATACCTGCAGCAGGCGGACAGGCCACTCCGGTGACCAAGGGCATCGCGTATGAGACGCATCCGCGGTTCAGTCCCGATGGTAAGAAGATCCTGTTTACCAGCGACCGCACCGGGAGCGATAATATCTGGTACATCGACATGGAGAAGAAGGATACGGTCCAGCTCACCCGCGAACGCACGGAGGATTTCCCTGCCGCGGTATGGACACCGGATGGGGAATACATCATTGCCTCAAAAGGACGCAGGGTTCCGAAGTTGTGGATGTATCACAAAGACGGCGGCGGCGGCATTCAGCTGATCGACCAGCCGGCGAGTCTGAAGACCATCGATCCCTTCGTCAGTCACGACGGCGAAACTGTGTACTTCAGCCAGCGCAACGGATCATGGAATTACAACGCCCTGCTCCCGCAGTATCAGATCGGCACCTATGACCGGAAAAAAGGACAGTTGAATACGATCACTACCCGTTACGGATCGGCCTTCACCCCCACGCTGTCAAAGGATGGCCGCTGGCTGGCGTATGGCAGCCGGTATGAAGACAAGACCGGACTGGTACTTCGCGACCTGAAGACAGGCGACGAGCGCTGGCTGGCCTACCCGGTACAGCGCGATGACCAGGAATCCATCGCCCCGCAGGGTGTGTATCCCGGCATGTGTTTCACCCCTGACAGCCGCGCGCTGATCGCTTCATGGAACGGGCGGATCTACCGGGTAACCGTAGATGGGGGTCAGGCCGTGGAGATCCCTTTCAAAGCGGATGTCCGGGTAGAGATGGGTCCCCGTCTGTATCAGAGTTATGCCATTTCCGATACCAGCCATGCGTTGGTCACCCAGATCCGCGACGGTGTGCCTTCACCGGACGGCAAACAACTGGCATTCACCGCCCTGAATCGGCTCTATGTCATGGAGTACCCCAACGGGCAGCCGCGTCGCCTGATGGATCGTGAAATGACCCAGGCCATGCCCGCCTGGAGTCCCGATGGAAAACAGATCGCCTTTGTCACCTGGGACGAAAAAGAAGGCGGTCATCTCTACAAGGTACCTGCCAGTGGCCCCGCCCTGCCGGTAAAGCTCACGAAGGAATCGGCCTTCTACATGCAGCCTGCCTGGAGCCGCAACGGGCGCATCGCCTTCTTCCGTGGCCCGGCCCGCCTGTTCCGCGATGCGGAGGATCCGTTCTTCAGCGGAGCCGAGGGTGAACTGGTATGGATGGCAGACAACGGTGGAGAGATCCGCCGGATAGATATGGCCCGCAACCGTGGCAATGTCCATTTCACAAAGGATACGACCCGTCTCTTCCTCAATGCCCCCGGCGGACAGCTGATCTCCATCAGATGGGATGGCACGGACGAGAAGGTACACGCAAAGATCAGCGGTATCACCACCTATGGATCTGTAGCCGATGCTGATGGCCATGGTGCCGGGAGCACGCAATATGTGATGGGCCGGCCGATGATGTCCGCAGATCCGCTGAACCATTGCATGCTGCCTGAGTCTGCCAGCAACCGGGAGCCACAGAATATGCCTTCCGCGGCGGAAACGATCCTGATGGCGCCGGTGGGCGATCAGGCCATCGCACAGGTCAACAACAACATCTACGTGGTAACGATCCCCGAAGCCGGAAAGACTCCAAGTATTTCGGTTTCAGATCCGAAATCCTCCAGTTTCCCTGCCCGCCAGCTCACGGAGATCGGCGGAGAGTTCCCTGCCTGGGAAGCGGATGGAAAGCGGGTGCACTGGTCGCTCGGTAACGGACACTGGGTGTACGACATCGCTGGCGCCAAACGCTTCGAAGATTCTGTCAAGACCGCGAAAAAAGCAGAGGACAAACGCAAGACCGATAGTCTCATCGCCCTGAACACAGGCGGCCCGAACGCGAAAAAAAGAGCGGACTCCCTGCAGAAGGCCTTCAAGGATTCCATGGCCGTTGTGTACAAAAAAGATACGGCGCGCGCGCGGAAAGACAGTGTGGCAGAGGCCCTTGCGAAAAAAGAACCGAAATTCGAACCCCTGGAGCATCAGGTGAAAGTGGCTTATCGCCGCGATATACCAACCGGAGCCATCCTGCTGACCAACGCCCGGATCGTCACCATGCGCGGCAATGAAGTGATCGAGAACGGAGACATCCTGATCGTCGGGAACAGGATCAAAGCCGTGGGGCCCAAAGGCACGCTGCAGGTGCCTCCCGGAGCTAAAGTGATCGAATGCGCAGGCAAGACCATCACACCGGGATTCGTGGACACGCATGCGCACATGTGGCCTTTCTGGGGACTGCACAAGAACCAGGTTTGGCTGTATGCCGCCAACCTGGTGTATGGTGTGACCACGACCCGCGACCCGCAGACTGCCACCACTGATGTGCTGACGTACGGCGACATGGTGGAGTCCGGACAGATCGTCGGACCGAGGATCTACAGCACCGGACCCGGCGTTGGTTACTGGTCATACAATCTCAAGGACCTGGAACAAACCCGAAATGTCCTCAAACAGTACAGCAAATACTACAATACCAAGTATATCAAGATGTACCTGGTCGGCAACCGCCAGCATCGTCAGTGGGTGATCATGGCGGCCAAGGAACAGGGACTGATGCCGACGACCGAAGGCGGCCTGGATTTTAAACTCAATATGACACAGCTCTTCGACGGATACCCGGGTCATGAGCATGCCATTCCCATCCATCCGCTGTACAATGATGTGATCCGCACCATTGCGGCCTCCAAGATGACGGTGACACCTACCCTCCTCGTCGCTTATGGCGGTCCCTGGGCGGAGAACTATTTCTACACCAACGAAAGCCCGCTGAAGAACGACAAACTGCGCAGGTTCACGCCTTATGAAGAGTTCTCTTCCAAGATCCGTCGCAGGGCGGGGGCGCTGGGTGGATGGTTCACGGAAGACGATCATGTATTCAGCAAGCATGCACAAGGCATGCGGGCACTCGTTGAATCGGGTGGCCTGGCCGGCATTGGCAGCCATGGCCAGCTTCAAGGTCTGGGTTACCACTGGGAATTATGGAGTGTGGCCAGCGGCGGCATGAGCAACCACGACGCGCTGAAGACCGCGACGATTCTGGGGGCAACAGGCCTGGGACTGGATAAGGATCTGGGATCGATCGAGCCCGGCAAACTGGCAGACCTCATCCTGATGGACAGAAATCCGCTGGAAAATATCCGCAACACCAATTCCATCAGCAGGGTGATGAAGAACGGAAGATTGTATGACGGACTCACGCTCGATGAGATCTATCCTGCCAAGCGCCCGCTGGAAACCGGCTGGCAGAAGCCGGACCCGCGCTTTCAAAAATAAATATGGATCATATTTAAAAAGAAAGGTCCCGGATCTGATCCGGGACCTTTCTTTTTGTCCGTAATTTTTTCGGTTATTCGTATCCGTTAGTGCCTGGCGTGAGATCCTTTCCGGCAGGGATCAACGGGCCAGTTTAAGGAATTCACTCGGAGAAATTCCGGTAATGTCCTTGAACTGCCTATAGAATGACACCCGATTGGTGAACCCGGCCTGCAGGGCAATGTCGTTAAGACTTGTATCAGGCTTGCCTTCCAGGATGAGGCGGCGCGCCTCGTTGACGCGATAGCGATTCATCATGCCAGAGAATCCTGTTTCACTGAACATATTGATCGCCTGTGAGATATACTTCTGGTTCGTAGCCAGTTTCGTACTTAGTTCCTGAAGGCTGAAACCCGGATCCAGCCAGGGCTTGTCGCGTTCCATCACCTGAAGAATGGCCTGATACCTGGCCTGAACCGTTGCCTCCTCCAGATTGGAGGGCGGCTCTGTTTCCAGCGTTCTTTGCTGTACGGATGCTTCCGCAGCCTGCTGCATTTCTTCGAGGTTCTTCCGGAACAGGGCCCGAAGTTGTGTGCGCATGCGCTGGTGCTGACGGAAAATGACGATAACGGCCCCAATGGCGCTGAGCAAGAAAGCCAGCATCACCCACATGATCCGGTTGCGGTTCTTTTTGATATCACGAACCGCGGCATCAGAAGTGTCCAGGCGTTCCCATTCGGATATGACCCTGCCGGCGGCGAGGAATGTATCATCCCTTTTGACATTCACCAGTTCGCGAACGGACAGATAGCGCTGCAACAGGGCCTCCAGGTTGGCAGCTTCTCCGATCCTGGCCAGGCGGGTTGACAAAGCGGGTAATAGTTCTTCCATCCAGAGTTCAGGATGGGATGTGTAAGACAAGGTATCCGCCTGTTCGAGATATTGCATCGCTTTTCGGGCATCCCCCAACGCTTCATGAAGTCCGGCAAGTTCGATCAACACCCTGACACGACTTTGGGTGGAATGAACAGACCATACCAGGGCTGCATTCAGCACCGACAAGGCCTCTGTCCATCTTGACAAACTCCGCAGAGACCTCGCCATGTATATATTGTCCTCGGTAAATGCAGCACTGTCCCGAACTGTTTCGTGAAACCTGACAGCCAGCTCCAACGATGCCATGGCGGCGGTGAAGGATCCGTTGGCCAAATGAAAGGCGCCCTCCGCCTGATGGAGGTCTGCTAATACCCTATCATTGTCTAGCCGCATGGCCAACGGCCGAATATCCTTCAGTAATGCCTGGGCATTGGACAGATCCTTCAGACGGGTTGAAACCCGCAACAGACCGGTGGTAGCGCGTATCATCCCTGCAGAATCTCCGGCGCGCTTCGCCAGGATCAGCGCATCGGTGTAACGACCAGAGGCACCCGGGAATTTATGCTGTTGCTCCCTGATCATGGCCTTGCGCAATTCTCGTTCGAGATGGAACGATGGACGAACCTGGCTCCAGGCCGTGGAGCCCGCATAGGCATGAAAAAATACTTCGACATCAAAAGCTCCCGCACGGCCGTAGGCTTCTGCCAATAACAACGATGCATGAGCCGATAAAGAATCATCCGGGTCATCTCTGCCACTAATGATGAGCTTGGAAAACGATTTCCTGACGCTGTCAGCCATTCCGGGGTCGGCCTTGAGCATCGTCTCCATGCGAAGTAGCAACCGGCCTGTTTCCTGACCATGCAACAGTGGATCCTGGGTCAGCAGGATACTAACGGAAACGCATAACCGAAGAAGATTCTGACGGAGGCGGAACATGGGAGGTGCATTCCTGGAGGTCGGAGACAGCTAACTGGTGGTCATTTCGGGGCGTTCATGAAATCGAGTGTCAGGTTCACCAGAGATATCACACCCAGCTTCAATCCGCTCTCGTCGATGAAAAAGTCGGGCGTGTGATGTGAGGGTGTCGTTAGTGGGTCCTTTCCTTTCGGCATCCCGCCCAGGAAATAGAACAGTCCGGGCACTTTCTCCTGGTATAAGGAGAAATCCTCCGCACCTGTGCGCGGCGGGATCAGGATCACATTCTCCCGGCCTGCACTCCGCTGCAGCGAGGGCAGCATCTTTTCGGTGAGGGCCGGATCGTTGTAGGTGACCGGATAATGTGAAGCGTAAGGGATCTCGACCGTGGCCACCGCGCCAGCCGCTTCCGCGGTTTTGACCGCGATCTCACGGATCCGATCGTTCACCCTGCGCTCATCTTCCCGGCTGAAGGTGCGGATGGTACCTCGCATATCCACCTGTTCGGGGATGATGTTGGAACGCACCCCGCCATGGATGGACCCCACGGTCACTACCGCGGGGTTTTCGGTGATGTCGAGATTCCGACTGACGATGGTCTGCAGGCTGTTCACGATCTGCGCCGACACCACGATCGGGTCGACCGATGACCAGGGATAGGCCCCATGCGCCTGTCGTCCCTTGACCAGGATACGCATATCATTAACGGCCGCCATCGTACCACCGGGTCGATAATTGATCTTGCCAACTTCCGTCTGGGCATTGATGTGCAGTCCGAAGATCACATCCACCTTTGGATTCTCCAGCACGCCTTGTTTGACCATCAGCTCAGCCCCTCCTTCTTCTCCCTTGGGCACTCCTTCTTCCGCCGGCTGGAAAATGAACTTCACGGTACCCTTCAGGTCCTTTTTCATGGATGACAGTACTTCGGCCACGCCCATCAGGATGGATACGTGTGTATCATGGCCGCAGGCATGCATTACGCCCACTTCGTTACCATCATATTGAGTTTTCACCTTCGACGCAAAGGGCAGGTCAACGCGTTCCGTGACGGGCAATCCGTCCATATCGGCCCGCAGGGCAATGACAGGGCCGGGCTTCCCGCCCTTCAGCAGTCCGACGACGCCGGTATGCGCCACGCCGGTCTTCACTTCCAGGCCAAGGGCACGCAGGTGATCGGCAATGATACCGGCCGTCCGGGTCTCCCGGTTGCCAAGTTCAGGATGCTGATGGAAGTCGCGACGCCAGGTGATGACCTTCGGCTCGATCTGGTCGACGAGTTTAACCGTCGCCATGCGCAACGGATCCTGCTGTGCGACGGTCGTACTGGCGGACAGTGCGAACAGAATACCCAGGCAAGTTCTCATGATGCAAACGTTTTTGTGTAGGGAAATTACGCCGGCATGCGCAAACATTGGATATTTTTTATTTTCTTTAGCGCATGAGGATTGACGCACACCAGCATTTCTGGACATACGACCCGGTACGTCATGGATGGATCGACGACCGCATGCAGGTCATCCGCAAAGACTTTCTGCCGGAGGATCTGGCCCCTGAGCTCGCCACTGCCGGCATGGATGGTTGCGTGGCCGTTCAGGTTGATGAAACCGAGGATGAGACCCGTTACATGCTCGACCTGGCGGCCGGGCATGATTTCATCAAGGGAGTGGTCGGTTGGACCGACTTCAAAGCCCCGGATATTTCAGATCGGCTGGCCCGCTGGCGCGAACACCCGCGGCTGAAGGGATTCCGGGCCATCATGCAAGGGCAACCGGATGAAAAATACCTGACCAACCGGGCTTTTATTGAAGGCATCGGCCAGCTCGAAGGCACCGGCTTCAGCTACGACCTGCTGGTCTATCACGATCAACTCCCCTCGCTGATCCGATTCACCGAACGCTTCCCCGACCAGCCCTTCATCCTCGATCACATCGCCAAACCCGATATCATCAACGGTCGGATCAAGCCCTGGAAGGAGCACATGAAGACCCTCGCCCAGCATCCCGGCATCTATTGCAAGCTGAGCGGGATGGTCACAGAAGCCGACTGGAAGAACTGGAGATACGAAGACATGGCTCCTTATCTTGAGATCGCAGGAGAGTGTTTCGGCACAAACAGACTCTGCTTTGGCAGTGATTGGCCCGTTTGTCTGCTGGCCGGAGGGTATCAGACCGTGAAGGCCATCATCGACCGATTACTGGGTCAGGTAACAGAAGCGGAACGTGAAAAGATCTGGGGAATCAACGCTTGCAAATTCTATAATC
>JAJTFQ010000026.1 GCA_021299955.1 Chitinophagaceae bacterium
TGCATGTCTGCCACCACGACGGGCACCTGCCCTTGTCCGATGTTTTCGACGGCGAAACTATCGCGCCGGCGATATTCGAAGGGTGACCAGGGCAGTTTCTCAACGGGGGGCAGTGCTACAGGCGAGCCCATCTCGTTGTATCTCCGGACGATATCCCGGCAGACGGGGATCTCGAATTCAGGGTCTTCGGTGAGCGACACGCGGATGGTATCGCCGATGCCGTCCTCCAGCAGGGTCCCGATCCCGATGGCCGACTTGATGCGACCGTCTTCGCCGTCACCGGCCTCTGTAACACCCAGATGTAGCGGGTAGCAGACACCAAATTCCTGGTCCATGGCCTGTATAAGCAACCGATAGGCCTGCACCATGACCTGGGGGTTGCTGGATTTCATGCTGAGGACAATGTTATGATAGGTTTCATCGCGGGCGATGCGCAGGAATTCCATGGCGCTCTCTACCATCCCCATGGGCGTATCCCCATATCGGCTCATGATGCGGTCGCTCAGGGAGCCATGGTTGGTGCCGATGCGCATGGCGGTGCCGTATTCCCGGCATATGCGGACCAGGGGCGTGAATCGTTCCCGGATCCGGTCGATCTCTTCCTGATAATCGGCGTCGGTGTATTCTATGAATTCGAATTTCTTCTTATCGACGTAATTCCCGGGGTTCACGCGTACCTTCTCCACGATCCGGGCAGCGATCTCTGCGGCGTTCGGCGTGAAATGGATGTCGGCCACCAGCGGGGTGTTGTATCCCCGGCGGCGCAGTTCGTCGCGGATCACTTTCAGGTTCTCCGCCTCCTTTTTGGAAGGGGCCGTGATGCGCACCAGTTCCGCACCCGCCTCGATGCATCGGATGGATTGTTCGACCGTGGCGATGGTGTCCATCGTATCGGTGGTGGTCATGGTCTGCACCCGGATGGGATGCCCATTGCCCAGCAACAGGTCACCGATCCTGACTTCCAGGGTTTTCAGGCGTTGGTAGGCCGTGAGGGAGGTACAATAGGATTGAAGCATGTTTGCGTGGATTTTGGGCGCACCAACAATGTGCGCTCATGAGCGAAAACGTATGGTTATGCAACAAGCACTGCGGCCATTGGTTCGTACAGATCCCTGATGGATAGCATCATCACATGATCCCCTTGAAAAATCCCAGGGAAGCGAGGATATCCCGGAGGATGCGTTCCCGCACGACCATCATATCTGCCTCCCTTCCCTTCGCCAGTTCGATGTGCAACGCAAAAGGGTACACATGACGATTTTCCTCGATCCATCCAACCATCCAACCCTGTGGGATGCCTTCGGAGGTTACCGTCATACCGGTCTTCCAGGCCAGTTGCCACTTGGCGTTGTTCTCCTGGATCATCATCTTCTTAACGGATTCCTGCACGCTGCTGCGGAATGGAAGCTGCCGGAAATACAGGCGTTTTACCAGACCAAGCTGTTCATCCGGCGATATCAGCAATGTGGTATCGAGCCAGAACCCATCGACCACCGATCCAATGCGCTTGTTGCCATAGGCGAGGGTATCCAGCCAGTATTGCATGGTATCCTTTCCGATCATCCTGGCCAGGGCCTGGAAATGAGGGACGGCGGAGACCCTGAACGCCTGGTAGAGCGACAGGTCGCGGTTCCATTCCGGGCGGTCCCGCATGACACCATCCCAGGGGATGACGGTGCTATCACTCGTAAGCCGGCCTGTCTGCAGTCCGATGAGCGCATTCACGATCTTAAAGGTGGATGCCGGAGAATAACGGTTCCGGAAGGCTTCGAGGTCGTAGATCGTAAAGGTGCCCCGACTGTTGTCGAACATCCCGAACGTGCCTTTGGCACCCTGAGCTTCGAAATGTTTTTGAAGGCTGTCGTCTATGTCCACATTATTGACGGTGCAACCAACAGCGGTCATCAGGACCAGGCAGAGCAGAAGCTTATTCATGGACATCATCGTTTAAAATTGATGGGCGGCGGGTCAGGAGATGACGCCCATTTCCTTGCCGACCTTGGTGAAAGCCGTAATGGCCCGGTCGAGCATCTGCTTATCATGCGCGGCGCTCAGCTGCACCCGGATGCGGGCCTTACCCTTGGGCACCACGGGATAGAAGAAACCGATCACATAGATCCCTTCCTTAAGCATTCGGGCCGCCATTTCCTGCGCCACTTCCGCTTCGTAGAGCATGATGGGCACGATCGGATGGTCGCCGGACTTGATATCAAATCCCGCACCGGTCATCTGTTCCCGGAAATACTTTGTATTCCATTCGAGGCGGTCGCGCAGTTCGGTGGTTTCGCTGAGCATGTCGAGCACCGCGATGGAGGCGCCGACGATACTGGGGGCCAGGGTATTCGAAAACAGATATGGCCGGCTGCGTTGGCGGAGCATCTCGATGACCTCCTTCCGGCCGCTGGTGAAACCGCCGGAGGCACCGCCGAGCGCCTTACCCAGGGTGCCTGTGATGATATCGATCCGTCCCACGACGCCTCGATACTCATGGGTGCCACGTCCTGTCTTCCCCAGGAAACCGGATGAATGACATTCATCGATCATCACGGCCGCATCGTATTGATCGGCCAGGGCACAGATCTTGTCGAGCTGCGCAATGGTACCATCCATACTGAAGGATCCGTCGGTCACGATCAGTCGCGTGCGTGCATCGGACGCGGCCTGGAGTTGCTTTTCCAGGTCCTCCATGTCATTGTGCAGATAGCGGAAACGGCGGGCCTTACAGAGGCGGACGCCATCGATGATGGATGCGTGGTTCAGTTCATCTGAAATGATGGCATCCTGATCGTTCAGCAGGGGCTCGAATACACCACCATTGGCATCGAAGGCGGCGGCGTAAAGGATGGTATCCTCAGTGCCCAGAAACGCGGAGATCCGGGCTTCCAGTTCCTTGTGGATATCCTGCGTGCCGCAGATGAAGCGGACGCTGCTCAGTCCGAAACCGCGGTGGTCGATGTATTTCCTGGCCGCCTCCATCACCCTGGGGTGAGATGACAGGCCGAGGTAGTTGTTGGCGCAAAGGTTCAATACCTGCTTGCCGTTGACCCGGATCTGCGGGCCCTGCGGACTTTCTATGATGCGCTCTGTTTTGAAGAGTCCGGACTGCCGGATCTCATCAAGTTCGAGGGCGACTCTTTTCACCAATCCTTCGTTCATAAGGTGTGTTTTTCTTGATGATCTTACCAACCCAGCAGGTAGGCGAAAATGAGCGGTACAACAATGGTGGCATCGCTCTCCACGATGTACTTGGGTGTGTTTACGTCGAGCTTGCCCCAGGTGATCTTCTCATTGGGGACGGCGCCGGAATATGATCCATAGGATGTGGTGGAATCACTGATCTGGCAGAAATAACTCCAGAAGGGTACATCATGCCATTCCAGGTCCTGGTACATCATCGGTACAACGCAGATGGGGAAGTCGCCGGCGATGCCTCCTCCGATCTGGAAGAAGCCTACGCCCTTGCCCCCGCTGTTCTGACGATACCAATCTGCCAGCCAGACCATGTATTCGATGCCACTTTTAACGGTGTCTGCCTTCATCTCGCCCTTGATGACATAACTGGCGAAGATGTTGCCGGTCGTGCTGTCCTCCCATCCCGGGACAACGATCGGGAGATTGCGTTCGGCAGCCGCAACGATCCAGCTGTCCTTCGGGTCGATCTCGTAGTACTGCTGCAGGTCGCCGCTGAGTACAGTCTTGTACAGGAACTCATGCGGAAAATATCGCTCTCCCTTTTCCTCGGCCTCTTTCCACTGGCGATGCAGGTGCTTCTGGAGTCGGCGGAATGCTTCTTCCTCCGGAATGCAGGTGTCGGTGACCCGGTTATAATGGTTTTCGAGCAGGTCCCATTCTTCCTGGGGCGTCAGATCCCGGTAGTTGGGGATGCGCTTGTAGTGGGAGTGAGCTACCAGGTTCATGACATCCTCCTCGAGGTTGGCACCGGTGCAACTGATGATGTCGACCTTACCCTGGCGGATCATTTCGGCCAGAGAGACGCCCAGTTCAGCGGTACTCATCGCGCCGGCCAGGGAGACGAGCATCTTACCGCCTTCCAGCAGATGCTGTTCGTAGCCTTTGGCCGCATCCACGAGTGCGGCCGCGTTGAAATGGCGATAGTGATGCTGGATGAAATTCGAAACGGGACCTTTGCTCATGTGATGTCATTTATCGGCGCAAAAATAGGTCAATTCCCCGCATCCCGAGGGGGGATTAACGACATGATATGCTTCCAGGGCGGTTCAGCATGTAAAATACATAGGCGCACTCGATGATCATGTGGATTTCACATGCTTGCGGGCATGCTAATCCCATCCTGGAAACATTTTGAAACGCTCGAAGGACGACCTTTCGAGCATCTCCCGATCATCCGGATGAGCGATATCGATCAGGGCTTTGGCCCGCTGACGAAGGTTCTTGCCGAAGAGATAGGCCACTCCGTATTCAGTAACGATATAATGCACGTGTGAACGGGTGGTCACCACACCGGCACCGGGTTTCAGCACCGGCACGATGCGGGGAACGCACTTTGCGGTCCGCGACGACAGCGCGATGATGGGCTTGCCACCTTCAGAAAGTGAGGCCCCCCGGATGAAATCCATCTGCCCGCCCACTCCCGAATACTGATAGGTACCTATGGAATCGGAGCAGACCTGGCCTGTCAGGTCTACCTCTACACAGCTGTTCACGGCTACGACCCTGGGATTGCGGCGGATGACATGCGGATCGTTGACATAATCAATATCCAGGAAGTTGAAGGCAGGATTGTCGTCGATGTAATCGTAAAGCCTTCGGGAGCCCAGCGCGAAACCGGTGACCGTTTTATTTGGATGGATTCGTTTGTAGCGATTGTTGATGATGTCTTTGTCGAACAGATCGATGAGTCCATCTGAGAACATCTCAGTGTGCACGCCCAGGTCGCGGTGGTTGTGCAGGCAGCCGAGCACCGCATCCGGGATGGCGCCGATGCCCATCTGAAGGCAAGACCGGTCTTCGATCAGTTCGGCGATGTACCGGCCGATGCTGCGTTCGACGTCCGTTACTTTTTCGGTATAGGTCGATTCGGGCAGCGGATCATCGCACCAGACCATGGCATGCAACCGGGAGGTATGGATCATCCCATCTCCATGCGTCCTCGGGGCATTGGGATTCACCTGGGCGATGACATGGCGGGCGGTATTGACCGCACAACGGGCGACATCCACCGAAGCACCGAGGGTGCAATATCCATGTGCATCAGGCGGAGATACCTGGATGATGGCGACGTCCAGCGACAGGATGCCACGCTTGAAAAGTTCAGGGATCTCGCTGAGGAATACGGGGATGTAATCGGCCCGTCCTTCGGCCACCGCCTGACGAATGGAGGTGGAGACGAACATCGAATTCATCCTGAAATGGTTCGCATATTCCGGCTTGCAAACGTCGAGGTCGCCATAGATGGTGATGGAGACCATCTCGACGTTCCGGAGGCGATATGCTTGCCTGGCCAGGGCATTCATCAGGCAAATGGGCGTCATGGCGCTGCCATGAACGAATACCCGATGGCCGGACTGCACCACGGAAAGCGCCTCTTCGGCAGACACATATTTGACATCGGGAATCATAAGCGATAGGTTACCACGCAAAGATAGCGGACCCGTGACGGCCCCTCACTGACCAGTCGTTTCAGGCTGACTGACGAAAATCAGTTAAAAAGTTAGTTTTGCACACATTTCATCCCATGACGATCACCCGAACCTTGCTTGCCTCGTTCCTGCTGATATCGGTGGTTCAACTGCACGCGCAGGGGAATCGGTTGCCGACACCGGATAAGTCCCCGCTGGACATCTCCTATTATCCGCCCAACTATCCCGTCCTGAAGATCCAGGACAAGTTGACGGAGCCGCTGCTGGCACGTGTCATATACAGCAGACCCTCCAAGGGTGGTCGCACCATTGTGGGAGATCTGGTCGAATACGGACAGGTCTGGCGTATGGGCGCCAACGAGGCGACCGAGATCGAATTGTTCCGCGACGTGCGCATCCTGTCCGGCAAGTTGAAAAAGGGCAGGTACACACTCTATGCGATCCCCGGCCAGGAACTTTGGACAGTGATCTTCAACCGGGAAACAGATACCTGGGGAGCCTTCAGGTATGATGCGGCAAAGGATGCATTGCGGGTGGACATCAAACCGGAACGAACGAAGGAGCTTAGCGAAGTCCTGACGATGTACTTTGAGCGAAACGGGGCGCAGGTAGATCTGATCCTGCGCTGGGATGATATCAGGCTCAGCATCCCGTTCATAGCGGAACCTGCTGTGAAAGGAAAAGGATAAATAAAAACCCACCAGATGTGCGGGATTGCAGGCATCATCGGGAACGCCCGGCATACCGGACCTTGTTCCACGGGTCGCCTGCTGGCGATGACGGACGCGCTACGTCACCGCGGGCCGGATGGAGAAGGTCATTTCCGGGCCGCTACGGAGCACACTGCCATCGCCCTGGGGAGTCGACGTCTGGCGATCACAGATCCCGGACCGGCTTCCGACCAGCCCCTGCATTATCTCGACCGATATGTGATCGTACACAACGGAGAACTCTACAATGCGCCTGAACTGAGGCAACAGCTGATAAGAGAAGGGCTGCCTTTCCGTTCAGCAGGGGACGCGGAAGTCATTGCTGCTGCCTATCATCAATGGAACTCGGATTGCGTGCAGCGGTTCAATGGCATGTTTGCCTTCGCCATCTGGGATCGCCAGGCAGAAATACTTTTCTGCGCGCGAGACCGCTTCGGGGAGAAGCCCTTTCACTTTCATTACGACGCCACGGCAGGACTCCTCCATTTCGCATCTGAGATGAAAGCCCTCTGGGCCGCAGGCATCCTGCGTCAACCAAAACCGCAGGCCTTCCTGCACTTTCTGACCCTGGGCATCACTGAGCACCCGGAATTTCCGGAACTCACTTTCTATGAGGACATATTGAGGCTTCCACCTGCACATTTCATGACCTATCATCCGGCGGATAACCGACTCACGATGTCGAGATACTGGGACCTGGACCGGATGACACGACTGGAGATACCTGTGGCTGAGGCCACAAGACAGTTTGGTGCCCTGCTCGAAACCTCCGTGGACATGCGGCTGGTAGCGGATGCAAAGATCGGGCTTGCGCTGAGTGGTGGCATCGACAGCGCCAGTATTGCGGCGACGGCCAAAGGGAGGGTAGGCGATACCGTGAGTGCCATCTTTCCGGGCTTTGCGCGGGATGAGTCTGACAGCATCTTCAGGATGGCCGGGCATGTCGGCATGCATACGCATACCACCGCGCCGGACACCGACATGCTGGTCGACAGCATGGATACGCTGGTGAACCATCAGGAAGAACCCTTTGGATCCGCCGGCATCCTTGCGCAGTTCGCGGTGCACCGCCTTGCGACGAAGCAAGGGATCCGTGTGCTGCTGGATGGGCAAGGCGCTGACGAAACCCTTGGAGGGTATGATCGGTACACCCAGTGGCATCTACAGGAAGTCATCCGCAGCAGGGGTTGGCAAGCGGCCACTGCTGAGGCAAAGGCATTCGCCGACAACGGATTCCTGCCGGCATGGGGATGGCGAAACAGGATGGCATCCATCTCGCCCGGACTGGCAGCCGCATGGCTTGAGCGCAAGGCCCGGCAAATACATGCACGCCTGGATGATATCGATGAGGATTTCAGGGATCGTCATGAAGGTGCAGGGTATATACACAAACCCCTCGTGGAAAGACTCAACGATATCTTGTATGCAGATACGATGCTTGGGCCGCTGCAGGAACTGCTCCGCTACGCCGACCGGAATGCGATGGCACATGGAATAGAGACAAGATTTCCATTCCTGGATCATCAGCTGGTCGAATTCATATTTTCCCTGCCGTCAAATATGAAGTTCAGGAACGGCTTCAGCAAATGGATATTAAGAGAAAACTACCGGTCACGCATACCCGAAGATATCTTGTGGCGAACCGGTAAGACCGGTTTCGAACCACCTCAACATAAGTGGATGGATGATGAACGGGTGCGGAAGCAGATTCAGTCAGCCCAGCAAAAGCTGGTAGACCTCGGAATGCTGGATGCCAAAGTACTTCGCAGGCCGGTCATCCCCTGTCATGCCTATGCCCGCGATAACCGCGACTGGAGATACTGGGTGGCGGCGCAATTTATTTGATCATATCACCAGACGCCATTCAATTGGGCCTTGATGGAGCTTAAGAAAGGAATACCGGTCTCCGTTTATTTCGCATCTTTGCCCCACAAGTGAACAGATCATGAGGAAAGATACGCTCATCATACACGCAGGCGCCCATCCCGACCCCTCCACCGGCGCCATCATGACCCCCATCTTTCAGACATCAACGTACGTGCAGGAAGCGCCCGGCGTCAATAAGGGTTTCGAATATGCGCGCAGTCAGAATCCAACCCGTCAGGCCCTGGAAGAAGCCTTCGCTCAGATCGAAGGCGGACGATACGGACTGGCCTTTAGTTCCGGCGTAGCGGCTACAGATGCGGTGCTCCGGTTGCTTTCGCCCGGAGACGAAGTCATCTGTGGTAACGATATGTACGGGGGCACCTATCGCCTGTTCACCAAAGTATACGAGCGTTTCGGCCTGAAGTTCCATTACGTGAATACCCAGGAAGTCGGACAGATCGAAGCCGCCATCAATGAGCGTACCCGGCTGATCTGGATCGAAACACCTACCAACCCGCTGATGAACATCACGGACATCGCAGCGGTGGTGACCATTGCCCGGAAACATCCGGATATCCTCGTAACGGTGGACAATACTTTCGCATCCCCTTATCTCCAGAATCCTTTGAAGCTGGGTGCGGATATTGTGATGCATTCCGCCACTAAATACCTGGGGGGACACAGTGATGTGATCCAGGGCGCCCTGATGCTGAACGATGCTGCCCTGCGTGAACGGTTGTATTTCATCCAAAAAAGCTGCGGTGCAGTGCCGGGTCCGATGGACTGCTTCCTGGTACTCCGTGGCATCAAGACGCTTCATGTTCGCATGGAACGCCATTGCGCCAATGGCGAGCGCATAGCACACTGGCTGAGGGCTCATTCCAAAGTAGATCGCGTCTACTGGCCTGGTTTCACGGACCATCCTAATCATGACATCGCGCGCGCGCAGATGCGTGGCTTTGGCGGTATGATCAGTTTCACGCTGAAAGATGAAAGTACGGAAGCGGCGATGAATGTACTGTCTTCCACCAAAGTGTTCTCGCTGGCAGAAAGCCTGGGGGGAGTTGAGTCACTGATCAATCATCCGGCAACGATGACCCATGCGTCGATCCCACGCGAGGAGCGGTTAAAGAATGGTCTCTCCGACGGACTGATCCGCTTGAGTGTGGGCATTGAAGACGTGGAGGATCTGATCGAGGACTTGGGACAGGCGATCGGGTAGATATCCAAGACACATAGGTCATCGCTTTCGCATCTATCTTTATTGAACCCGGTAACGGTTTCTGATATCCTCCTGCCGGAAGTTTCAACGTCTACGGAATGTCCGGGCAAATGCAAATGACGCCGTATTCTCTCCGATATCATTCAACGCTTCCTGGTTGTAATGTACATTATCCTTGAACCATCCGCGCTTTGCAAATGCATCAGTTTCCGTGTAAGCCAAATATACATGCTTCATTTTCCGGGATACTGATAGCTGCACATCCCGCACCATCTGGCATCCTTCGGGAGATTTGTCCTGCTGAAAACCGGTCTGTACGATGTAAACTGGAAGGGCTTCCCCGAATTCTTTTCTAAACCTTTTGATGAGACGCACGAACGCATCTTCATAGTCGCCGGTTACTATTTGAGCGGAGACAAAGGCATTCGCATCCCGCTCACCCTGCATCCAGATGATCCCGGAAAGTTTCATGCCAGACGCCTTCTCTGCCATTCGTGTCTTTTCGATGGCCTGAGGAAAGAGCTGACCGGATTCATCCCAGGTGTCATAAGTTGACAATTCGGCCTTCGAGGCACAAGATGAGCCTCCACGTGCTGCCGTCACGAAATAGACCTTCTTTCCGGACAGCTCGTGATAACGACGGGCAAATGCCGGGGCCACGCTACCCGTGCCCGCACGCTGAAACAATTTCCACGGCTTACCGACAGGATCCCTGAGGGGTATGAAACTGCCCGCCTCAGCGTCGAATTCAAAAGCAGTCCCAGGCAGCGGCTGCATACTCTTAGCAGAATCTCCCTGGCCTACGGCATTGCTTTGCCCCGCCAGCAGAAAAAGTTGCTGGCCGGATAGACGTTCAGAAAAAAGCAATGTGCAAAAGAAAATCGGAAAAACAATTTTCCATGCGTGGCATCGGATCTGACATTGGTGCATGTTACGGGCGAACCGATATAAATGTGAATACATACGATCTTTAGGTTAATGCTGCGCTCAAAGTACAGATCGCTAAGGTATCGCTTTCACATTCATTCAACTACCATGGGATGGATCCCCCGATTATAAATGCGTAAGTGCCTGATAGAACCCCGGAAATTTTTCATGCCTGCGCGATCATCCTCGGCCTTACCCACTTGCATCACCACCTCTCCTACTGCCTCAAACGCTTTGCCAACCGTTCCAACCCGTCCGGCAGCGGTGGCATCCCTTGTTTCGTGGGTAATGCCGGTTCGCTGACCGATCAATCGCCCATTCTTCCAGATCGAAGCCGTGCCTTTCAGAAAAACAAGATCCAGGTGTACGGGCTTTCCAAGCTCGTACACGGAATCGGCCATCAGCTCCGTATGATCCGACATGCTGCCGATGCGGAACACAACACCACCCGTCTGCGTCAACTGTATCGACCAACCGGAGTTGCCGGTTTGCGGTATCCTGGCAACAGGCGTCATGTTTGCAAGCATTCCTGCCGTGATATCCATAGAGATGGAAATGCTGTCGCCAAAGCCCACATTCCGATCGAAAAAATAAAACTTCTGATCTCCGCTGAAATTTATCTCACGACCTTCGGCCAATGACCACATCGGATCATTCGCTGATGCCGAACGAACCGGCGGCACGGGTACCTGACCTCGTTTCGACGGTTTCATGAACATGATATCATCGATCTCGATCCATTCCCCGGCATCGCCTCGGGCAGAGGCCTCTATCCGGACCTGATGATTTCGCACATCCACATCGGGAAGGCGCAAGTCAGTCCATCGACCCGAAGACGGCAATGCATAAACAATATCGTCACCTCCGAAACCACTGACACGGATAACAGATTTACCGGGACGCGCTGAGCTTCGAACACGAGCGGTCAACTGATAGCGGCCATTCATGATAAATTCAAGTGACTGACTGATGCTCGCATCATAAACAGTGTCTGAGCCAATGCGAAGTACGTGATGATTGGATGAAGGATTATCACTGACAACCTTGACCGCACCGGCCGACCCATGATTGGTCCAGCACAAGGGTTTAAGCGGATCGTATTTCGATTGATTAAATTCAAAATGTCCGTTCGGAAGAATGGTAACGCCCGGATAGTCCCGGCCATAATATTTAAAATATTTGAACACAGATGCACCGGGTAGCCTGGTGGAATCTACCTTGCCCACTCCATTCAATGCCGTCAACCATACCACCTGATGCGCATTCAGTTGTGGATATTCCGCACGGGCCACTTCCTTTCCGTGGTCGTAAAAGATGACGCCCTCCGGTGTAAATTCGTAGGCATCGAGGAACCAGCCATCCTGCTTCAGTTGAAAGGGGACCTGGGCTCTGTGTGGCCAGGGCGTATAACCATATTGCCTGAAAGGCAGATCGACATAGAGATTGTTGGTGGCAACCCATGTCTTTGAATCGATCTCATAGGAATCGATCTCGAAGATGTTGTTATTCGGTTGTGCACCGCCGCGTTGCCAGAAGGATGTATGTACACCATGTCCTTCCATGAAGGGTTTCGACAAGGTCTCATAGTATCCGTATCCGAAATTATGCCGGCTGATGATCCCACCACCCGTATTTTCCCACTTCCCGTCGATCATCTCGTGTTTCACACTGATGTAGAGGGCACTGTCCCGTACATATACATTTTGCGGAAGGTTCAAGCCATCCATATAACCCATCCCGGTGCGCCTTCCGGTGCGATACTGCCAGTCTTTCAGATTTAATGTATCACCAGGAAAATGCTCCGCATACAAAAGTTCATACTCCTTTCCCGGGCCGGAAATGGTCCCAGGTTCGGGTATCAAAGGGATGGCGACGTTATAGTTATCATCCCCGTCATACACCGCACAAAAAAGGACGGCGGGCTGTCCATCTTTGAACCAAAGCTGCGGACGTTCCAGTTTCTGAACTTTCTTAAGGCCCGTCGTCCAAGGGATCTGGGTTGTGGAAACCAGTGTATGTATGGCCACCTTCCAGTCAAATCCATCCGGTGATTCGAACAGTGCCAGGCTGGTTCCTCTATGCGTGAATACACCCTGCATGTCTTTCACGATCGCCCAGTATTTGCCCTGCTGATACCAGATGTATGGATCTTCTGCGGCAAACTTCACACTATCTTTTATGAAGATCTTGTGGGATGTTTTTTTAAAGGGTCCTTCAGGCCGGTCAGATAACGCCGCGCCATGCGTGACCACCCCACCGAAGGGTAATGGTCCCGGACTGACACCCTTGTAGATGATCTGATACTGACCATCCGGACGCTTCAAAACGGAAGGATTGGAAGCGATCATATGGTCAAAACCACCGGTCGTTGTATCGATCAGCGGGCGGGCGGTCCGTGACCAGGGACCTGCAGGATGTTTGGCCGTCGCAACGCCAATCCGCTGATGATTGCGATGATCCCACCATTCCCCGTTACCATGATTGCCCATGTAATAGAGATAATAGGTATCCCCGAATTTGTGGATGGTCGGGTTATGCGTAACATCTGCATCCCAGTACTTTTTATCCCTCTTCGGAAGCACCACACTGAGATGTGTGTATGGCCCGGTGGGATGATCCGCAACAGCGACGGCTACTTCACTGTGTGTGGCCCATGCCAGATGTCCAAGCGCGCGTGGCCAACGGCTGTAGAAAAGATAATATCGATTGTCGGGACCGGTGACCATGCTGCCACACCAGACCATGAAACTGTCGAGACGGAATCTGGAAGAAGGACTGACCTGTCCCATCATTCCTGAAAGATCGAGATCCTGTGCGCTGGATCCGGATGGCAATGAAAGGAAAATATTAAATATAAATACAAATAATGCCAGTCCGTTCCTCAATCGCATAGATCGATATTATTTATATTTATGATTTGAAAAATATCAATTCCATCCCGGATTTTGCTGAATGTTCCCGTTGGTCTTTACGATTTCCGGCTGTGGAATGGGATACAGATACATCTTGTCCAGGAACAATCTTTTTTCAACATCATATGGTGCGTATTTGAAAGTGCCATTTGCCTCGCGGGTGACCCTTACGCCACGTAGCATGACACCAAGCGTGGAGGGTCCGATCATCCAACGGCGGACATCCCAATAGCGATGGTCCTCAAAAGCGAGTTCAACCATTCGCTCGTTGCGCAGGCGCTGCCGAAGCTCTGCTGTCGATACGGAACCCGGTATGGCCGGCATGGCCACACCCGCTCTGCTACGGATCAGATTGACTGCCTGCAAAGCCGTAAGCTTCATGGTATCAGCCACTGAAGGTCCCAAAGCTTCATTCATGGCTTCTGCAAAATTCAAATATGTTTCTGCCAATCTGAAATAGATCCACTGCTTAGCACTGGTCTGTCCTGTCGCCAGGTTCAGCGTCTCATCAACATACTTCTTCAGATAGTACCCTGTTTTGGATGCACGGAATAAAAACCTTCCATTCGCACCACCTTCCCACAATTGCACATTGGTACCCTTCCACATCGAATTGTTGACAATGACATTCATCAGCAGTCTGGGATCACGATTTGCATACGGATCTGCAGCATGCGTCGGGTTGTTCCAATCAAACGAGACACCTGTCCTCATTTCATGGGCATCCACCAGATTCTGTGAAGGACAGGTTCCGGTCCTGCCGGTTTGATATCCGATCGGATAATTCAAAGTTTCAAACGTATTACTCGCCCCATACCTACGCTCAAAAATGACTTCATTATTTCTGAGGGTCTTCAATTGGAAAAGTGCGGAATACGAAGTATTGAGACTGTATGGCGCAATGGACATGAGATTCAACACCGACCTGTTCGCTGCAGCGGCGAGTTTCCAACGATCCGTCCGGTTGTTATCGGTATATCCTGTCAGTGGATTTTTGTTGCCGGGTTGATTGAACAGATCACTGGCTGCATAGGTAAGTGTGCGTGCCTTCAGTGCGAGTGCCGCTCCGGCGGTGGGCCTGCCCCAGTCAGCATTGGCAACATCCGCCAGTCTCACGGGCAACCCCATCACGGATGAGTCACATAACTTCACGATCAGATTGACACATTCCTCGAACGAACTTCTCTTTACAGCAAGCATGTAGTCATAATCGTTGACAATACTGAGTTTCCTGTCGATGATCGGTACACCTGCATATCTCTTCACAAGTTCAAAGTAATAGAAGGCACGAAGGAACTGCGCTTCTGCCCGCCACATCTTCATATTGCTTATACGGGCGGTATATGTGACCGGATCCGTGATCTTCAATTCATTGTAAGTGATGGTGTCGGTCGCATTCGTGAAATCGAACGTCCGACGGATGCCCTGATAGTTTCTGGACCATGCATCATCCGGATTTGAATAGACACTCCAATTCCCCGAGTTGAGATCCTGAACAGGTTCCGTCTCATTTACATCTTCTGCCTCATCGCATGCACTTGCGCGCCATGAATTTCCGATGGAGTTGTACCCTTCCGGAAGGGCCGTGAACATGTTGTTCCGCAGCCGGGTCAGGTTACTGAAATTATTGATCACATCTGTCCTCGTAGTGAGGGACAGCGCTTCAGGTTCCAGATGTCGGCAGCTCGATGCGATGAGCGAGGTCAGGGCGATGATCGAATATATGTGACGCTTCATGTCGGAATAGTTTAAAACTGCACCTTGAACCCAGCATTGAAAGATTTCATGGTGGGATATCCTGAAATGTTCTCGGGATCCGTGTACTTGAACCTGTCGAAGGTGAAGAGGTTCATGCCGCGGAGGAAGAGTCTGCTGCGCACCGGAGTGGATCTTCCCTTCGTGATCGGCTTGAGATCATATCCAATCTCGAGCGACCTGACTTTAAGAAAATCTCCATCTCGCAACCAGAAGGTCGATGTACGATAATTGTTGGCGTTTTCAAGAGTGGACAGTCTGGGGTATTCCGCAACTGATGCGTTATCCGCCGTCCACGGGTTGGTAACGAAAGTGGAGATCTTCTGGCTGGAGCGCAGGGGGAAGAACAGGTTGCCATAACTGGCCAGGTTGATGTTGCAATCCATCTGTCCCTGCAGCATGACCTGCAGATCGAATCCACGGACATTGAAACCGAGTTCAAGTCCGAATTCCTTTGTCGGGATGCTGCCATTGCCGATAGGGCCCACGTCATAGTTATTGATGATTCCATCGTTGTTCCGGTCGCGGTACTTGATGTCGCCGGGCTGCACCGGTCCGAAGATCTGGGCTGGGCTGGCGGCGATGTCCTGCTGCGATGCAAAGAATCCTATGGCTTCAAGTCCATAGGTGTAAAAAACGGGACTACCCTTCCGGTAGAAATATTCGCTGCCGGCCGGTACGATCTCTTCCGCCATTTGCATGACCTTGTCCTTGATCACACTCATATTCAAACGGGTAAAGAAGCCCGCATGCCTGAACTGCTTCTTCCACAACAATGAAAGTTCGATCCCGCGGTTTCTCACCGCTCCTTTGTTGACATTGGGCAGTGTTCCTCCAAACAAGGCCGGAATGGTAGTGGATTGAGAGGTAAGGATGCGGGTGCGATCTTGCTGAATCAGGGCCACGGACAGATCAAGCTGTTTGAAGAGTCTGGCATCACCTCCGAATTCATACTGATAAGATCGCTCGAAGGTCAGATCCGGGTTGGCGATGGTGCCCTCGGTGATGGTACTGGCACCGGAATTGGTATTGCCAAACGCATAGGAACCGCCACCAACGTAGAGTTCGCGGTAAGCGAATCGGGTACCTACATTGCTGCTGCCCACCATGCCTGCAGAGGCCCTCAGCTTGAGTTGATCGAACGCACCCGATGCCTGAGATTCAGATCTATCCACGAGGACATAGGCCGCCGAAAGGGCGGGGAAAAAGCCGAAACGCCTGCCCGCTGCAAAGGCTTCCGTTCCTCCGTATGATGCGGTAAGGTCTGCATAGAAACGATCCCGGAATGCATAGTGCATGCGGGCATTGACAGACTGCATACTATAGGGATTTTCCCTGCCTATGATCTGTCGCGTTTGATTGTAAAGGGTGAGAAAATCAAGCCTGTGGTTTGCCCCAAAGGATCTGGAATAATTTAAATATAACTCGGCCGTACTTCTGCGGTTCTGCCCTTCATTGTAAGGTGAGTTGTAGGTCAGGTTGGTGTTATTGCCGATCGGCGCACTTACGATCGGATTACCGGTCACGGGATCCTTCGAGGTTTGATACACGGCGAAGGTCTTGGACCATCCGTCGGTTACCGTGTAATAGTTGTCGAAACCCACGCGCGCGCCAAGTTTCAGGCCGGGCAATAGTCTGCCGGCATCATACTTCAGGTCCATATCCGATTGGAAGAACCGGTTATGGGTTTCCCTGTAACCACGCTGGTTGACATAGCCGTAAGGATTATCCGCAAAGGCTGCGGTGCCCCCGAGCATACCCTCATTCGCAAATACCGGAAAGAGATGTGTCGGATATTCGTAAAGACGGTTCCAGATATCCGAGGTGGCCATTCGGGGGGCATTGATGTCATTGATCTGTCCGCCGAGGTTGACCCGGAGCGTGACATCCCGGATCACCTTCACATCCACATTGGATCTGAAGTTGATGCGATTCAGGGTGCTGTTGGTCCTGTAACCATCATTGATACCCGTATGACGATAGATGCCGTCGTTATACAGATAACCGAGCGAGACATAATACGTGGCGAACTTGTTCCCTCCGTCGGCGCTCAGGTTCAGGGTCGCGAGTGGCGATTGCCTGTTGATCATTTCCTGCATCCAGTCCACATCCGGATACAGCGGACTATTTCCGGCCGAGTATCCGGCGATGTCGGCAGCCGAGAACAATGGCGGAAGCTTGTCATTGGCGAGCGCCTGGTTGTACATCTGCGCAAAGGCAGCGGATCGGTGGAAGGTCGGGAGTCGCGTAGGTGTTTGAACACCACTGGTGAAGTCAACGGTCAGTTTCGACTGTCCGGGCTTCCCGCTCCTGGTGGTCACCAGGATCACACCATTTGCCGCCTGAATGCCATACATCGCCGTAGCGGAAGCATCCTTGAGTACCGTGATCTGATCGACATCAAAGACAGAAACTGAATTGAGATCACGAATGAAACCATCCACAAGTACCAGCGGCGCGCGCGCAAATCCAAAGGTGGGCACCCCACGCATCGAAAATCCAGGCAGGTCGTTGCCCGGCTCTCCGCTGTTCTGGTCAACTACTAATCCGGGTATCCTGCCATAGAGCGTATTACCGAGCGAAAAAACCGTATTCTTTTCGATATCCGATCCCGTCAGGGTGGAAACAGCAGCAGTGATCTCTCGCTTAGGCAGGCGGCCATAGGCGATGACTTGCGCTTCTTCTTCCGACCTGGTTGTATCCTTTGTCGGCTGCACCCCCTGAGCGAATACCATGGTAGCCGGAAATAACAGCGTCAACGGGGTAAGCCTTCGTATATGTCTGATCATCGGAACATTCATTGTTGAAAACATAAAGTTGTACTGGAGATTACCAACCTGGATTCTGTATCAATCCATATCCCTTATTCACTTCGTTATAAGGGAAGGGATGCAGATACCAATGCGTAAACCAGGCCCTGTCGTGATATTTATATTTAGTATAGGTATAAGCGCCGTTGCGCTGCCTGATCACCCGTACGTCATGGATCGGACCTTTGAATAACTCGCCCTGCAATGTGCGTTTTACGTCGAAGTAGCGGTGGTTCTCCAGATAGAGCTCCACACTGCGTTCCCGATCAATATAATCCCGCAGGGCCGCCTGATTGAGCGTGCGTGATACTGGAGGCATGCCCGATCGGGTCCGGATCACATCGATGGCATCAAATACCTGAGTTGATGGACCATTGGCCTCATTCAATGCCTCTGCCAGGTTGAGATACATCTCCGCCAGTCGCATGTATGGACTCATTGGGGTCCATATACCACTTGACTCAAAACCATTCAGCCACTTACGCGTGAAATAGGCAAATTGGGTTCTTGCAGAAATGGGTCCATTCCGGCCATTGGGTACACTGGCATCTACACCATCATAGATCTCCAGATTATACGTGGGATTTGTCGTTACCCAAAGACATCCGTTGTAAGCGACGGACAGATGAAATCGCGGATCGAGCCTTCGGTAGGGAGCGGTCGGATCGTTGACGGGTGTGGTGATCGGCGTGTTCCAGTTGACCTGGCTGCCATCCGTATTCTGGTATTTCTCCACATGATTCTGAGTAGGCTCGGTGGCTGCGAAACCACCCATGTTCGTGCCCCGACCCAGCCAGTACAATTTTGATTGATTGATACCCTGGAATGTGCCGTAGATGACTTCCGTATTCCCCGCCTTTGGCAGGTCCTCGCAGGCGACCTTATAGTTTCTGGCTACGCCGAAACTCCTGACGATGCCGTAACCATTCTGTTCGCAGTAATTGATCGCATCACTGGCTGCCTTGGCCGCCTGCGCCCAGAGATTCTTGTCCGTCCGCATGAAGCAGATCAGATTGTTATTCTTTCCGAATTCCTGATAGGGCTTGTCGGTATTGAAGAGAGGACTGGCGGCATACAGCATGGTCCTTGACTTCAGCCCGTATGCAAAGGCCTTGGTCAGCCGGCCAAAGTCCTTTTCATCGGTTACGCGGGCCGGAAAATCAGGATTGGCGATCGCTTCATCACACAGGCTCAGGATATAGTTGTAGACAGAATCCAGCGGTGCACGGGGAATCACAAACTCCTCAGCCTCACTCAGTGATTTCCGGACGATCGGTACCCCACCATATCTCTTGAACATCTCGAAGTACTCCAGGGCGATCACCGCCGCACATTCTCCCTTGATCCTGCGCTTGACATTTTCCGGCGCATCCGGAACCTTGTCGATGTTCTCTTTGAGGATGAAGGCCTTCCGGATCGTACGCCAGTGATTATCGTACACATCCTCTCCGTTCGCACCGTTCACTGTGAACCAGGTAGAATTCACACTGCCCGCATACACGTTATTGGAAGTATATCCATTCTGAGCTGTGAAACAGACTGCCTCGTCGGTGATGGTCGCCACGGAAGACATGCCCATCTTCGAATTCAGGGCCGTCGCCAGCGCACGTCCCTGAAACTGATAAAGATCAAATACCAGTCGCTCCGCATTCTGATACCTCGAAAAAACCGAGTCCGCGTTAAAGGAGGTCTGCGGTGGCATTTCGAGGTATTTCTTACACGACAGAAACCCAAAAGCACAAAGAACCAGCAATGAATATGAGATGGATCTGATGAAAAATTTCATATGGAAAGATTTAAAACTGAAGGTTCAGACCGAAATTGAACACCTTCAACTGCGGATATGTCATGGAGCCTGTAGCGATGTTCTCCGGATCGATGAATTTGAGCGTATCCCAGGTCAACAAGTTCTGTCCGCTGGCGATAAGCCTCATGGAATTGATGCCGATCCGTTTCAGTAAGTTCTCCCGGATATTGTATGCGATCTGTACGTTACGCAGACGCAGATAGGATGCATCCCTGATCCACAGAGATGAGTTGTAATAATTGGTCATATCGGCGTAATTCAGTGTCAATCGAGGGATCTTGGCATTGGCGTTGTTGTCGGGACTACCGGCATACCAACGATCACGAATGAAGTCCATCGCAGAGCCATAGGCGCTGAAAGGCAGCAGGGCATTGAATCCAAGGCTCATGCTCATGTTCGCCGCACCCTGGAAAAGGAAGCTCACATCCAGGTCCCTGATCTTGAAACCACCGGAAAATCCGTAATTGATCTCCGGGAAGGAAGGATTCATGATGGGACTCCTGTCGTTGACATCAACGATACCGTCGCCCGTGATATCGGCATATTTTACATCACCGGGACGCTGATTCATGTTGAACTGACGCGGCCATTTGGCGATGTCCTCCTGACTGTTGAAGAATCCCATGAAGGTGTATCCAAATACTTCGCCTACCCGCTGCCCGGTCTGGTTCAATAAGGGAAACGCCGTGTTGTAGGCCTCATCCATGAACTCGATCTTATTACGGGCGAAGGAGTAGTTGCCACTCAACCAATAACTTGCCTGACCGATCTTGTCTGCCCATCCCAGTTCAATTTCATAGCCGCCATTCTTCACCCTGCCTATGTTATAGGCATCCTGCAATACGGCGGCCACATGAATGGGCACGGTGCGTCTGGCCGTCAGGATATTGGAACGCTCCTCCAGAAAGTAGTCGACGTTCAGGTTCAGGCGGTTATTGAAAAATTTGAACTCCGCTGCGTAGTTCTGCTTGAGTGCCTTTTCCCAGGTTACATTGGGGTTACCCTGCTTGCCTTCCACGAAGCCCGCCCTGCTGACCGGATCCTCACCGAAGATCGCACCACCACCGCTAAGATATTCGCTCGGAAAGTACATGAAACGAGCAGAGCCCATGCGGTCATTACCGACCACACCATAAGATGCCCGCAGTTTGAGATAAGACAGGAAGTTATCCCCGATCGCCTTACGGACGAAAGGTTCGTTGGTGACCACCCAGCCTCCGGAAACAGCAGGGAACCATCCAAAACGATTATTGACCGGGAAGTTCTCCGATCCGTTCCGACCCATGTTGAACTCCACCAGGTATTTCTGATCGTAGTTGTAGGTGAATCGTGAGACAAGATCCTGATAACCCAGTGCAATGCCCGGATATGAAAGGGAATGATAGAATTGCTTGCGTTGGGTGTAAAGCAGCAAACCGGTGATGGCGTGCTTTCCGAAATTGTTATTATACTCCAGGGCACTTTCCAGATACACGCGCTTCGAACGGCTGAAACTCTCCGAAGGATCATTCAACACCCCGTCCTCGCCCGATTGCCTCAGGATCGGATCCGGGATACCATCCCCATTCACATCCACCTTTTCAGCTGCATACCTGGCAAAACTTCTGGAAAATGAGCGA
>JAJTFQ010000164.1 GCA_021299955.1 Chitinophagaceae bacterium
CCTGCAGAAAGGATACGACAGATATCGCGATATCTCCCTGAAGATCTGGGAACATGCCGAGCTGGGCTACAAGGAGGTAAAAAGTTCTGCATTGCTACAGGAAACCCTGAAAGAGGCTGGTTTCAGGGTAGAAGCGGGCGTGGCCGGCATTCCGACGGCCTTTTTGGCCAGCTATGGAAGCGGGTCGCCGGTCATCGGCATCCTTGCGGAATATGATGCTCTTCCGGGATTGTCGCAGCAGGCGGCCACAGAGAAAGTACCGGCAGCAGGACGTACCTCCGGACATGGATGCGGCCATCATCTCTTCGGCACGGCTTCCGTCGCCGCGGGCATTGAACTAAAACATCAAATGGAGCAGCAGGGCTGGAAGGGGACCATCCGCGTTTATGGTTGCCCGGCGGAGGAAGGCGGGTCCGGTAAAGTGTACATGGTCAGGGAGGGATTGTTCCGGGATGTAGATGCAGTGCTGCACTGGCATCCGGGCAGTGAGAACCGGGTGGCACTGGACGGTGCGCTGGCAAACAAGTCGGCGAAGTTCCGATTCTATGGCAAAGCCGCCCATGCCGCCGCCTCCCCCGAACTTGGGCGTTCTGCGCTGGATGGCGTCGAAGCCATGAACCATATGGTGAATATGATGCGGGAACATATCCCTCCGAGTGCAAGGATACATTACGTGATCACGCAAGGCGGTAAGGCACCGAATGTCGTGCCCGACTTCGCGGAAGTTTATTATTATGTCCGTCACCCTGATAAGGAAATGGTGATGAACATCTTCGACCGGGTGGCGCAGGCCGCTGCGGGAGCAGCCATGGGTACAGAGACCCAGATGAAATATGAGATCATCGGCGGTACGCACGACCTGCTGATCAACCGAAGCCTGTCAGAGGCCTTCCACCGTAATCTTTTACTGGCGGGTGGTTTGCAGTACACCGCACAAGACCTGGCCTTTGCAGAACAAATCCGTAAAACCTTCCCGGGCAAAGTGCCACCGGTCGCCGAAGCAGCAGAAATCAAAGCGCTCGATGCCCCTGACGACATGGCGCCCGGCTCCACCGATGTGGGAGATGTAAGTTATAATGTACCCACAGCAGGCATCAACGTGGCCACCTGGGTGCCCGGTACACCCATGCACAGCTGGCAGGCTGTCGCCTGCGGAGGAACGGAGATCGGCACCAAAGGGATGATGGTCGCGGCAAAGACACTTACCACCATGGGCATCGAACTGTTCAACGATGCAGCCCTGATCAAACGGGCGAAGGATGAGTTCCTTCAGAAGAAAGGTACATATCAATATAAGGCCCTGCTAGGCGACCGAAAGCCCGCACTTGATTACCGGGATTGATGCCCGGTGATCAAGTGCGGGCGGGGTCCTGGAGATCGGATCAACGCATGAAATCCGCCGGCATCTCCTTCTTCAGCAGATTCCGGTAGATGAACATGTTATTCTCATTGGTCGAGTGTGCCATCTGCGCACCCGGCCATCCATGGCGGCCGCCAGGATAGACCATGAACTCGAAATGCCTGCGCGACTCCTGCAACTTTTTGACCAATTGCATACTGTTCTGCATGTGCACGTTGTCATCCATCGTGCCATGGTAGATACGCAGCAGTCCCTTGTATTTTCCTGCATGCGTCATAACGGATCCCTGTTTGTATCCCTCCGGATTCTCAGCGGGCGTGTCCATGAACCGCTCGGTGTAATGGGTATCGTACAACTGCCAGTCGGTCACGCTGCCCCCGGCCAATCCGTGCGTGAAATAGTCCGCACCCGCCGTTAGCGCCATGCAGGTCATGTAACCGCCATAACTGAAGCCGGCAATGCCCACCCTGGCGGGATCTGCCCCCTTCGTGTGAAGCCATTTCACAATGGTGATCCAGTCCTTCAGCTCCCACTGGCCCAGGCTGCGATGCATGTAGTTGATCCCATTCTTCCCGAAATGTCCGCTGGCGCGATGATCCATCGCCACCTGGATCAGACCCTCCTTCGCCCACCATTGCTGGGTGCCATTGAGCTGCCAACCATCGCGAACCGTACCGGCATTCGGACCGCCATAGATGTTGATCATGACGGGATACTTTTTCGTAGGATCATAATCCAGCGGCCAGGTGATTCGAACAGGCAATTGATACAAACCATCTTCAGAAGGAACCCGAACGATCTCGGTCCTGGCCATGATGTATTTGTCAAAGGAAGCCCCCCTTCCACCGCCCAATTCGCGAACGAACTTACCCTTCGCATCCACTACTGCCATGCGATCCGGCTCTGAAGCGTTCGAGTAGGTGGTCACGAAATAAGATGCGCCCGGAGAAGACTGCACCCGATGCGTGTACTCACCAAAAGTGAGTCGCTGCATCATCTTCCCGTCAAAGGAAGCGACATAATAATCCGTACGGGCGGAATTCTCGCGGCGGGCAGTAAACCAGACCCGCTTTTTAGTTTCATCCACATGCATGATGGAGGTTGACCAGAACCTGTCATTCGTGATCCGACTTTGCAGTACCCCGTCCATTCCGTGGAGATACAGGTTATCCCATCCGTCCTGGTCGCTCTGCAGGATGAAACCCTTCCCGGAAGCCAGGAACTGCAGCCTGCCGCCCTGGTCGTCGAGATCGATCCAGGTCTTCTGATTTTCAAGATATACTTCCTTTTTCGATCCGTTCGCGAGGTCCATCGCATAGATGCGGAGGGTATCCTGACCGCGGTTCATCCATTGGATCCACAGCGCCTGTCCGTCAGGCCGCCAGTATGGCATACCGAAATACTGATCGGCCTTTTGATCGAAATCCGCCCAAACGACGGCACCACCCGCGGGCGCTACGACCCCGATGCGTACTTCGGGATTGGGGTCGCCGGGTTTGGGATAGCGGGTATTCTCGAGAAATCCATGCACACCGGTTTCATTGTAAAGGGGAAATACCGGAACGCGGTGATCATCCATCCGCATGAATGCGATATGGCGACTATCGGGGCTCCACCAGAAAGAACGGTAGCGCGAGGCCCGACCGATGATCTCTTCATAGTAGATCCAGCTGCGGTGGTCAGACGATATTCCCGCTTCGCATCCAGATCGATCGTATAGAGATCGTTCCCGCGGGTAAAGGCCACATAGCGGTTGTCCGGCGAGAGGATGGGGTTCTGCTCCCGTCCGGGTGTCTGCGTAAGCCTGACAGCAGGTGCAGATCCATCGCGCAGGAACAGATCTTCTTCGCTGACATAGACCGAACGGGCGGGAGCTTCCGCCTGTGGAAGTCGCATATCCACCGGAGCCGCTGCCTCCTTTCCGGTCTTGCAGTCCAGCACCATCCGACGTTGCGGGGAGTCGGGATGAGGCCGGCCGTTGAAAAGCAGCCGGCTGTCATCCAGCCAACCCAGCACCTGAGATGTGGGGGCCGTAAGATCTGAAGGTAATCCACGCAGGAGCTGGGCGTCTGAAAACCGCTGCTGGGCCTGGATCGTGGTAGCAGCAAGCGTGATCATGCCGATCATGGGCACGATGAGGAATTTCTTCATCTGAGCTGAGGTTATGGCGATAATGAATAAGGAGGTTACAAGTTACATATTAATTTCGGAGGCTTACATCCTTCGGCAGACGCGACCAAAAGGTTGAATGCCCTATTCTCCCCAGAGATTGACGCGGCCTGATGAGCGGTCAAAACGATATGGGAGCGGGGCTTTCTTGTATTTTTATGAATTTTGATTATCTTGACCGGAATCAAATGAACGATTGCATATGAATCCAACCAGACTCTTCGATTGCATCGACTGGCAGCTGGAAAACGCCCCACTCGATGACATGTTCTCCGCCAAGGAGGAAGGCGGTATCTGGAAGAAATACAGCACCCGCGAGGTTCGGGAAACCGTGGACAAGCTGAGTGCCGGACTTATGCATCTTGGCATGGGTCCCAACGACGGAAGCATTGAGGGGCGCGACAAGATCGCGGTGCTCAGCAACAACCGTCCGGAATGGCTGATGCTCGATCTGGCCGTACAACAGACCGGTGCCGTACTCACGCCGATCTACCCTACCATCAGCGTTTACGAACTGGAGTTCATCCTGAACGACGCTTCCGTGAAACTGGTCTTTGTCAGCGACCGCGACCTTTATTACAAGGTCCAGAGCATTCGCGACAAGGTACCCACCGTGGCGGCGGTCTATACTTTCGATTATCTCCAGGAAGCCCTGCACTGGAAAGACATCCTGACCAAGGCCGACGAGGAGAGCATGCAAAAGATGAAGGCACATCGCCAGACCATTAAAGGAGAGGATCTCTGCACCATCCTCTACACCTCCGGTACAACGGGCTTTCCCAAAGGCGTCATGCTCAGCCACCGGAACATCCTCAGCAATGTGCAGAATGTAGACGAGGTGTTCGATGCCATCGGCATTCGTCGGGGCGACCGCTCCCTCAGTTTCCTCCCCCTCAATCACATCTTCGAGCGGATGGTCTCCTACATCTATATGTTCAAGGCCATCGCGATCTACTATGCCGAGTCGCTCGACAAGATCGGGGATAACCTGAAGGAAGTGCAACCTACCGTCTTCTCGACCGTACCGCGTCTGCTGGAGAAAGTGTACGAGCGCATCATGGGCAAGGGTCAGGAACTGACCGGTCTGAAGAAGAAACTTTTCTTTTGGGCGGTGGACCTGGGCAGCCGCTTCGAACTCGGCAAGAAGATGGGCTGGTGGTACGATTTCCAACTCGGCCTGGCCAACAAACTGATCTTCAAGAAATGGAGAGAGGGCCTGGGCGGCAATGTGAAAGCCATCGTCACCGGTGCCGCCGCCTGCCAGGTGCGACTGCTGCGGGTCTTCACCGCCGGCCAGATCGTGATCATGGAAGGTTATGGCCTCACCGAAACCTCACCCGTCATCAGCGTAAACCGATATGAGGCCGAGGGCCGCTGCTTTGGCACGGTCGGCCCGGTCATCAGGAATACAGAAGTCAAACTGGCGGAAGACGGAGAGATCTGCTGCCGCGGGGAGAACGTGATGATGGGTTATTACAAACGCCCGGACCTCACGGCCGAATGCATCGACCAGGACGGATGGTTCCATACGGGAGACATCGGCGTTTGGGTCGACAATAAATTCCTGAAGATCACCGACCGGAAGAAGGAGATCTTCAAGACCAGCGGCGGAAAGTATGTAGCCCCCCAACCCATCGAGAATAGGATGAAGGAATCTCCCTACATCGAACAGATGATGGTCGTTGGTGCGGAACGAAAATTCGCCGGAGCCCTGATCGTACCTTCCTTCCCGAACCTGAAGGAATGGTGCACGAAGAACGGCATCACGGTGCAGACCAACGAGGACATGCTCAGCAACCCCCGCGTCATCGAACTGTTCAAGCAGACCGTGGAAAACTACAACCAGCAATTCAACCACGTTGAACAGATAAAAAAGTTCGAACTCCTGAACACGGAATGGAACATCGATGGCGGTGAACTCACCCCGACACTCAAGCTCAAACGCAAGGTCATCATGGAGAAATACCGGGATGCCATCGAGCGGATCTACGCTTAAGTACTTTACAGCTCGTTTAATATGAAGGGCGATGGTATCTATACCATCGCCCTTCATATTTATATCTACTATCTTTTCGTGTGTGCGTAACCGTTATGATATGCATATCACTCGACGGCACCGTAATACTGACCCGCCGGCATCCGGAATACCCGGTTCTGCTGGAAGCGGGAGAAGGCCGCGATATCCTCCGAATGCGTACCCGCCCACATCTGGTATTCCACCGCATTGCTGACGGCACCGAAGAGCCACTGGTTGTAGGCTTCGAATAGTCCTTCACGCAGCAGCTGTCGCTGTTGTTCGATCAGGCGATGGGGATAAGTGACACCCGCGACATTGAACCACTCCAGCACAAACCTTGTCCGGATCATGATGAGCCGATTTACATCAATGCCCATGGAGGCGATGGGAGCTTGTGCCAAGAGGGCAGACTTGTAGGCCTCCTCGAAAGGTGTCCGCTTGCGCAGGTTCGTGAGTCGGGGACCGGTCGGGTTGGCATAGAAGTTCTTGTAGGCCTCGAGCAAGAGTTCCTTGACCTCGGCAGCTCTTCCGGAGTAGGTGTCCATATTCAGGAAGATCTCTCCATAGATCAGGCTACGGAGCATCTCTCCGTTGGAGAAATAATAGCGGGCCGCGTGATAATAGTTGGCAGGGAAAGACGGATCGAGCTGGATACCCTTCTCCCACTGGGCGACAGCGGCGGCACCATCCTTTCTGGACAGCAGCATCTCTCCATATTCAGCGTTGAGCGGACCACTGTCAGGGTATTTTTTAAGGGCCTTCCGGTACATCCTTTCACAGGTATTGATCTCCGCGATGGCGCGATAGACATTGCCGGCGATCTGGAAGGTACGTATCTCGGCATCGTCTCGTTCGGTCAGCGGCTTGACCACGTCGATGGCCTTACCAAAATCACGCTGCAGATAATAGACATAGGCAAGATCCGTCTGAAGCTCCATGCTTCCCGGTGCCTGTTCAATGGCGCGATTCAGCACGATGACGGCATTGGCATAGTCGCCTTGACGCTGATATGCCATGGCCGTTTCCCGCAACTGCGAGGCTGTCTGCTGTGCGGAGACGGGGGCTCCCCCCAGGCACCACAGGATGAGGAAAAGACCCTTCAAAAGGAAGGGGCGTATGGATTGCCGGAACGCCGGCATGCTTCGGTGTATAGATGTAAGTATGTTCATTCTTTGATGAGGTGGGTCAGCAGTCCGTCGCGCAGTTTCGGTTCGAACCAGGTGCTTTTGGGCGGCATGACATTTCCGCTGTCGGCGATGTCGAACAACTGCTGGATCGTCACTGGATGCAGGGCGAAGGCCACTGCCATCTCGCCACTATCCACCCGACGTTCCAGTTCTCCCAATCCGCGGATACCACCAACAAAATCGATGCGCTTGTCCGTACGCTGATCCTTGATGCCCAGTAGCTTATCCAGCAGGTTATCTGACAGGATGCTCACGTCCAGGATGCCGATCGGGTCAGTGGTATAGGTTCCTTCCCTGGATTCGAGCAGATACCATTGTCCTGCAAGGTACATGCCGAACTGGTGAAGCTGCGCTGGTTTCACGGCTCCGGGCTGAACACTGACGTGGAAGTCTGCCTCCAACGCTGCGAGGAATGAGGTTTGATCATATCCGTTCAGGTCGATCACCACCCGATTGTAATCCATAATTCTAAGCTGGTCTGCCGGAAACAAAGTCGTAAGAAAATGGGAAGCGCCACTTCTTTCTGCTTCCGGAAGCGCAGCCCTGACCTTGGCAGCACTGGCGGCGCGGTGGTGTCCGTCGGCGATATAGGTGAAGGGCACCTGCTCCTGAAAGATCGATGTAATGCGGTTGACAGCCTCCGGCTCGTTCACGATCCATATGGCGTGCCCGATGCCGTCTGCCGCGGTAAAGTCATACACAGGGGCGTGGGCCGCCGTCCATGCATCAACCAGTGCATCCATATCAGCCACCTGTGGATAGGCCAGGAAAACATTGCCGGTTTGCGCACCGGATATCGCGATGTGATTAATGCGATCCTGCTCCTTTTCAGGGCGAGTGAACTCGTGTTTTTTGATGACCCCCTGTTCGTAGTCATCCACAGACGATACGCAAACCAGGCCCGTCTGCATGCGGCCATCCATGGTCAGGCGATATATGTAGTAGCATGGTTCTTCTTCCCGCATCAGCACACCCTGGTCTTGCATTGCCCGGATATTCTCGCCCGCCTTTTCATAGACGATCCTCGAATAGGCGTGAACATTGGTCGGCAGATCGATCTCTGGCTTCGTCACATGCAAAAAGGAATACGGGTTTCCGGATGCCTGTGCACGGGCCTCTTCACTGTTGAGTACGTCGTAGGGCGGGGCGGCCACCTTTTCTGCGAAGGTCGGAACGGGGCGGAGTGCCCGGAAGGGAGAGATATCACACATGTGGTAGATGGTTGTTGGATGGGGTCGAAAAGGCGTTGATTTAGATCAGTGTTTTTGGGCGAAATGCTTCATCAGATCGGTAAGGGTTCGAACGCTGTCCAATGGCAGGGCATTGTACATCGAGACCCTGAACCCGCCGACACTACGGTGCCCCTTGATCCCGATCATGCCCTCGGCCTTGCACAGTTGGAGAAATTCCTTTTCCAGGGCGGGGTCCTCCATGACGAATACAGCGTTCATATGACTTCTGTCTGCCGGATCGAAAGGTCAGCAGGCAGACATACACCGCAAAGACCGGCGGAGTATTGAGCATCGATCCGTTTTCGATGTGCTTGCGGTAATCCATCATGCCGGGTACCTTCCGGCAGGTTCGGCCCAGCAAATCCTTATCGATGACGACCATGCAGACGCCCGCTGCGCCGATGTTCTTCTGAGCACCTGCGTAGATAAGGGAGAAACGATTGAAATCCATCTGCCGGCTGAGGATGTCGCTGCTCATATCCGCCACGACGGGTACATTGGTATCCGGAAACTCCCACATCTGGGTACCTTCCACGGTGTTGTTGGTGGTCAGGTGAAAGTAAGCGGCATCCGACGGGATCTGGTATCCTTTGGGGATGTAGGTATAGTTGCGATCCTTGGAACTGGCGATGATGTTCGACTCCCCGTAGAGACGGGCCTCCCCTGCAGCCTTGCTGCCCCAGGTACCGCCGTCTAGATAAACGGCCTTCCCATTATCGGGCAGGAAGTTCATGGGCACCTGAAAAAACTGGGTAGTGGCACCTCCATGCAGAAACATGACTTCCTTGTTATCGGACAGATGCATGAGCTCCTTCGAAAGATCCAGCGCCTCCTGCATCACAGCCTCGAAGACCGGGGTGCGATGGCCGGTTTCGAGGATGGAGAGTCCGGTACCGTTGAAATCGTGGATGGCCGCTGCCGCCTGTTCGAAGACGGTTGCGGGAAGAATGCTCGGGCCTGCATTGAAATTGTGAACCATGCTGTAAAGATGGTCACAAAATTAACTCATTAAAATCAATCGCATATCCTGCCCAATGCTGCATCGGTCCGCCATCGCATATCCAGTGCATCCCAGGCTGTACTGTCAGCCGCAGTGAACGTCCTGCCGGACAGGGCATCCAACGAGGGCTGTCCCGCATCTACCCATGCCGTGTACCAATAAGAAGCCACGGCAAAGATGGAGGCCCGCATGCGTCGTTCCACCATGCCCTGCAGGAGATAATGGTAACGGGCGGTATAGCCGCTCGAATACTGTCGCACTACGACCCCATTCCGCTGCTCAAAGGCGAATCGCGCATCGGCGGGATACTGCTCGGAAAGCCGGCGCTCCATACGCAGCACGGTATCCGCTGCCGCCGCACTCTCCCATACCCTTGCCCATATGAAGTCTGTGGGTCGTTCCAGATAGGCGGCCCGGCCGATGACAAAATCAAAGGTCGATTCAGCAAAACGCTCCGGGATGCGGCTCTCCCAAAAGCCGTGAATGCCATGCTGACCCGTCAGCTGTCCGTTGTGGTTCCGGCTGGCATGCAGGGGCACATGGGCATCCGATATGTAGTGCCCGATATCTGCAGAGATCTTCAGGATCTGCGCAGCATTCCGCTCCCTGAAGGCGCGGGTCAGACGCAGCCTCATGCGCTCTATCCACCATGGGGCGATGCCGTGCCGATGCAAACTGTCGATACCGAAGCGTTCCACGGCGTGATCCCAACGTTTGGGCATGGAATCACGGTGCGGGATCACATAGCTGTCCATATCTATGTAATGCCGGGGCGCCTCCTCCTTCAGAGCATATCTGCGCTTGTCAGGATCTACCGCGTGATCCTCCAGATATGAGATATGGCGCTTATAGAATCCGATCATCCCCGGTGGCAGGAGAAATACTGCGTGGTAGTTGATCATCCGGTGGGCATAGAATCCCCAGCACCAGGCGGGACCCATGGTCATCACCGAACAAGCAAGTAAGAGGGAAATGCGGATAAAAAAGGGACTGATCGTCATACCGCAATACTACCATGAAGGACAGGCGGTTGAAAGGTATGATCACAGAAAACATGAGGTATCTTTCTCGCCGGATCCAGATGAAATCAACCATTTTGTATGGTGGTTTTCCTCCGTGTTAAAGCGCTGACCGCGAAGTAAAGAAGCCGCAAAGGAGCTTATACAGACCAATACCCCACTTCAACCTCGCGTGGGATCATCCTTCGGCTGCGCATCCTTGGCGGCACTCCCATGATCCTCTTCATCGATCTCCGTGACGCCGCCGGAGACCACAAATTTCATGGCGTCCGAAGAAGGAACGTCGGAAAGCACCTTTACACGCTCCCGTTTCACTAGGTACAAGACGCCGGAGAATGCATAGGAATGAGGAACATACACAGCGATGTGCTCCCGAAGTCCAAACTCCGAAAGTTCCTCATGCGTGATGAAACCGATGCGGTACACATCGGGCGCTTCGATGCTGACCAGCACAGCACGGTCAAACTTGCGTTTGTTGCCGGCAAAGGCTTCAAGAAAATCCTTAACGGTCGAGTAGATGATCTTCACGCCGGGCGTGCGCTCCAGGATATTGTCGAACATCTGCACGAGCCGGGAGACGATAAAAGTGGACGAGATATATCCGACCGCCATCACCACCAGGATGACCAGCACAAAGCCCAGGCCCGGAAACCGGCGTTGGTAGACCTCTTCGATGCCCGGAGTGGTAGGGAACAAGATCCTCAGGAGGTTCGGCAGGATGCCATCGATGAAGTTGAAGAGGGAAATGACCGCCCAGGCCGTTATGGCGATGGGTGCGAGGATGATCAGTCCCTGAAAAAAGAGTTGTATGAAGTTCCTGACAGAAAAGAGCTTTTGCATGGTTCGTGTTTCGGTGCGAAGGTACCAATTTAACAGGCCTGGATATGCGGCCGGCCATGCAACCCCTTTGTGTTTTCACTCATCTTTATAGATTGGTGCCCAGCGCAAGGTGGAATGCCCCGCGACCGCGACAGTTCCTTACATTTGGAAAAAGACTTCCATGAAAAGGCTGGCCTGGATCATCGTCATCATCCTCGGATCATTGTCCGTCATCTATGTCCTGGGCCCCAAACCCGAGCCTCCGGTCTACGATCCCCGGCTCCCGGAGCTGCCTTCCGATCCCGGGGCACTGGAAGCCAGGATCGCAGGGACGGAAGCCCTGCGAAAGGTGAAACCCGATAATCAGGCCCGCATCGTCTGGTTCGACACCCTCCACCGTAAGACGCCCTATGCCGTAGTTTACCTTCATGGCTTCTCTGCCTCGCAGGAGGAAGGAGATCCTGTACATGAGCAGTTCGCCAGAACCTTCGGCTGCAACCTCTACCTCGCCCGGTTGGCAGAGCACGGCATCGACACGAAAGATGCCCTGGTCGGACTGACAGCCGATAAATACTGGAACTCCGTCAAGGAAGCGCTGGCCGTAGGTATGCAGATCGGCGAAAAAGTCATCCTGATGGGCACATCCACCGGTGGCACCAACGCCCTGCAACTTGCGGCCACTTATCCCGACAAGGTCCATGCATTGATCCTCTATTCCCCGAACATCGAGATCTTCGATCCCAGCGCACCGCTGCTGAACGACCCGTGGGGACTGCAGATCGCGCGACAGGTCATCGGCTCGAAGTATATCTTAACGAAAAACCAAACCGAGAACTATCGCAAGTACTGGAGTTCTAAATACCGGCTGGAGGCCGTCGTAAACCTGCAGGAGATGGTGGAAACGACGATGACAGCAGAAAACTTCGTCCGGGTCAAACAACCCACGCTGCTGCTCTACTATTACAAGGATGAGGTACACCAGGACAGCGTCGTAAAGGTATCCGCGATGCGTGAAATGTTCGAAACACTGGGTACGCCTGAGGCACTTAAACGCGCCACACCGATCCCCACGGCGGGCAACCACGTGATCGCCTCCTGGGTGATTTCAGGAGATATTCCACGCGTGCAGTCGGAGACGGACCGCTTTGCCATGGAAGTGTTGAAGATGCAGCCGGTTCAGGTTCAATGATCCTCCGCAGATTGCATTTTTCACAGGGGGCAGATGGCTTTTTTCGCTAATTTGTTCGCTAAAGCGTGCCAACATGATCAGGTCCGTCATCGCAGGAATCGGAATGTATGTTCCGGAACAGGTCGTCACCAACCAAGATCTTCTGAAGTACATGGAAACCAGCGATGCATGGATCCAGGAAAGGACCGGCATCCAGGAACGTCGCTATGCACATCGAACGCAGGAGACCACGACCACCATGGCGGTCGAAGCCTCCCGCATCGCCATCGAACGCGCCGGGATTACGCCCCAGGACATCGATTTCATCGTGTTTGCGACGCTGAGTCCCGACTACTATTTCCCCGGTTGCGGTGTCCTCCTCCAGCGGGCCATGAAGATGCGCGAGATCGGTGCGCTGGACGTGCGCAACCAGTGCAGCGGATTCGTCTATGCCATATCAGTAGCTGATCAGTTCATTCGGACGGGCACGTACAAAAACATCCTGGTCGTAGGCAGTGAGAAGCATTCCTTCGGGCTCGACTTCACCACCCGCGGACGCAATGTCAGCGTGATCTTTGGTGACGGCGCAGGTGCAGTCGTACTGCAACCTTCGACGGAAGAGGGGCGCGGAATCCTGAGTACCCACCTGCACAGCGATGGTGACAGTGCCGAGATCCTGGCCATGTATAATCCCGGCACCCATGCCAACCACTGGAAGGAAGAAAAATATGCAGATTTCGATGAGGCAGCCATCGGTCAGATGTTCTTCAGCCACGCGATGATCGACAACGGACAGATCTATCCCTACATGGATGGACCGGCGGTCTTTAAGAAGGCGGTGGTCAAGTTTCCGGAAGTCATTATGGAAGCACTGCAGGCCAACGGACTTGCGCCGGCTGATATCAACATGCTCATCCCCCACCAGGCCAATCTGAGGATTGCACAATTCGTGCAGCAAAAGCTGGGGCTGGGTGACCATCAGGTATATAACAATATACAGCGCTATGGAAATACCACGGCTGCTTCCGTGCCCATCGCCCTCTGTGAGGCCTGGCAGGAAGGGCGGGTCAAACCGGGCGACCTCGTCTGCCTGGCGGCCTTTGGCAGCGGGTTCACCTGGGCCAGTGCACTGTTGCGTTGGTGAACGGCCCCGTAAATAAATATAAAGCCCCTCATCCGGAACAGATGAGGGGCTTTATATTTATTTACATGATCCTGATCAGAGATGTTTCCTAAGCTCGGCGACGAGTTCTGTCTTGGTGATGGGTACACCCTTGATCTTATTGTACGGGATGGCGTCAACGAAGTATAGATCGCGGATAATTCGAATGAGCTGACCGTTGTTGATCTCCGGCACCACTACCTTGTCGAAGCTTTTCAGGATCTCACCCAGGTTGCGGGGGAAGGGGCGGAT
>JAJTFQ010000165.1 GCA_021299955.1 Chitinophagaceae bacterium
GACACATCTATGATCGAACGGCCCTGCACGCGCTGCTCTGCCGTAACAAAGCCGACATAGGAAAATACCAGCACGGCATCCTCAGGAACCGACAAGCGATAGGCCCCCGAAGCATCGGAGGTCGTTCCCTGGGCGGATCCCTTCACACTGATGGATACATGTCGTGATCGATTTATTTGTTTATATCACACTTTTTTTATATATTATCATTTTACATAAATACGCCGGTCCTCGACCCGAAAACGCACTTCCCCGGTCATCTCCATCATTTGCAATACCCGCGAAACCTCATCCCGACGCGTGATCTGACCCGTAAAATGGAGCTCCGGATTCCCTTCGAAGATCACTTCCGCGTCATACCAGCGGGCGATCTGCCGCATGATCGCCCGGATATCGGCACTATTGAAATGAAAGCGACCGTTCTTCCAGGCGATGGCCTCCTCCGTATCTGCCCGGTCATCTACTTTCACCGTCCCATCTGACTTAACCGCAGCCTGCTGACCCGGAGATAACAGGCGCAGATCGCCGCCGGATACCTTCCCGACCCCGACACGCCCCTCCAGCAGGGTCGTACGCACAGAAGCCTCATCCGGATAGGCATTGACATTGAAATGAGTGCCCAATACCTCCACCAGGCTGGCGTCCGTCATCACTCTGAAGGGTCGTCGCTGATCTTTAGCGACCTCAAAATAGGCCTCGCCCAGGAGTTCCACCTTCCTGTCCGATCCACCAAACACCACCGGAAACCGAAGCGTGGTTTCCGCATTGAGCCATACATGCGTACCATCAGACAATATGACCTGGTACTGCCCGCCACGGGGTGTCCTGATTTCGTTATAAAGGGTAGCGCCGGGTGTATGCTCAACCGGCGGCACGGATTGATAGACGATGCTGCCATCGGCCTTTTTCTCCAACTTCAATCCTGCCTGACTGGCCAGTAATCCGGGAGCCGTACTGTCGAGATACACCACCGATCCGTCTCCCAGTCGCAACCAGGCCCGGTCAGAACCGGGTGCCAGTGGACGTTCCTTTGTTTGGGTCAATGGTGCAGTGATGACCTTTTCGGCCGGTCTGAACCAGATCATGCGGATACCCAACCCGAGTCCGGCGAGCAGCACCAAAGCAGCCGCCACCCGCACCCAGTTTAGATATCGAGCAGGCATCGTAACCACCCCGGGCGAGTGAAGTTCACGCATCAGCCGGGTCCGCATCCGCTCACGCAGTTGATCTGCAGGGCCATCATCCTCTGCAGGAAGTTCCAGGAACCGATCGTCAAAGGACCGATACCACTCATCCAGCATGGCACGCTCCTCAGGCGTGGCTGTTCCGGACAGATACCGGTCGGCGATCTTTCTGATATGGGATGGGATGGACATGCGTATGTATTTATGTATCCCATGTCGGGCACTACACCTATGCGGTCGATAAAAAAATCAGAAAAAAACAGACATGAAACTGCGCAGGGCAAAACGCAGTCGGCGCAGGGCCTTGGATAATTGATGCTCCACTGTCCGCGGCGACAGGTTCAGCAGTTCCGCGATGGCGCTCACGGGCAGGCCCTCTTCCCGACTGTACCTGAAGATGAGCCTGCAGCGATCAGGAAGCCGATCCACCTCCCCCTGCAATCGCTCAAGCAGCAGTTTCTGGTCCAGCCTTTCTTCCCCCTGTGATGATGTACTGAGCGGCATGCCCAGTCCCTGAAGGATCGACGAACGCCTGCGTCGATTGCGCATGCGGGACAGGACGGCATACTTTACGGCCACGGCAAGATATCTGTCGATATCTGCGATCTCCCTGCAATGCCGATGTGCCCACAGCGACATGAATACATCATGCACCACATCCTCGGCCTCCGCCCGATCCTCGAGTCGATGGAAGGCGATGACAAACAAGCGCTCCCAGAAATGTGCATAGATGGCTGAAAATGCTTCCGCATCATCCGCCGCCAGACGTTCCAGGCATCTGCCAAGGTCGATATCAGTGGAGTTGAGCAATCCTTGATTGAAATTATACATGTAAAGATAGGCGGCCGACAGGTTCCGCCGCCCTTCCATTTCGCCACTTAGTATGCATCATCCTGCGCAAATACCGGCACCCGATCCTTCCAGGCACCCCGCGTGAAATCCGGAAAGTCCACCGGACGACCACCCTTCCGGATCGATGCCTCGCTCAAGGGCGTTACGGCACTCCAGGCCGCGGCATCATACACATCCATCGGTGTGGGCGTACCCCGCCGGGCCGATTCCACAAAGGCATGCATCACAAAGAAATCCATGCCCCCATGGCCGGCACCCGAAGCATCCGATGCCCATCGCTTCCACAATGGATGATCGTAGCGTTCGAACCAGGCCGCCTGGTCATCCCATTGGTCGTGGGTCTTTGACCGCCCTTCGATATACACCCCCTTGTTCAGGTCCATCCACAGGCCCTTCGTCCCCTGCACCCGGAAACCGAGGGAGTAAGGACGCGGCAGGTTCGTATCATGCTGCAGGAGGATCGTTTCCCCATTCGCACACTCGATCTGGGTGGAGACCACATCACCGAGTTTGAATGCCACAGCAGCATTGGGATGATTGGCTCCTCCTTTTTGAACGATCCAGTCGTGCAGTCCGCGCGACTTGGAAGCCATGGATGAGAGCTTCGTAAAACGATTGCCCCTGTTGATGTTGATCCAGTGGGCGATGGGCCCCAGGCCATGCGTGGGGTACAGGTCTCCACTGCGCGTGACAGAATGCTGCGTCCGCCAGCGCGCCTCGGAAAATGCTTGATCCCCAAATTCAACGCCGGGTCCGCGCACCGCCTTGCCATCATTGAATTTCACCGGACGCAGATCATGCTGATACCCACCCTGCAGATGCACGAGCTCACCGAATAGTCCCTGACGGACCATATTCAGCACCGCCATCACGTCCCGCCGATAGCAAACATTCTCCAGCATCATCACCTGCCCGCCATGACGCTCCGCTGCGCGCACCACCTTCCAGTGATCGGCCAGTGTGATGCCCAGCACCACTTCCGTGCCGACATACTTCACACCCGACTCCAGCGATCCGATGATCATGGGCGTATGCCATTCCCATGGCGTGGAAATGACCACGGCATCAGGGCGTTCCTTCGCCAGCAGGTCGCGCCAGGCCTCGGGACCGGATGTGTATTCAGTGGGTTTCTGTTGTGATGCCTTCGACAGGATCTCGCGCGTCCGGGCCAGCATGCGCTCATCGATATCGCAAATGGCAATGATCTCGACATCCTTCCGGCGGAGCAGTTGACGCAAATGCACCTGACCCCGAAGTCCGGTACCGATCAGCGCAATGCGCAGCCGGTCACGGTCACCCTGTCCGAATGAAGGCATCATGGGGAGCGTCATAGCGCTGCCGGCCACCAAAGCGTTGCGGAGAAATTGCTTGCGGTTCATCATGCCCCGAACTTAACAAAGAAGCACGGAAGATCTACTGATATTTATCAACCGGTCAGACAAACACGCCCCTCGTCCAGAAAAGTGATCATGCATTTGACTGGATGCTGCCAGCCTGTATCGGATCCACGCATCAGAACGTCAATCCTTCAATAGCGTGATATCGGCTGACGGTGCCGGCAGACCGAGCGCCTCCACTTCTGCATAAGCAGCATCCGTCAGGACGGCAGTGGATAATTTCAAGCCCCAGGCCTTGAAAAAGCCAGACAAATTTCGACCAGATGCTTTGGACGCATTGACCATGAACCAGCGCATGCGGGTATCCGTCGTATTGGGTCGATTGATGTCGCGTCTGGCCAGTCGATGCAATTGATGATAGAAAGCATCGCCATAGGCCAGCTTCAATTGCTGGAACATGCACAATCGTATCCAGACACTCACTGAAGATGCATTGAAATCCTTATCTGATGAGGGTTTGGCGAGATAATTCGCCGCATTCGTCCACTCCCCCTGCGAGGTCAGACGGGTGGGAATGACCCCAAGCGCCTTCTCCACGGCGATGCTGTAAATGTTCACTGTCACTTCCGTAAGTTCGCTCCAGGTCCAGCTCCCCTGCTGGTGCATGTGGCCAAGCTCATGCCAGGGCCCCCAGGTCAGATTAGACGCCTTCAAAATAGCAGACACCGCATCGCTGCTGCGATACCATGTCCGGTAGAAGGTGGCCGCCATGTAGTAATCCGGATGGTCGGATTCCGTCAGCAGGATGCGATGCATGTTGGGCTGATCCAGCGGATCAGTCCCGAACTGCCCGCTGATGCTGTCTTCCACGCGGATCACACGGTCGACCTTTCGTACCAGGGCCTCCATATCTTCCGTCTTCGAGGCGCGCGCATTCTGCGATCCAAAAGTGATCATGCAACGTTCACCCACGAGTTGTACATCCGGCACATTCAGCTGTTCGACCATCGCGATCCATTCGGAAGAAGTCGTCTTACCGAGTTGAAAATATGGGATCGGCTTCATCCCGGAAATGAACCGGATGCGACAAGTTCCTTCCGATGCGCTGTTATGATAGCGGATATAAAGGATGCCACCCGTGGCATCGGTGATCGTATTCAGCCCGGCCGAAAGATTGACGGTCGTCGGATTCCATTTGTCCTTATACCTTGAATATGTACCGATCAGCAGGGTGGGCAGCCGGGTACCTGCGGTGGGCGTAACCTCCACCTGCAGGGTCATGAATGGTGGCAGGTAGAATCCGGTAGGATCAAAATCCGAATGAGGAAACGACTGTGCCAACCGGGTCGCTTCGGCACTGCCGGAAGGCCTTTCCCGAAAGTTCTGGATGCTGTCGGCCGTCTTCAACACCACCACCACCGGCGGGGGAACGACGGGTGGAGGAGCCGGAGCCTGCGGAGACGACTCCTTCCGGCAGGAGGCGGCCGTCAACAGCAACAAAGCCAGGCAGATCCTCTGATTAGATCGGATGCTTATCATGCCATGGATTTTTCTGCATACACAAGGTTGGCGGAATCTTCGGAGGCCAGCCGCTCAGTCAGCAGGGCATCACAAAGCCATTCCTGCCGGGGCAGATGAAAAGTGCATTTGAAGAGGTTTCCCTTCGCAGTCTGCGCAATGGTCCCGTCGCGATGCAGATAGCCGAACCATTCTCCGTTGACCTTATCGTGAAAGTGATCGTAACTGTAATCATGCACCATGCGGTGCCAGGTTGCATATTTGTCGTCGCCGGTGAGCAGGTATGCCATCAGCGTAGCGATGATGGCCTCATTGTGCGGCCACCAGAATTTCATATCCTGCCAGTATTCCTGTACCGGCTTGCCGTAAACATCCCGGAAATACAGGATCCCGCC
>JAJTFQ010000166.1 GCA_021299955.1 Chitinophagaceae bacterium
ACGGGCATGCCGGACTAACGCCAACGTATATCCGAAATTTTACTTTTGGGGACGGAATGTACCACCTCGGCAAGCTGCTGGAGGAGGTTCGAAACTGGATGGCATTCAAAGGATGTGAACCCGATGAAGTCATCCTGGAAACCATCCGGAACCTTTATCTTCGCGATGCTCAAAACCATCAACCGACCGACAAAATATAAATATGAGAAAGCAGATCGCCGCCGCGAATTGGAAGATGAACCTTTCCTATGCCGAAGGAGTACAACTGATCGACAAACTCATCGCCGAAGGCATCGCCCCGGCAGCACAGCAGCAGGTACTGCTGGCCGTACCCTTCCCATATCTTGACATGGCAAGCCAGAAGCTGGCCGGTCAGTCAGGCTATGCCGTGGCCGCGCAGAACTGTCATCAGAAAGCCTCCGGTGCCTATACCGGTGAGGTCTCCGCTCCAATGCTGGCCTCCATGGGCCTCAAATATGTGGTACTTGGTCATTCTGAGCGACGCGAATACTTCCGCGAGGATGACGCCCTGCTGGCATCAAAGGTCGATATGGCCCTGTCCAACGGACTCACGCCCGTCTTCTGCTGCGGCGAACCCCTCTCGGTACGCGAAGCGGATGCACAGAACGCTTACGTGGCCGAACAACTTCGCAATAGTTTATTCCACCTGTCAGCCGATCAGATGACAGGCATGGTCATTGCCTATGAACCCATCTGGGCCATCGGCACGGGTCGCACCGCCTCCGCCGAGCAGGCACAGGATATGCATGCCTGGCTGCGTTCCGTCATCGCTGAACAATATGGTGCTAGTATAGCCGGGCAGGTATCCATCCTCTACGGCGGTAGCGTCAAAGGCTCCAACGCGGTTGAATTGTTCTCGAAACCCGATGTGGATGGTGGATTGGTAGGCGGCGCCTCCCTGGATGCAGTGGACTTCGCAAAAATAATCCGCGCCCTCAAATGACGGCGCGGACTTAGCGGCTTCGTTTCTTTGCGGTTAAATTTACCCCTTGAGCTTCTCGATCAGGGCGACATAATCTGCCATCGCCTCTTCCATGGTCTTGCCCTTTTGAGACATCCAGGCCTCGTACTTGGCCTTTGATACGAAATCGAACGGGTTGGCCGGCGGGTCGTTGTCATTGTCGCCCTCCGTCGCCTGCTTATAAAGCGAATATAGATTCAGCAAGGTATCGTTACTGGGCCGATCTTTCAGGTTCTTGCTTTCCTCCACCGCTTTTTCAAAGAGTTCTTTCATGGTCCGAGATCGTGATTTGTGACGAAAATAAGCCAATCCCGCTATAGTATCAATTTAAAATTTTGCCACAGCGGCACCGCTAAAATCATGTAATTTTGCGGCCGGGGAATGCGACACGCAAGTCGCAACAGCCCGCACACACGCTTATGAAGCATATCCGGAATTTCTGTATCATCGCCCATATCGATCACGGCAAGAGCACCCTGGCAGACAGGCTGCTTCAAGCCACCAATACCATCAGTGAACGAGATATGATGGACCAGGTCCTGGATGATATGGACCTGGAGCGGGAGAAGGGCATCACCATTAAGAGCCACGCCATTCAGATCCGGCATCATCATACGGATGGGCAGGACTATACGCTGAACCTCATCGACACCCCCGGACACGTCGATTTCAGTTATGAAGTGTCCCGGGCCCTGGCGGCCTGCGAGGGCGCCCTGCTGCTCGTTGACGCTACCCAGGGCATCCAGGCCCAGACGATCTCCAATCTTTACCTCGCTGTTGAGAACGATCTGGAGATCATTCCTGTCATCAACAAGATCGACATGGAAGGCGCTATGATCGACGAGGTGCGCGACCAGATCATCGATCTCATCGGTTGCAAGGCGGACGACATTCTCCTGGCCTCCGGTCGCGCCGGCATCGGCATCGAAGGCATCCTGGCCGCCATTGTCGAACGCATCCCACCGCCCGAAGGGAATCCTGATGGCGGACTGCAGGCCCTCATCTTCGATTGCGTATTCAACCCGTTCCGGGGGATCATCGTCTATTACCGCATCCTCAACGGTTCCATCCGTAAAGGACAGAAGATCAAGTTCGTGTCCACCGACTCGGAATACAATGCAGACGAAGTTGGTATCCTGAAGCTGAACATGCAGCCCCGCAACGAGGTCAACTGCGGTGATGTGGGATACCTGATCACCGGCATCAAAAATGCCAAGGAAGTGAAAGTGGGTGATACCATTACTACTTTCGTCAATCCCTCAGAAGCCATCCAGGGATTCGAGGAGGTCAAACCCATGGTATTTGCGGGCATCTATCCCGTGCTGACGGAGGACTTCGAAGAACTCCGTGAGTGCATGGACAAGCTCCAGCTCAACGACGCCTCGCTGACCTTCGAACTTGAAACCTCCCAGGCCCTGGGATTCGGTTTCCGATGCGGATTCCTGGGACTGCTGCACATGGAGATCATCCAGGAGCGACTGGAACGGGAATTCAATCAGACCGTTATTACGACCGTTCCGAACGTAAGTTTCGTCGCCTACAGCACCAAGGGAGAGCGTCTGCCGGTGAACAATCCCACCGAAATGCCTGATCCCACCCAAATGGATCGGATCGAGGAGCTGTTCATCCGGGCACAGATCATCACCAAGCCGGATTATATCGGCAACATCATGACCCTTTGCCTGGGCAAGCGAGGCCTCCTCATCAATCAGAGTTATCTGACGCCCTCGCGCGTGGAACTCATTTTCGAGATGCCCCTCACCGAGATCGTGTTTGATTTCTACGACAAACTCAAGAGCCAGACCCGCGGATATGCGTCCTTCGACTATCACCCGATCGATTATCGGGATAGTGATATCGTGAAGATGGACATCGTTCTGAACGGCGATAAGGTCGATGCCCTCAGCGCGCTGATACATCGCTCCCGTGCGCAGGACTTCGGCCGTAGATTATGCGAGAAGCTGAAGGAACTGCTGCCCCGTCAGCAATTCCAGATCGCCATCCAGGCCGCCATCGGCGCCAAGGTCGTTGCCCGCGAAAACATCTCCGCGATGCGCAAAGACGTGACCGCCAAGTGTTACGGAGGCGATATCTCCCGTAAGCGTAAACTCCTCGAGAAGCAGAAGGAAGGTAAGAAGCGCATGCGCCAGATCGGCAACGTGGAAGTACCCCAGGAGGCCTTCCTCGCCGTACTCAAACTCAACGACTGATCCATTCACCGCTAAGTCAAGAAGGCGCGGAGGCAATTGTCCTCGCGCCTTCGTGGCTTCGCGTCAAAAAATCGTCTTCAATATTTTTTTTCTCCCTGGCTAGTGTTTTCTTCACCTTGTCCTCCGCGTCAGGCATGGGAATTTTGTACCATTTCCGTTCATAACGGTCAATGGTCAATAATACCTAATTTTGTAATGGAAGTTCGCTTCTCGAATGTCTGGCTCAAACACCTTTCCGAAAACTATGATCTTTCTGTCAGACGACTGGGAAAGCTAAGGGCAAAATTTTTTTTTATCAGATTGAATGCATTGCTTAATGCAAACGATCTCGAAGAATTAACACGACTTCCGGGACATTTTCACCGACTATCGGGAGATAGAAGTGGCCAGTGGTCGTGCGATCTTGATCAACCTTATCGTCTTGTTTTCAGGCCTTCATTTCATCAACATGAAGGTAATAACGACAACGAAGATCAGGGCGTGAAGGTACATTATGTGTCGGTGGAGGAAATTGTCGACTATCACTGATGCCTAACATTTTATGTCAAACGATTAATTGTGAATTTATGCTTACATATACCCCCCCGATCGTTTTTCATCCCGGAGAAACCTTGTTGGAAAAACTTCAGGAAATGTCAATGTCTGTCGCAGCCTTGTCCATGTCCACGGGTTTGGACGAACAGGCTTTGAGATCCTTTATTTCAGGGGAATGTTCCTTGTCACAGGAAACGGCTTTTTCCCTCGAGTGCGTTACATCCATTCCCGTGCGTTTTTGGATGGCACAGCAACGCGCCTATGATGAATTCATGAAAAATGAACAAATGCATGGTGTTAAATGATCTGGCTGTCTATCATTTTGCCCTAGACCCATCATTTCTTTTTGTATCTGAATAACCCGTAGCGATCTCACAGCCTTCGTGGCTTCACGGTGAAGCCTGTATCTTTGCAACATGTCTTCCGTGGTCATCATCGGTCCGGCACACCCGCTGCGCGGCGGCCTTGCCAGTTTCAACGAGCGGCTCGCACGCCAGTTCCTGTCCACCGGGCACCGTGTCACGATCCTGACATTTTCTCTGCAATACCCCGGTTTTCTGTTTCCGGGAACCACGCAATATTCTTCCGAACCCGCACCGAAGGACCTGGACATCCGCGTCTGCATCCATTCCGTGAATCCGCTGAACTGGATCCGCACCGGACTCATACTCCGAAGGATGCGACCGGACCTGGTGGTCGTAAGATACTGGTTGCCCTTCATGGGACCGGCCCTGGGTACGATCCTGCGCTTTGTGCGCAGACTGTCCGGCACCCGGGTCGTCTGTATCGCAGATAACATCATTCCCCACGAAAAGCGCCCCGGTGACACCTTGTTTACCAGGTACTTCATCGCTTCGGTTGATGCATTCATGACCATGAGTGAAAAAGTGCTGGCAGACCTGAAGCGCTTCGATGACCGAAAACCCGCGCAGTTCGTGCCTCATCCACTCTATGACAATTTCGGCGATCCGATGCCGCAGGCGGAAGCCCGCAGCGCGCTGGGCCTGCCTGCTGAAGGCCGCTTGATCTTATTTTTCGGCTTCATCCGCCGTTACAAGGGACTCGATATCCTGCTGGAAGCGATGGCAGACCCGCGCATCGCGGAAGCCGGGATCAGATTGCTGGTGGCGGGAGAATTCTACGAAGATGAAGCGCCGTACCGGGCCCTGCTCCAGCGGCCGGAGATCGGAGAGCTGGTGATCCTGAGCACCGTCTTCATCCCCGACAGCCAGGTTCGTTCATACCTGTGTGCGGCAGATCTGGTCGTGCAACCTTATCGCTCCGCCACCCAGAGCGGCGTTACCCCCCTGGCCTATCATTTTGAGGTCCCGATGCTCGTCACCAGCGTCGGCGCCCTGCCTGATATGGTGCCGGACGGGGAAGTCGGCATTGTGGCAGATCCCAACCCAACCTCGGTCGCCGATGGCATCCTGCGTTTCTATGCCACCGGTGCCGGACATTTCATCCCGCATATCCGATCGGAAAAGCAGAAATACACCTGGCAGCGCGTCCAGGACACCCTGAAAACCTTGGCCGATGCTGTACAGAAGTAAGGCCCC
>JAJTFQ010000167.1 GCA_021299955.1 Chitinophagaceae bacterium
TGACCCTGTCTCTGATCCTGCTGCTGACACAGGTCTCCAGCGCCCAGGATGATCTCCTTGGCCAACTGCTCAAGGAAGAAAAGCCGGATTCTGCCCTGTTGCCCGCGCGCATGATCATTACCCAACGCATGCTTTGGGGAGAGCGGGGATTGTTCCGCACCACCGGCATCGCACCCCTCGGACTGGAACAGCGAAAGCGGGAAATGCAGACCCGCCGGCTCTTCCTGAAGACGCACCAGGCACTGGGCTTCGTAACCCTTGGAGGGATGGTCGCCCAGGGCATCGTGGGCGCCCGCCTCTACAATGGGAATTACAAGCTGAATGATGCTCATGAGGCCCTTGCCGCAGGCCTGAATGTCAGTTACTCACTGACTGCGGCGATGTCGCTCTTCACGCCGCCACCGCTGATCCAGCGCGATAAAAAGATCAGTTCCCTGAAACTTCATAAGTGGCTGTCGATCGTGCACATGTCTGGAATGCTGGCAACCAATATCCTCGCCGGCCAGATCGAAGACAGGCCGTCCCTTAAACCCATTCACCGGGCCGCCGCATTCACCACCTTCGCCAGTTTCGCCGCGGCCGTGGTCGTCATTAAATTCTGAGTGATGAAGAATATGTTCGCCCTGCTGATGATCGCTGTCGTATCCATGAATGGTTTTGCACAAACGAAACAGATACGGGCCGACAAGTCCTTATCTTCCCTGACATACGCCATGAAACATGCCCTGCACGCATGGACCGGTACTTCCCGGGAAGTAGCCTGTGCCGCGGAAACAGATGCCGGAGGACGCATCACCCGTGTGGCTGCCACGGTCAGGGTGAAGTCGTTCGACAGCCAGAACTCAAATCGAGATGCACATATGCTCGAAGTCACCGATGCACTTACTTATCCCAACATTACCTTCTCATCCAATACGGTCACACCTGAGACCGACGGCTATCTTGTGCGCGGAAACCTCTCCTTTCATGGCGTGACAAAGCCCTTCGAAACCAAGGTCACCGAATCAAAAAAGAACGGCCGGCGAATCATCACCGGCCGGTTCATATTCCTGTTGGAAGACTTTGGCATCGAACGCCCCACCCTGATGCTGGTCAAGACCGATAATGAAGTGGAAGTCAGCTTCGAATTCCATTTCTGACAACCATCTTCGTAAAGTCTCCTTTCTTATTGGATAAGCAGGCGTTCCCGATCGCTGCCGCTGCATATCACGTAAACACCGGGTCGCAGTCTCCCCAGCTCAAGCCGGTTGCTACCCGCTTTAAGCCATCCTTGCCATACGATCCGCCCGGACACGTCGGTCATTAGCACTTCGCGTTCGTTACCGCTCATCACGGTGATGGCTCCAGCAGGTGACGGATTGGGATAAATGTGCAATGGGCGCAGGGGAATGTCCAGCCTGACGGAACGTTGGGGTGAAAGCCACCGGTTCCCTGAGAGGTCGGCATTGATTACCCGATAAAAATATAAGCCGCTCCGGCCGGGCCGATCGGTCAGCTGAAGCAAGGGGAGTTCCCGCGCTTGTATGTCGCCGTGCGCGACGGATGTCCAATTTCCTCCGGCCTCGCTTCTTTCCAGGACCCAGTTGCGCACATTGGCAGGATCCGCAGGTGTCCATTGGAGGCGGACTTCCCGCCCGGTCGTTCTCGCTTCCAGGTCGCTCCCGGCGGCAGACAGCAGGATGCACCCGCCGTACACGTCAAAGAATGCGTACGAAGAAGTCACCTGACCCTCCCTCAGCCAAAGCGAAAAATGACGCAGACCCACGGAATTGGCCGAATTGAAATATACCAGCGAATCCAATAGCTGTTCTGCCTCAGGATCCGTCATGGCCGTACCATTTCGCTTCGAGAAGCTGAGGTTGCGCATTCCCAGCAGTTCGATCTTCTGGCATTGATAGTCGATACCTGCGAGGGTGAAATAAACGAGACCACTGAACGGAGCGCCCAGGGTTACATGGGCCGAAGGGTTCGCAATGTTCGTGGTAATGAGTTCGGCATGGCCATCTATGATCTCGGATGACTGAATGGACATGATGATCTCGTTGACACTATTGCTGACACTGCGGATGTTCGACACCCCGCGGCTCACCCTTTCGGGGGTGCTGCAGAGGGTGGTGGTGTTGTTGTAGCCGTCTCCGGACGACTGGGTATTCAGATCCACGACGGGCGCGCCAAGGTATTGAGTCGTCCAGCTCGGTCCCTGACCAAAATCGAACATGAAGAAAGCGCGTCCCCTGCCGGTCATGCCCACCACGACGTCGAGTTCCTGCAGATATTCGTACTCGACCCGGATGCGGGTACGGGGATCTTTGATGTCGCGGATGTTGCAATTGGCCATGGAGGTGAAACGGGTCATGCCCGTCGACGCGTTATAACTGTACTGGATCATCGTGCCCGGCGTGGCCCTGGCTGCGGCATTGAAGCCGCTGAAATCATTGAATTGGTTGACGCCGGGGTTCGGCGTAGCACAGTCCACGTTGCCGTCGATGTCGTAACTGTTGACCATTACATTTTTCAGAATGACCGCCCTGCCCTTGTCTGTGGCATCATTATAACTGCCGCCGAGGATGAATTCGAACTTGAAGCGACAGTTGCCGCCTCCGTTGTCGAAGAAGAATGTGGGCGTGAAGAACCTGTCCTCGTTATTGGACAGGGTGACGAGCGGCGTATCCGGAGTAGGGCAATTCTGGATATTCCGGAAATCGAACGGGATGGTACCCGAACAAAAGCCGGTGGGATATTCAAATCGGCCATTGGTGACGCCAATGGTGGTGATGATGCAGTCGATCGGTTGACCGTTTACCGAGACCACATTGGTATAGAGCGTCTTGCTCCCGGGCGTCTGACCGAAAACGCCCTCTTTGTGGATCTTGTTGGCATCCGGGAAATTCAGCATCCCGTAGTTGATGTCGTACACTGGTTGGGTAACACCGGGCGTCTGCATGCTCAGGATAACGATACTGAACACCAGTGCGATCTTCCGGTAACCCTTCCAAAGCAGTTGGCCCTGGGTATGTCCATTATCTTCCCGGGTCAGTTCGATGACAGGCTGTAGTAGATTCCCTGCCGTCTCCGGAGGCTTGATCTTCATGGGTATGGATATGTCGGTGAATGGTGTAGCCAATCCCGCTGCGTTACGGCACGCCGTATCGGAGCAGATCGACCTCCACGCGTTATTTAAATGACAAACGTAAGGCGCCCCCGATTTATTGTGCAGCTTTTACAAATGGTCTCAGGCGGCTCCGGGTCCGACAAACGAGGGAAATGTTATCTTTGAAGGGATGCAGTGTTTAAAAATCAATTTTTCGCAATGCGCAGCCTAGCCCTTGTCATTGCGTTGATCCTCTGTCAGGCCCGCCTGCATGCGCAGGACAAATACTTTTTGTATGTGCAGACAGACAACGAGCAGGCATTCTATGCCCGTTTTCAGGGAAGAACGCTCAGTTCCTCAGCCAATGGCTATCTCATTTTGCCCCGTGTTTCAGATACGGCCGTTACCCTGACGATCGGATTTCCTAAAAGGCTTTTTCCGGAGCAGACTTTTAACATTGGAAACATCAGGTCCGACAAGGGTTTTTTGCTGAAGAACATCCCGGAAAAAGGATGGGTGCTGGCAGGTATGCAGGATGCCGGAATCCTCGCGGCCACAACGCCGGCCGACCCCGCCGCTCCAGTGACGGCGCCCCGATCAACGGCCGATCCATTCTCTGAATTACTGTCCACCGTTATAGCGGATTCATCCCTCCGCGAGACGCCCATCGTGCGCACGGCGCCGCCACCTGTGCCTGCGACTCAGCCAAGCCCAGCCGTACCCGCCAAGCCTGATACTTCCGTGGCCATGGCAGCGCAACCGCTCCGTCCGACCCCAGCAGCTGTACCTGCCGTTCAGGCCGAAACCGGAAGACCCGAGCAGGGTCAACCGGGTGCAAGGTCCGCAGGATCCAGGAAATTACTGGAACAGATAGATGCTACCGGCGTACAGATGATCTTCACAGATCAGGTCGCCTCCGGTGTAACGGATACGGTGTCTGTCTTCATCCCCAAGGACGGATCTGCGAGGACTGCGCCGACAGCAGCTGTGAAACCGGTTTCCGACGTGGAAACGCCGGCAGCTGCAGGTAGACCCGGAGTGCCGCCTGCCGTGCCGGATCGGACCGACTGCAAGTCGTTTGTGAATGTCAAAGACCTTGGACTCCTACGGCGCCGGATGGAGGCGTTGGCCGATGAAGATGCCAAGGTGGCCCTGGCCCTTCGATCGTTCCGCGAATCCTGCTATTCCACCGAACAGGTCCGCTCACTGCTGGTTGTATTTGGCAGAGAGGAAGGCCGGTTCAAGTTGCTGGATGCCGCCTACCCATATGTTACCGATCCGTCGAAATTCCCAGAGCTGGAAAGCGTTTTGAAGGATAGCTATTTCATCTACAGATTCCGAAAGAAGACGGCAGCCCCACCTTCCCGCTAAGGAGGATACCTCAATCCGAACAGCATGCCCAGATATTTCCTGGAAGTAGGTTACATGGGAACGCGTTTCAGCGGATTTCAGGTGCAGGATAATGCCACCACCGTGCAGGGTGAAGTCGAGAAGGCCCTCGCCACACTGCTGCGTACGCAGGTAGTATTGACAGGCTCCTCCCGCACGGATGCCGGCGTGCACGCCATCGGCAACTATTTCCACTTCGACGTCCCGAGCGCCCTGCCCGATAAACTCCCCTACCGGCTGAATGCGATCCTTCCGGCAGATATATCCGTAACATCGCTCCGGCGGGTACACGATCAGGCGCATTGCCGTTTCGACGCGATCTCCCGCCATTACCGATATGTGGTCTATCAGCGGAAGAACCCGTTCATGAATGACCGCGGATGGTTTCTTCCCTATCCGCTCGATGCGGACATCCTCCTCGAAGCCGCCGACATACTGCTTCAAACATCCGATTTCACTTCATTTGCCAAGCGCAACGCCCAGGTACATACTCATCAGTGCACCTTATACGAAAGCCGATGGTATCCGACCCCCGAGGGCTGGAACTATGAGGTCAGGGGTAACCGCTTTCTGCGTGGGATGGTTCGTGGATTGGTGGGCACCATGTTGCAGGCCGGCAGGGGAAGGATCGGGATGTCCGAATTCAAGGCCATTATTGAAGCGAAGGACAATACACTGGCTGATTTCACGCCTCCGGGAAAGGGATTGTTCCTCTGCGAGGTCAGATTCCCGGACAGGTACTTCGAACAACCCGTCTGATGAACTTTAAAACCCTGAAACCCTTGT
>JAJTFQ010000168.1 GCA_021299955.1 Chitinophagaceae bacterium
ACATCAGCGATGGCCTTGCTCTGGTCGGGCGTATCCTCGTAGATGAAGGATGCCTCCAGCTCGGTCTGCATATAGTTGTCGGGGCTATGGGCAAATCCCGGCTTGGCCTTTCGTTCCGCGTACAGTTTGATCAGGTCGAAGGCTACCTGCTTGACACGCACCTTGGTCTTGTCCTTCAGTTTCTGCCAGGCATCGCTGCCGATCTTGTTGACCTTGGGCACATGCCCCTCCTTGCCCGTGTATTTCGAGATCTTGTGGAGGGAGTTGATGTTTACATACAGGATGTCGTTGTCCTTGTACAGGATACGAACCGCTTCCTGCATGCGTCCGCCGGTATCGATCTTCTGGAGACCACTGTAAACACCTACGCCGTGGTCGATATGCACGACGTAGTCGCCCGGCTGCAACTCCCGCAGGGCACGTATGGTAAGGGCCTTACTCTTATTGTAGGCCTGCTTGACCCGGTACTTGTGATATCGCTGAAAAACCTGGTGATCAGTGTAACAGATCACGCGCATCCCTTCGTCGATGAATCCTTCGTGGATGGCGACGGGCACAGGCACGAAGGGGATATCTGCACCCAGATCGGTGAAGATGCTTTGCAGTCGTTCGAGCTGACGGGCATTTTCCGCGAAGATCCAAATACCGAAATTTTTGGCGTGCCACTGGGCCAGGTCCTTGATCAGGAGGTCGAACTGGCGGTTGAAAGATGGCTGTGCCTTGGTATTGAACTCCTCAGATAATGTGGCATCCGGCAGATCGCTGTGGTAGCCGAAAGACACCCGGTGAAAACGGACGCAGCCAGACGACGGTATTCTTCGGCAGGAAACCTGCCAGCGATATTTTCTGGCTGTTATCGAACTTCACCTCCACGTTCGGGATGATGTTCACCTGCAGCAGTTTCCGCTCGCTGAGCTGGCTCTCGGGGTCGAAGATCCGGATCGAATCCACCTCGTTGCCGAAGAGTTCAATGCGATATGGCTTCTCGTTGCCGAAGGAGTAGATGTCGAGGATACCTCCCCGGATGGCGAACTGGCCGGGTTCATAGACGAAGTCGGTGCGCCTGAAACCCTGGCCCGTGAAGCTTTCCAGCATGGCGTCCACATCCAGGGTGTCATTCACTTTGATGGAGATGATATTGCCGGTCAGGTCTCCCGGCATCACCACCTTTTCGACCATGGCCTCCGGGTAGGTGACCAGGATGCGCCGGTTGCCGGGGATGGCGAAGCGATTGAGCGCCTCGGTACGCAGCATGACGTGGCTGGAGTTCAGGATCCTGAAGTTTCGGTCGTTCTTGAAGGAGGTCGGGAAGTAGAAAAGGTCGATCGGACTGATCAGGTTCTCCAGCGTATTGTGGAAATAGGCAGCCTCCTCCGCATCATTCAGTACAACAACATGATTCAGCACTGAAGCCTCCGCATGGCCATAGACAGCGGTAAATATGAAGTCGGGGGCACTGCCTGTAAGGTTCCTCAGCACAATGCGCTGGGCGTCTGACTGGCGGAGCGCTTCGGCGATGCGTGCCGTGCGGGGATGCGACTGATAATTCCCGAGGAGTGTCTGCAGATTCATGCGACGGCGTCAGGAGCCTTTTTACAACCCCTGAACGGAGGGTTGCAAAGATACGCCGCAGCGCCCTGACGTCAGGTTAAATTACATGAGTGACGGTCGATTTTTGTAACTTTCAATAAATCAGTCGTCCAACTCATCCAACGACACATGAATCTCCGAATCATTCTACCAATACTGACGGCTTCGATCCTGCTGATCGCCGTCCTGCGCATGCATTCCGCATCCTCAGACCGGATGCCGCGCAAAACAGAGGTTTTCTCTGAAGATGATATCCCCCAGGAGGGAGGCCCCAGGCGACTGGAACGGGAATGGCGGATGCTCCGCGACCCGAAGACAGGGCGCATCCCGGCGGGGATCCGCGACATCGAGATGGAATGGGTCAAGACCATCCCATTCCGGGGAGACGACGGCATCACACAGGTGAACGGCATCATGGTGGCCAACACTTACAGCCCGGCAGGGCCTTCTCAGAATGGGGGACGCACCCGGGGCGTCGCCTTCGACATGCGCTACAATGGTACTACAAACAGGGTGATGCTGGCCGGCGGCATCAACGGCGGTATTTTCCGCAGCACGGATGGAGGCGCCAGCTGGACCTTCGTCCACCCGGTCAATGAAGTCCGCAGCCTCTCCTGCTTCGCGCAGGATCCCCGACCCGGTTTCCAAGATACCTGGTATGCCGGCACAGGTGAAGGCGACGGGATATCGGCCTCGCTGCCGGCCGGCTTTGTCATCGGTAACGGACTGTTCAAATCAACGGATAATGGTGCCACCTGGACGCGGCTGGCCAGCACAGCGGATGACAATCCGGTATCTTTTACCTTTTTTGACATCGTCCACCGGCTCGCTGTACATCCCTCGAACGGACATGTGTATGCGGCCATCCACCAACGCATCGTCCGCTCGACGGACGGCGGCAACACCTGGTCCACCGTGCTAAATACACCCACATCTACCAGTTCCGACCGCGGTTCGACCGACATCCTCATCGACAGAACGGGCTCGAGGACCTTCGCGGCCGTATCAGGCCGGAATCCCGACAGGGCATCCGCCGGCATCTGGACTTCAGCCAACGGCAACAGCGGGGCATGGACACGCATCGCCGGGGGACTGAACGGACAGACGGACTCCGTAGCCGGCTGGAGGGCCTATAACAATGCAAGCATAGGCAGCGACGGCTACTACAACGCAGGATGGGCGCGGATCGTCCTCGCCCTGGCGCCTTCGAACCAGAACCTGCTGCATGTGCTCGTGGAAAACGGACAACGTGCCTCGGCCGGGCAGGCGGAAGCAGACCTGTACCGCTGCGACCTGTCCACTGCCCCCGCCACATGGGTCAACAGATCGGCCGGCCTGACCGCAAAGGTGGAAGATGGCACCACCGTGGAAGACACCTGGTTCGAAGCGCAGGGAGGCTACAACCTCAGTCTCGCCGTTCACCCAAACCAGCCGAATCTCGTGTATGTCGGGGGGGTGAATCTCTACCGTTCAACCGATGGATTCGCCACCGCAGCCAATTCCACGTTCATCGGCGGTTACGAGTCGAACACCTATAACGACCCGAACTATGCCAGTCATGTAGATATCCATCAGATCATCTTCGACCCGTCCAGCCCCAACCGCATGGTGGTCGCATCGGACGGCGGACTGACCATCACCCAAAATGCTACGGCCGCGCAGATCTCTTGGGGACTCTTCAACAACCAGTACCAGACCATCCAATACTACCATGTAGGCATGGACCCCACCCCCGGATCAAGGACCTTCTTTGGCGGCGCCCAGGATAACGGCACGACATTCCGCGACATGAGCGGTCTGTTTGGCGGCGTACTGCCGGATACGAACGACCAGTATATGCTCATTGGCGGCGATGGAGGACAGGCAGCCATGACGGCGAAGAACCCACAGGGACGACAATTCCTGTTCGCCTCCGCACAAAACGGCTATTTCTTCCGGATGAAACTCTTCCCCCCCTTCGACAATACCACCTACACCTACGTGAAACCCGCCAACGCCGGGGAAGGAGAATTCATCACCTACTACCACCTCGACGAAGACAATACCGACCTTCTCTACTATGCAAGTCTCGATACCCTGTTCAGAACCGGGTCATCCAATACCGTTACCTCCGCCTCCGGCTGGACAACCCTCACCGGAGCGGCGGCATCCATCAACGGCAGCATCTTCGCCCTGGCCACCACCCGCGGTACCTACAGCCCCAACAGTCATCTGCTCATCGGAACGGATGCGGGAAAAGTTTACCGCATCAGGGATCCTCAGAATAGTGCCCCGACAGGACCGGCCACTGACATCACCCCCACAGGGATGACGTCCGGATCGGTCGTCACAGACATCGCCCTCAACCCACGCAACCAGGATACGGTAATGGTCGTAGCCGCCAACTATGGGATCTCCAGTATCTTCTGGACCGGCAATGCCACTGCCGCCAACCCGGTATGGCAGGTCATAGAAGGGAACCTCACCGTCCCCTCCATCCGGAGCTGCGCCATCGTTGCCAAAAGAACCTCAGTAGAATACTACGTAGGCACTTCGGTAGGTCTCTTCAGCACCACTTCGCTCAATGGCACGGGCACTACCTGGATGCGGGAGGCCGGAGGCCCCATGACGACCGCCATCATCAACTCCATGGCCTATCGCTGGCAGGACAACACCCTGCTCATCGGTACGCACGGCAACGGCATGTTCGCCGCCTACCTGGGCGATGCGATCAGCGGTCCCACCCCGGTCAACGAACCTATTCGCAACGACCCGCGCTTCGTGAGAAATGTTTTCCCAAATCCCACCAAAGGACCGGTAAACATCTACACCGGCGGCATGACGGGGATCCGCAGCGTTCGACTGCGCGTCAGCAATCTGTCAGGACAAACCGTGTTTGACCGGGATATGCCCTACCGGAACGGGACGGCAGACCTGTCCCGACTACCTCGTGGCATGTATGTACTGACCATCACCAGTCCCGACAGAACCCACCAGTACACCCGTCAGATAGTTCGGGATTGATTATTGACTAGCACACCTTATTTTCGTCAACGACGGATGGGCATGTGGAATAAAGAACCACATGCCCATCCCTTTGCCCGACAACACATCAGACCTATTACAACATGGCAGCACAACCCTGGCGCACCGCAGTGGTGACACGCATTGAAGAAGAAGCAACCGACACCCTCAGATTCTGGTTCCGCGTACCCGAACTCGAACGATTTGACTTCATCCCCGGACAATTCGTAACCTTCGATCTGCCGATCCACGAGAAACCCAACAAACGCTGGCGCAGCTACTCCATCGCCTCGGCGCCTGATGGTACAAATGAATTCGAACTCGTCATCGTTCTCAACCCGCAGGGACTGGGCACGAACTACATGTGGAAAGAATTCAAGGTCGGCACGGAAGTCACTTTCCGCGGACCACAGGGTGTATTCACGCTGGACAAGGAAACAGAAAAACAGGACCTGTTCCTGATCTGCACCGGCACCGGCATCGCGCCTTTCCGCAGCATGGTACAGGACGCCATCCGCAACGGAACACCATACCGAAATATCTATCTCATCTTCGGCACCCGCGCAAAGACCAATCTGCTCTATCACGAAGAGCTCTCAAAAGTATCCGCAGATCATCCCAACATACATTTCATCCCGGTCCTATCGCGGGAAGATTGGGAAGGAGAGAAGGGATATGTCCACCAGGTCTATGAGCGGCTCGCGGCTGCAGGCCAACCTGCAGATTTCTTCCTTTGCGGATGGAAGAATATGATCGATGAGGCCAAGCGACGCATCCAGGAATTGGGATATGACCGAAAGTCCATTCATCAGGAAATCTACGGTTAACCATTACCGTTAGTCACGACAGCATTCATGTATATCTTATCGAAGATCATCGGAGATCTGATCGACCCGCTCCTGTGGGTGGTATTCATATTTGCATGGGCCCTCCTGACAAGTTCATCGATCCGGAGGAGAAAACTGCTCACTACAGGGTTCATCATGCTGCTGTTATTTTCGAACGGATGGCTGATCAAGAACCTGACCGCAGCCTGGCAGTGGAAGCCGGAAACGCTGACCGCTGAAAGTAAATATAAGGTAGGTGTGCTACTTGGCGGAATGTCGGGTTATGATAAACGAGACCTGAAGGGATACTTTAATCACGCTTCAGACAGATTCATCCAGACTCTTCGG
>JAJTFQ010000027.1 GCA_021299955.1 Chitinophagaceae bacterium
GACGCTTTGAATACCGCCTGCGTACACCCAGACAGGTGTACATAGACGATTATGCGCACCACCCCGAAGAACTCAAGGCCCTGATCCTCGGTGCCAGGGACATGTTCCGGGGAAAACGGTGCACCGTGGTCTTCCAGCCTCACCTCTTCAGCCGGACGCGCGATTTCGCAAAAGGCTTCGCTCAAAGCCTCGACCTGGCCGACGAAGTCCTGCTGCTACCCATCTATCCTGCCAGGGAACTGCCGATGGAAGGCGTCGACAGCCGACTCATAGGTACAAAAATGGAAGAGACACATTTTTATCTGGATAGCCTGGATGCCGTGCTCCACTGGCTGGATACCAATCGGATCGAATTGCTGATCACCGCCGGTGCCGGCGACATTGACCAGCTTGCGGACCCCATAACCTACCTGCTCAGGAAAAAGAACGATGGCAGATAAGCGACTCATACGAAGCCTTTTCAAACTCAGCGGCCTCCTGATCGGAGCCTCGGCACTGATATTTCTGCTGGTGGCAGCCGTCAGGATACGGCGTGATAAGGTGTGCACCGATGTGTCCATCAAATTCAAGGGCGGATCCGTCGGCCGTTACGTGGAAAGTGCGGATATCGCTGCACAAATGTGGCCGGGAGGTATTCCGTCACTGAAAAACAGGCCCCTCGGCAGCCTGGATCTTTCCCTCATGGAACAGCGGATAGAACAGGATCCCTGGGTCAGGAACGCCGAATTGTTCATCGATGCCAACGACAAGCTGCAGGTGATCGTGGAAGAACAGGAACCTGTTGCCAGGGTGTTCACCCGGGAGGGGATCTCCTTCTACATCGACAGCGCCCTGCGCCGTATCCCCCTCAACAGACGATTCACCCCCAATCTGCCGGTATTCACGGGGCTGCCCGTATCAGCATCCGAACACCGCGGCAGCGACAGCGCATGGATGTCTCAGGTCCTGGCCATCGTTTCGGCCATGCGTACAGACAGCCTTTGGCTGGCACAAATGGAGGAGTGTGCATACGAACCACCACTGGGTTTTGTCATGTATCCGATGGCCGGAGAGCACCGGATCATCTTCGGTGATGCCACCTCGGCCAATGATAAATTCAGGAATCTGTTTGTATTCTATGCAAAGGTGCTTGCCAGGGAGGGTTGGAACAGTTACAAGACCATCGACCTGAGATTCGACCGCCAGGTGGTCGCCATTCCCGCCATCCCGAACATCATCACCAGGAAAACACCGGACTCGATCCACGCAGATGCCGGCGGCACTTCAACCACGGCGCCGGTGCTTTCGGCCACCAGGCTTTCGACATCCTCGCAAGTAAAACCATCAGTTAACCCATCCACCAAAACGAACAGCAGGACGCCGCGACTGGTCATGCCAACCCGTCAGCGGAGTCCATAAAAGGCCATCATTCGCTGAAAAACCAGACACCTGTAAAGACTCCAAAAACGTACACAAGAAAGGAAACCTGAAAACGAATGACCATGAACTCGAATGAACGCCAACCTGCGGGTTTCGCACCCCATGCCGCCTCCACGAAGGAACAACCCGTAATTGTGGGCCTCGACATCGGCACCACCAAGATCGCCGCCATCGCCGGGCGAAAGAACGAATTCGGTAAACTGGAGATCCTGGGCTTTGGCAAGGCCAACAGCAATGGGGTCCAGCACGGCATGGTGCTCAACATCGACCAGACCATCCGGTCGATCCAGCAGGCCATGGAGAACTGTCTGGCCTCCAATCCCAACCTCGAGATCAACGAAGTGTATGTCGGCATCGCCGGTCATCATATCAAGAGCCTCCAGACCCGGGGGGATATCGTCCGCAGATCCAATGAAGACGAGATCCGGCAGGAAGAGATCGATCAGCTGATCAATGACCAGTACAAGACCTACGTGCCGGCGAGCGATCAGATCATCGATGTCATCCCGCAGGAGTTCACGGTCGATAATTTCCCCAATATCGCCAACCCGATCGGATACAGCGGGGTCAAGATCGGTGCCAACTTCCACATCATCACGGGCGATCGCAATGCCATCCGAAATATCACCCGCGCCGTGGACAAAGCCGGTCTGAAGGTGAAGGACCTGATGTTGCAGCCTCTGGCATCCGCAGCCGCGGTCATGTGCGAGCAGGACCTTGAAGCCGGCGTCGCGATCGTCGATATCGGCGGCGGCACCACCGACCTGGCCGTATTCTATGACGGCATACTGAAACAAACTGCCGTCATCCCCTTCGGTGGAGAGAACATCACCCTGGACATCAAGAACGGACTGGGTGTTTTGAAGGCGCAGGCGGAGCGCATGAAGATCCTTTTCGGCAGTGCCCTCGCTGAAGAAGCACAAAAGAACGCGTTCATCTCCATTCCCAGCCTCCGTGGTCTGCCCTCCAAGAACATCGCGGTGAAAAACCTGGCCGCCATCATCCAGGCCCGAATGACAGAGATCCTGGAATTCGTGAGCTATAACCTAAAACAAGTCGGCCTTGATAATCGCTCCCTGAACGGCGGCATCGTACTCACCGGTGGCGGCTCACAGCTCAAGCACCTCATTCAGCTGACAGAATACGTGACCGGCCTGAACGCCCGCATCGGCTATCCCCATGAGCATCTGATGACCGGGCACATCGAGGAACTCTCGAAGCCTATGTACTCTACCTGCATCGGCCTGATCCTCAAAGGGTACAATGTATTTGAAAATAGCCAGAACCGGTTGGTTGTCCCTTTTGAGTCGGAGGCTCTGACCGAATCTCCTGTTATTGAATTGCCTGAAGGTCCTGAAGGAACCGCGACCATCGGCGTTTCTGCCGGAAACAGGAGGAAGAGCCTCAAGCAGTTCATGGATAAGATCAAGTCCGGCCTGATCGAAATGTTCAAGGAGGAAACCGAAGACCCCAGATTCTGAAACCCATAAGTACATCCAGTAACCGATGCCCGACCATCTGCCCGGGCCAGGTTGATTCAGCGGCAGATGAAAAACCAGCAAGCCATGATATACTTTGATCTTCCGAAGCAGCAGTCCTCCATTATCAAGGTCATCGGCGTCGGTGGCGGTGGCAGCAATGCGGTGAACTACATGTTCAGCCAGGGCATCGAAGGCGTCGACTTCATCATCTGCAACACAGACGAGCAGTCTCTGGCCTCGAGTAAAGTGCCGAACCGCATCCAGCTGGGCCCCAACCTTACCCAGGGACTCGGCAGGAATGGGTGGCGGAACCGGTACCGGAGGTGCACCCATAGTGGCCAAAATGTGCCGCGAAATGGGAATCCTCACCGTGGGCATCGTGACCACCCCCTTCTCCTATGAAGGAAGGAAAAGGCAGGTGCAGGCCCAGGAAGGGATCGAGGAGATGAAGGGATATGTTGACACCCTGCTGATCATCAGCAACGATAAACTTAGGCACCAGTATGGTAACCTGACCATGCGAGCCGCTTTTTCCACAGCCGACAATGTGCTCGCTACCGCGGCCAAGTGTATCACCGATGTGATCAGCTCCAAGGGGCATATCAATGTTGACTTTGCAGATGTCTGTACGGTCATGCGCAATGGCGGCGTCGCAATCCTGGGCAACGCCCGGGCCGAGGGTGAAGACCGGGCAAGGCTGGCGATCGAGCAGGCTGTCAACTCTCCGTTGTTGAATGACAACGACATCCGCGGAGCCAAATGGATGCTGATCAACATCAACTCGGCGGAAGGCGAGTACGAATTCAAGATGGACGAGGTTGAAGTGATCCAGCAATATCTCATGGCGCATGCCGGTACCGAGCGGGATCTTATCCTGGGCATGGGCTACGATAACAGCCTGGGCCGCGATATCAGCATCACCCTGATCGCCACCGGATTTGAGCATCGCAGCCCTTTTGACATGCCGGTGGCCAAGGCCGTCACTGCACAGGCAGCCCCTGCAGCCGCGACTCCGGAAAAACCGGTCGTTTTCAGCCTCGATGAGGCACAACCCGTCGCTGCCCCGGTATCAACATCCGTCGAAGTCAACCCGGAACCTGTCCTGGACATGCCGACCCTCTTCGAACTGGGGATGGAAGAAAAACCCGCCGTCGCAGCACCTGCGCAACAGAGACCCCCGGAAAAGACCGCTCAGCGACCTGAACAGGGAATTTTTCCGTTTCAGACCACCGTCGTACCTTCACCCTTGGAAACTACAGCACCTCAACGAAACCCGAATGCGGAAGACCGTCCTCAACGGTCCCCGGAAGAGATTCAACACTGGTACAATCCCAACAGTGAGCAGCAGTCAACGCCCCCTCAGACAGGTGGCTTCCTCTCCCGCCCACGCAGGATCTATGCCGATGAAGAAGAGCCTCAACATACCGTAAATCCCGACCCTGTAAACCTGAATTCAAAGCAGCCGCCCATCGAAGAGGCAGATCCAGACTCCGAGATGCGGCTTGTGATCAGCGAAAACCCCGCGGCGGATGAAGTGACCAGCCCGGGCAAGTATTCCCATTCGGCTTTCGCAGAGGAACCTGCTTTGCAGGACGAGGCGGAAGAGCTTAAACGCAAGGCGGCTGAACGTTTGCACAAGTTGCGCAACTTGTCCTATAACGTGAATGGCGCTGAACCGAATAACGAGTACGAGCACGTGCCAGCATTCATCCGCCGCAATTTATTGGAAAAGGAACTGACACATTCTGTCGCCGAGGAATATTACAGCAGCATCACCGTCAAACCGGATGAGCGGAACAAGGGTCACCTGAGTTCATTGAACTCGTTCCTGGAAGGAAAGAAACCGGATTAAGACGAAACGGCTGCCCAGTACAGGCAGCCGTTTTCACTTCTGAATCCACAGGGAGAAATCCCCACCCCGGCCTCAATGCCGGGGTTTTTGTTGATGGTTACTACGACCCCGACGATGGCTTATACACCCCTTCAATCTATGAAATAGCTTACCTTTGCAGTGCATATGTATACAGTACTTATCACCGGTGGAACAGGTATGATAGGCACGGCACTCAGCCGCCGACTACTGAATGAAGGATACAATGTCATCATTCTGTCCAGAAACCCACAGGAGACCGCCGCAAGCCATCCGCTGGGTGCAGAACGCAATTTCTTTCGTTCCAGCGGAAACCTGTTCTATTCCCGATGGGATGTCAAGGGTATGACCATCGACCCGACCGCCCTCGCAGAGGCTGATTTCATCGTACATCTCGCCGGTGCCGGCGTCGCAGCCCAGCGGTGGTCCGAGGCTCGCAAACAAGAGATCCGGGAAAGCCGGACCCGCAGCAGTGAACTCCTGCTGAAGGCCCTCCGCGCTCAGCCAAATAAGGTAAGGGCCGTCATCAGCGCCTCCGCCATCGGTTACTATGGACCCGATAACGGAACACCATTTACAGAGGAAGATACTCCGGCAGAAGATTTCCTCGGGTCTACCTGCAAACAATGGGAAAAAAGCATGGATCCCGTCACGGAACTGGGCAAACGTCTGGTGAAAATGCGCCTCGGTATCGTACTGGCCAATGAAGGCGGGGCACTGCGGGAATTCAGGAAACCACTTCGCATGGGCGTCGCTGCCATTCTCGGAGATGGCAGTCAGATGATCAGTTGGGTGCATGTAGATGATATCTGTCGGGCCTTTATCCATGCCATCGAACATGATAACATGCAGGGTGTCTATAACCTGACCGCTCCGACGCCAGTATCCAACCGTACCCTCACCCTTTCGCTCGCGCAGAAATCAAACGGAAGCCTATACATTCCCTTCCGGGTGCCGGGTTTCCTGTTGAAAGCCATGCTTGGCGAAATGAGTGTTGAAGTGCTGAAGAGTGCGACCGTCAGCAGCCAAAAGATCCAGCAGGCGGGATTCAACTTCCAGTATCCTGACATCGACCAGGCACTCAGTCACTTGTCGAGTTGACCGGTTCCGGATCAAAAGAAGGAGAAGTCCTCAGGAACCTGCATGGTTCAGCGTTCATTCAAACTTAATGGAAATCTGGAGGGCCTTTGCCAACACGCTTTCTGGCAACTAAATTTCACATCCTATACCGATTGGCAATGACTCCAGAAAGAGAGCGACGGATCGAATCGGTACTCGACAGGCGTCAGCCTGACCTGACCGTCGTGTTGGAAAATGTGTTCGATCCGCATAACATCGCAGCAGTGTTGAGGACCTGTGATGCGGTGGGTATCGTGGAAGCTTATGCCATTACCGATAAGATCCCCCATCGAAAAGCGTGGGGGTTCAGAAGTTCAAGAAGCGCGAGCAAATGGGTGAAACTCCATTACTTCGAAGACCGTAGCGCTTGTCTCGACAGGGTACGGGTCAGATATCCACGCCTTTTGGGTGCTTCTCTGGGGCCAGGAATATCCTCCATGTTCGAAACATCTCTGACTGACCCGGTCGCCCTCGTCTTCGGCAATGAGAAATATGGACTGAGCCCTGAAATGATGAAGGTCTGCGATGGTTTCTTCTCCATACCTCAGCAGGGTATGATCCATTCACTTAACATCTCCGTGGCCTGCGCCGTCACCCTCTATGAAGCCATGAGACAGCGGATGAACGCAGGTCTTTATGATAAGCCATCCCTGGATGAGGCAGCACGTTCAGGAATTTTTACCGAATGGGTGGAGGGAGGTCACGATGAAAACGGTGGTGAAGTTCAGGATCTGACCTGAATGTTTTCCTCCGTCTTCAGGGCCTGTGATACGGGCAACTCGATCGTTCGCGGAATACGGTTCTTGTCGAACGGGTGACTGGTCAGCAGAAAATGCACGGATTCGGCCAGGATCTGCATCCGGAGGGCATTGAATTGCTCCATCTGAGTGGCCGGAAGCCGAAGAAGATAGCCCTCACTACCCACCTTTTGATCAAAATCCGGATTCAGCGCATTGAAGAGTCCAATATCCATGGACAGGTTCTTCGCAATGATCAGGCTATGGAATTTCCCGCTGATGCGCAGGGTGATGGTGCCGGCGAGTCCTGCGCTGTCGATCTGTTGTTTGGCTTCCGCCATGTATCCCGCCCGCACTTCTTCTGGGCTCAGCACATCATCCATGACATGCCTTACGGCCATGAATTTTTTGACATGATTACGTGTCTCTGAGGGGAGCATGTATTGTAATTTCCAGAAATCACGGGTGTGACCGCGTTTAATTGCAGACTGTACCTTGCCGGGGCCCGCATTGTAAGCGGCGATCACCAGCAGCCAGTCTCCGAATTCGGCATACATCCTGTTGAGCATCCTGGCTGCGGCATGCGTGCTCTTGTAGAGGTCGTATCGCTCATCTGATCTGCCGCCTACCTGCAGACCCATCGATCGGGCCGTCTCCGGCATGAACTGCCAGGGACCGGTCGCCCCCTTTCTGGAAACCGCACTTGACCTCAGATCCGACTCAATGATGCAGAGATATTTCAGCTCAAGTGGGATGCCGTATTCCGTCAGCACGCGATCGATGAGCCTGAAATGTGGCATCCACTCCTCACGCTTCTTTTCCAACCGTGCCTGATGGATAGATTGGAACTGCCTGATATACCCGGCTACCTGGGGATGCTGGTCATTTGTAGTGGGATAAGGCCTGGAGACAGGGGTGCTTCGAACACCTGCGGAGAGATCGGGTACCGTCTCGGTTACGCGCTCCGTGGCAGAAGTCAATGCCAACAGCCTTCCTGCATCAGGCATAGAGTCCTGAAGACGATCTTCCAGCGCGGTAGCAGAGGAAGCGGTGAGCGTAATGGCAAAGAGCCAGCCTGTGATGGTCAGGTTTCTGTTCATTGGTGCTTTTTAACGCGGCACAACCAACCGGCCGTCCCGCTCTGGACCCAATCACACATGGTACGGACAACACGCCTCCTCTCAGGAGGTGGTCCGGTTAAAGAACTGCAGGAGCGAAAGCTCACGATGCCTCCCGGACAAGCCCTGTACCCCAAACGGCATGCCATTCGAGTGTTTTCCGATGGGAAAACTTATCCCCGGAATGCCTGCCAGATTGGCATAAACTGTGAATATGTCGGCCAGGAACATGGATATCGCATCTTCGCTTTTTTCCCCGAAATGGAATGCTGTGAAGGGGGATGTCGGGAGCAGCAGGATATCATGCGACCGGAAGATCTCCAGGGTCTGATCGACGATGCGCCTGCGCGCCTGCTGTGCTTTGGTGAAGTATGCGTCGAAATATCCGGTACTCAGGACGAATGTTCCAAGCATGATCCTCCGCTTCACTTCCTTCCCGAAACCTTCTGACCGCGACTTGGCGTAGATATCGTCTAGTGTTGCGGATTCGGTGTCTGTTCGATGCCCATATCTGATGCCGTCGTATCGTGACAGATTCGAAGAGGCCTCTGCGGTGGTCAATATATAATAAGTGGGAACGATATGATCAAGGAAGTCTAGCTGCACCGGCGTCAGCACATGTCCCTCTTTCCGTAGTCCTTCCATGAACAAGCGAATGCCTGCAGATATCTCCGGGTCTACCGACGGATGGCCCAGCGCTTCCTCGCTGTAGGCAATCCGGAATGTTTTCCCGGATCCAACCAGTGAACTGTAAGGAGGAACAGGTGCGCTGCTGGCCGTGGCATCCATTCCGTCGGCCCCCGCCATCACTTCCAGGCAAAGGGCGATGTCTTCCACGCAGGTGCCTAGGATGCCGATCTGGTCAAAGGATGAGGCGTAAGCGATCAGTCCGTGCCGGGAGATGCGCCCGTATCCGGGTTTCAGACCGATGACGCCGCAGAAATCAGCAGGCTGTCGTACAGACCCACCTGTATCACTCCCGAGGCTTACCATGCACAGGCCGGCGGCCACAGCCGCCGCAGATCCGCCAGAAGAGCCTCCAGGAACCCTGGTTTCATCCCGCGGGTTCAGCACCTTGCCATAGGCAGAATGTTCATTGGAGGATCCCATCCCAAATTCATCGCAATTGAGCCTGCCGATGATGATCGCATCTTCCGCCAGCAACCTTTCCACGGCCGTTGCCGAATAAACGGAATGGAATTCAGAGAGGATGGAAGAGCCTGCCGTTACGCGATGACCGCGATGACAAATGACATCCTTCAGGCCGATGACCACGCCAAAAAGACGACCTGTAGGTCCTCCGGATCTCAGACGTTCATCAAGTTGACGGGCTTGAAGCCGGGCTTCCTCATCATAAACTTCAATGAAGGCATTCAGCCTGGCGTTCCGCGCGATCTCTGCAATGTAATCTTCTAACACACCTGCACAAGAGATCAACCCGGCTTTCAGGTCAGCCTGGTAAGCGGCTATGGAACAGTGAGCGTACAATACGTAAAGGGGATGGTTGAAATGGTGCAGCGGGAGTTACTTGTTCTCTTTTTCCCGCATGCCTTCTTCGATCTCATTCTTCACGTTGGTCTTGGCATCGTTGAATTCACGGATGCCTTTTCCCAGACCACGCATGAATTCCGGGATCTTACGTCCGCCGAAAAGAATGAGAACGGCCAGTACGATGAGGATCCATTCAGTGCCGCCGGGCATCGAGATCAGGAATATGGAGTTGGCTGCCATGGTGATTGGTTTTGTGTTACGATACAAAGGTAATGAAATTCACCCCATCAAGGTAGGGGGTGGGCATAATAAAAAAGCGGGTCGCCAGACCCGCTTTTCTGATATGTTTGGCGACAGGATTACCTGACACGCTTTTCTTTGATCCTGGCGCGCTTACCACTGCGGGTGCGGAGGAAGTAGAGCTTGGCACGGCGAACCTTACCCACTTTGTTCAGGGTGACGGATTCAATGTGCGGGGAGGTGGCGGGGAAGGTACGCTCCACACCTACGCCATCGGAGATCTTACGAACAGTAAAGGTAGCCGTAGCTCCTTCTCCCTGACGCTTGATCACATCTCCTTTGAAGCTCTGGATGCGCTCCTTGTTGCCTTCAACGATCTTGTAGTTCACTGTCACGTTGTCTCCGGCCTTGAATTTGGGGAGGGTGGATTTGGCGGACAGCTGCTCGTGTACAAAGGCTATGGCGGCGTTCATAAACTTAAATTTAGGACGGCAAAGGTATGCCTTTTGGTTATTAGTGCAAAGATTTTTTCTATCAGGTTGACCCGTTATCAGCGGGCGATGTTGACCGAGCGTTTTTCACGGATGACCGTCACCTTGATCTGACCGGGGTAGGTCATCTCGTTCTGGATCTTGTTGGCCATGTCAAAACTCAGCTGTTCGCTATCGTTGTCGCTCATCTTGTCGGCCTCGACGATGACGCGCAGTTCACGTCCTGCCTGGATCGCATAGGCCTTCTCGACGCCACCATCGCCCATGGCCAGGTTCTCGAGGTCTTTGATCCGCTGGATGTACTGCTGCATGATTTCGCGGCGTGCCCCCGGGCGTGCCCCGCTGATGGCATCACAGGCCTGTATGATGGGGGAAATGACGAACTGCATCTCCATTTCATCGTGGTGTGCCGCAATGGCGTTGACTACGGCGGGGTTCTCTCCGTATTTTTCGGCGAGTTTTCCGCCCAGCAGCGCATGGCTCAGTTCGGTTTCCTCATCGGGCACCTTGCCGATGTCGTGCAGGAGGCCCGCCCGCTTGGCCAGTTTCGGGTTCAATCCAAGCTCTGCAGCCATAATGCCGCAAAGGTTGGCCACTTCACGGCTGTGCATCAGCAGATTCTGGCCGTAGGAGGAACGGAAACGCATCTTCCCGACGACACGCACCAGCTCCTTATGAAGACCATGTATACCCAGTTCGATGATGGTGCGCTCCCCGATCTCCATGACCTGCTCCTCGATCTGGCGGCGCGTTTTCTCCACGACCTCCTCGATGCGGGCCGGATGGATCCTTCCGTCTGCCACCAGGCGCTGCAGGGAGAGTCTGGCGATCTCACGACGCAGCGGGTCGAAGGAGGAGAGGACGATGGCTTCCGGGGTGTCGTCAACGACGAGGTCCACCCCGGTGGCTGCCTCAATGGCCCGGATGTTCCGGCCTTCCCGACCAATGATCTGTCCCTTGATCTCATCGCTCTCCAGGTTGAAGACGGTGACCGTATTTTCGATGGTCTGCTCCGCTGCCGTGCGCTGAATGGACTGGATGATGATCTTCCGGGCCTCCTTGTTGGCGCGCTGCTTGGCATCCTCGATGATCTCCTGTTGCAGCGAAAGGGCCTTGGTTTGGGCTTCCTGCTTGAGGCTCTCCATGAGCTGGGTCTTCGCCTCCTCAGCGGTCAGCCCCGCGATCTTCTCCAGACGGCGGATATGTTCCTCCTGATGCTTTTCGAGTTCTGTACGCTTCTGGGTGACCACTTCTATCTGACGGTTCAGATGCTCTTTTATGCTGTCGTTCTCCTTGGTCTGTTTCTCCAGGCCCTCCAGTTTCTGATTGATGGTCTGTTCCTTTTGTTTGATGCGGCCTTCTGCATCAGCGGTCTTCCGGTTCTTCTCGTTCACCTCGCGGTCGTGTTCCGCTTTTAGTTGTACGAATTTTTCCTTGGCCTCCAGCATCCGCTCCTTCTTGATGGTCTCAGCATTTGATTTTGCTTCCGAGATGATCTTGCGTGCCTGCTGTTCGGCCTCCTCGATTTTACTGGCCGTATTCTTCGCGAAAATGACCTTGCCGGCGAAAATGCCCGCTGCGAGCGCCACCAATCCGGTTATGAGGGATATGATGAGAGATGTGTCCATGTTTGTTGGGTTTGTTCAGATTCACAGATACCTTCCTGTACCCGGTAAGGGTCGGGCCGGGGTGTTGATCTACGAAGGTACGAAATCGGTCGCACTCGGCGAAACACCACTCCGCCGTCCCGGAAACGCTCTGCCCCCCGGTCTCAACGCTACCCGAGTTGCTGGTCGATCAACCTTTCCATCTCTTCCAGACTAGCTGTCAGCGCTGCCTGGTCTGCCTGAAGCAGGCTTTGCTCCTGCTCGGTCACAAACCACAACATCACCATCGCGATGTAATCCTGCATATCCTTTCCTGCGAAGCGGCCCTTGAAATCCAGGATCCTGTCGTTGATGAGCCTCATCAGTTTGCGTACTTTCTCCTCATCCGCCGCATCGATCCGCACGCGATAGGTCCGGTCGCCAATGACTATATTGATCGGGATCAATTCCTGCATTTGTTGTGTGATGTTTTTTTATATATTTGAAATTCAACCATGCGTTTTCCAATCCTTGAAGAACTGACAGCATACCTGAGATCGCCGCAAAGCATCACAAACAACACAGGAGTCGACAATGTCAGCCAAACTTAGAACCCCGATCTTCATAGACAGCGTTATTTTCGAGTTTCCAGATCCGCCCGCCCGTTATCTCAGGGCCATTCTGAAAGATGACTGCGGGGTGATCTGCAGTACGCTGGACGCCGAAGTGCCACTTGGCTCCCGCAGTTTTCGCTGGAGTGGATTGAACGATCTGCCCTACGGCGTCTACACGATCGAGTACGCGCTCGGTGCTTTCGAGGAGTCCAGCCGCATGGTCAAGCGGGTCTGACACCATCAGTCACCCAGCAGCGCGATGCACCGGTCGATCTCACGAATGTAATGGCTCAACTTGCGTTCGAGCTCCCGTCTGCCCTGTTCGTCCGTCTCCCCGGAGGAGGCGTTCAGCAGGGCGAGTTGTTGTTCCAGCGCGGCATGACGGCTCCTGAGTTCCTCTTCTGCCGACATCCTACGCTCCAGCTCCGCCTTCACCTTCTCGTGCTCCTTCTCCAGGGCGCGGTAATTCCTGATCAGCTTGGAGAGTTTGGAACTTAACCGGGCGATATGGTCTGCAACGGGCGTCATTTGTTCAGCGGCGAACCTGTGCGCCCAGGTCCTTTTCAAGGGTGGTGACGATCTTGCGGATCATCTCGTCGACTTCCGCATCCGTCAGGGTCTTTTCCTCATCCAGGAAAGTGAAGCTCATGGCCATTGACTTAAGACCGGCTCCCAGTTTGTCACTTTCGAATATGTCGAACAGGCTGAACGACCGAAGTCTGACCAGCTTCAGCCCTTCAGTGGCAGCGCGTATCTTTTCGTAAGGCAGATGACGTTCGACCACAAAGGCCAGATCCCGGGTCACCGCCGGGAAACGGGGCACTTCGCGATAGCGCAGACGCGGTGCGGCCGCAGCGGCATCCAGGAGCATTCCCCAGTCGATCTCCGCATACCAGACATCCTGCCTGATATCGAAACGAGCCATGGTTTCGCGTCCGGCCTTCCCGATCCGGGCCATCACGCGGCCTCCGACCATACCCGAAAGCGTGACTTCCAGCCGGTCGGCCGGTGCGTCCACCCACTGCGGTTCATGGGTACCGATCTGTCGGAAGATCATATTGACCAACCCCTTCAGATAGAACAGGTCCGCCTCAGCGCCATCCTTCTTCCATCCGTCTGCCCTTCTTCTTCCGGTCTGGAATATGGCCAGACGATCGGTCTCTGCATATACCCCGTTGCCATCCTGCGCATAGGTCTTTCCGAATTCAAAGAGCTGCAGGTCGAGATTCTTGCGGTTCAGGTTGTGAGCAACGGCCTGGAGTCCCGTTTCGAGCATAGAGGGACGAAGCATATCCAGCTCGGCGCTCAGGCTGTTCATCATGCGGACACTCCGGCTCAGTTCTTCCTCTGTATACTGCCCGCTGAACGTGATCGAATTGTTCAGCATCTCCTGAAAACCCAATCCCACCATGACCGCGGAGATCTTCTCGCGGGCAGACTCGCGGTATTCCAGCGGGTCGGGGGTCGGCGAGTAGCTGACCCGGGTCGGGATGGCGATATTGTCGAAGCCGTCGATCCGCATCACTTCCTCAGCGATGTCGGCCGGTAATGATATGTCTGTCTTGTGCGAAGGGATGCCCACGGTCATGCGGTCACCCTCGTGGGCCTTTATCGAGAACCCAAGGGCAACCAGGATGCCGGCGATCGTATCGTCTCCGTAAGCCTTTCCACTCAGTCTGCGGATGAAATCACCGGAGAAGGTCAGTTCCCGGGCCGGTACCGGCGACGGATACACGTCGACGACCGCTGATGCGATGCGGCCGTTCGAGAGCCGGCAGATGAGTTCTGCTGCCCGTTGCAATACATCGGCCGTGCGTCCGATGTCCACACCCTTTTCGAAATGTGTGGCAGCATCGGTGCGCAGCTGATGCCGGAAAGATGTTTTCCGGATCGACACCGGATGGAACCAGGCACTTTCAAGGAACACGTTCCGGGTCTGGTCCGAGACACCGCTGTCGATCCCGCCGAAGACACCGCCGATGCAGAGTCCCTCGCCGTTTCCGTCACATATCATTAGATCCTCGGACGACAGCGATCTCTCCTTTCCGTCAAGCCCACGGAAGCGGGTGCCCTCCTCCAGGGTCCGGACGCGGATACTTCGACCTGCGATGCGGTCGGCGTCGAAGGCGTGCAGCGGTTGCCCCGTCTCATGGAGTACATAGTTCGTGATATCCACGATGTTGTTGATGGGGCGCAGACCGATGGCGTGCAGCCTGTCCTGCAGCCAGCGCGGTGAAGGTTCCACGGTCACGCCCGAGATCGCCACGCCGGCATAGCGCAGACAGCGGTCCGGCGCTTCGATCCTGACCTCGAAGGGAAGGCTTTCCTCACCCTTCGGCAGGCCGGCGTCAAATGGCTGCCGCACTTCGGCCGTCAGGCCCTCGTGGTGACGCAGCCATGCGCATATGTCCCGGGCCACGCCGAGGTGACTCATGGCATCACTGCGGTTCGGCGTCAGTCCGATCTCTATGACGTGGTCGGAATAGGGCCTGAAATGATCGGCCGCCGGCATACCGGCCGGCAGGTCATCGGGGAGGATCATGATCCCTTCGTGCGAATCCCCCAGCCCGACCTCATCCTCCGCGCAGATCATCCCGTGGCTTTCAACCCCCCGGATCTTCGCGACCCGCATGGTCATGGGCGCATGACCGGGAGGATAGATGGTTGCCCCGACAGGCGCCACCAGCACCGTCTGACCCGCCGCCACATTCGGCGCTCCGCATACGATCTGGACCGGCGCTCCTGTACCCAGTTCTACCTGCGTCACCTTCAATCTGTCTGCATTCGGATGCTGAACGACCTCCAGCACCTTGCCGACGAGCAGTCCGGCCAATCCGCCGGTCACTTCCTCCCAGGCCTCATATCGTTCGACCTCCAGCCCGATGGCGTTGAGGATCATCGACAACTTCTCATGCGGCAATTCCACGGGGAGGTAGTCGGACAGCCATTTATAGGATAACACCATAAAGTCGCACGTGATTTCAGACAAAGATAACGTCTGGCCGCGGTTTGCGCGCGCCTTCGTTGTCATCCGGCCGGTGAGCAGGCTCCTGGCCGGGGGCTCATCTCTGAAGACCGGAATAATTGACCGGAGCGGTCGTCAATTTTTTGCCTAGATTTGCGCCCCTGCTCGTCAAAATGTGGATAAGCGGGCCCGGACTGTGGAAAATCACCCCACCCGCTGTGCTGAACTTTAATCGCATCTCAGCGCGGCGGGCATCAGTCCGATGGAGTATTTTCGTCGTCCGCCCTGACCGGCGGATGCGTTTCTTCAGCCTCCAAACAGATCGATATGACAGAGCCTACGAATACGAACCGCGACCGTAAAAACCGGCGCAAACCCCCACTGGAACTGAACAACCTGGTGTTTGGTAAGGTGCCTCCGCAGTCAAGGGAACTGGAGGAAGCCGTTCTGGGCGCCATCATGCTCGAAAAAAGCGCCTTTGATACCGTCGTGGAGATCCTGAAGCCGGAGTGTTTTTACATGGACGGGCACCAGCGGATCTTCACAGCGATGATGTCGCTCGCCAACAAGCAGATGCCGATCGACCTGCTCACCGTCGTAGAAGAACTCAAATTCAAACAGGACCTGGAGATCGTCGGGGGCGCATACTACATCTCCAAACTGACCAATGCGGTGGTGTCTTCCGCCAACATCGAGGCACATGCCCGCATCATCCTGCAGAAATTCATCCAGCGGGAACTGATCCGCATGAGTGGTGAGATCCTCACCGAAGCCTATGAAGACTCCACGGATGTATTCGACCTGCTGGACGTTGCCGAGAGCAAGCTTTTTGAGATCACCAACAACCACCTTCGGAAGAATTTCGACTCGATCGACACCGTCATCATGCAGACGATCAAGCGGATCGATGATATGCGCAACCGGCAGGAGGATATCACCGGTGTGCCATCCGGTTTCACGCACCTCGACAAAGTGACCTACGGCTGGCAGAACTCCGATCTGATCATCCTGGCGGCCCGTCCCGCCGTGGGTAAGACCGCCTTTGCGCTCAATCTGGCGCGCAACGCTGCGCTGCATCCCACCAAACCGACGCCGGTCGCGCTCTTCAGCCTGGAGATGAGTTCCGGACAGCTTGTGCAGCGTATCCTGTCGGCTGAAAGCGAGATCTGGCTGGAAAAGATCTCCCGCGGACGGATGGAGGAGCATGAAATGCAGCAACTTTACAAGAAAGGCATCCAGCGACTCTCCAAGGCCCCCATATTCATTGACGATACCGCTGCCCTCAACATCTTCGAACTGAGGGCCAAGTGCCGACGTCTTAAGAGCAAGCACAACATCGGAATCATCATCATCGACTATCTCCAGCTGATGACCGGTGGCGGTGGCGACAGAAATTCCAACCGCGAACAGGAGATCAGCCAGATCTCCCGGAACCTGAAGGGGCTCGCAAAGGAGCTTCAAGTGCCGATCATTGCACTTAGCCAGCTCAGTCGCGACGTGGAAAAACGAAAGGATGGCAACAAGATCCCCCAACTGAGTGACCTGAGGGAATCCGGCGCGATCGAACAAGACGCCGACATGGTCATGTTCCTGTATCGCCCCGAATACTACGACATCACCAGCAACGAGTTCGGAGAAAGCAACAAGGGGGAGACCCATGTGCGCATCGCCAAGCACCGAAATGGTACACTGGAAAATATCAAGCTGCGTGCCCTGTTGCATATCCAGAAGTTCATCGATATGGACGACAACGATCTCCCGGGGGGCGCAATGCCTGAGGGTAACTGGAAAAATGCACCGACCGCCGGTGGGGGAGACGGGTCCTCCAGACTGTTCATCCAAAAGGGTAGCCGGATGAATGATATCGATCTGGGTGATGAGGATGCCCCTTTCTAGTCGAAACGAACGGTGACGCATAACCGGAATGGCAATCAGATAAGGAATGGACCTCCCTTTTTTTTACCATCATCCCCTCACCGAAACGGAAGGCATTGTAGATCTTTCGGAGGAGACGGCGCGTCATGTCGTGTCCGTATTGAGGATGCACGCAGGTGATGCGATGATCCTGGTGGATGGTCAGGGTACAATGGCCAGGGCGGAGATCGTACAGTCGGCCAAAAAACGCTGCTCGGTGCGCATCCTTTCCATCGACCGGCAGGCAGATACTCGTCGTCCGGTCACGGTAGCCGTATCGCCTGTAAAAAATACAGCGCGCTATGAATGGATGCTGGAAAAACTGGCGGAAATGGGTGTGACGTGCGTTGTTCCCTTGCTGACGGAGCGCACCGTGCGGGAGCGCATGCGCGCAGACCGCCTTCAATCCATCACCATCAGTGCGATGATCCAGTCTCAACAGGCATGGATGACCCGGGTGGCCAGTCCCTGCAGTCTTTCAGATCTGCTGACAGGGGAAAAATTCTCCCGCAAGTACCTCGCTCATTGCCTGCCCGACGCGCGGATCGAATTGCGTGGGGAGCCACCTGCTTCCGGATCTGTCCTGATGCTCATCGGGCCGGAGGGTGACTTCACCCCCGGAGAGATCGGATCTGCCGTGGCCGCCGGTTGCATTCCCGTGTCACTCGGTACTCACCGCCTCAGGACGGAGACGGCCGCACTCGTCGCCTCCGTGATCCTCGCGATATGATCAAAAACGAACGGTGACGCATACCGTGTAAGTGTCATTCAGGGTTTGTTTCTGCCGGCAGTACCGGTTCCCTCAGTTCGACAGGTTTGCGGGCGGCCTCTTTCCGGCGCATGCGCATATTGAGCAATTCAACGCCAAAGGAGAATGCCATCGCTACATAGATGTATGCCTTGTCGATATGGCTTCCATGGACCGGCTCCAGGCCTTCGAAGAACAGGCTGAAGCCCACCATCAGCAGGAAGGAGAGCGCGAGCATCTTCAGCGTGGGATGCTTGTGAATGAAGGTGGAGATGTTTTCTGCAAAGAAGAACATGATGATCATGGCAATGATGACGGCGACCATCATGATCTCCACATGTTTCGCCATGCCTACGGCCGTGATGATGCTGTCGAAAGAAAAGACCATATCCACCAGGATGATCTGTCCCATGATGGCGGCGAACATGCTTTCTCCGGTTCCGCTGACGTTGGCGGATACATGCTCATCGCCTTCCAGTTTCGCATGTATCTCCTTTACTGTTTTATAAAGCAGGAACAGACCACCGGCGAACATGATCACATTCCGCAGGTTGAAGCCTATGTGGCGGTCGCCCAGATCAATGCCGAACAGTTCACGGCTGCCGTTGGCCACCAGCCAGCCCAGCGCCATTAACAGCAGAACCCGGGCAATAATGCCTGCGATCATCCAGATCCTTCTGGCCGCCAGCCGTTTTTTGGCCGGAAGCCTGCCCATGAGGATGGAAACAAAGATCACATTATCGATGCCCAGCACGATTTCGAGTAATGCCAGGGTAATGAGGCTCACAGCCGAGTCGTAAGTCAGGAGATGTTCCATAATTATATATCTGTCCTTTAATTTTTATCTTGATTGCCCGGCTTTCACAGGCTCCGAGTCAGTTTTTCTGCAGCAGTCCCCGGCAGATATTCGCCGCAGCCAAAGGCCCTTCGTACACGAATCCGGTCCAGATCTGCACCAGTGAAGCGCCAGCCTCCAGTTTTTCACGGGCATCCGTGGCGGTGAAGATCCCGCCGCTGGCGATGACCGGGATGCGTCCTGCTGACAAGGTCACGATCCGCCGCAGGATGCCGGTCGAAGCTTCGCGTAACGGCGCACCACTCAGTCCCCCGGCCCCGATCGTTTCGGCGAGGGCAGAGGATGCGGGTGACAAACCCTCACGGGAGATCGTCGTATTGGTCGCCACCAGTCCGTCCAGTTCCACTTCACCGGCCAGTGCCACGATGTCCTCCAGTTGCCCTTCGGTCAGGTCCGGCGCGATCTTCAGCAGCAAAGGCTTGCGGTGGGGCATGCCTGCGTTGATCTCCTGCAGGTTCGACAGGATCCGCGACAGCGCATCTTTCTCCTGCAGGGCCCGCAGACCGGGTGTATTCGGAGAACTCACATTCACGACGAAGTAGTCCGCCAGTGCATGCAGGCGCCTGAAGCAGATATCGTAATCCCGCCAGGCCTCCTCGTTCGGCGTTGACTTGTTCTTGCCGATGTTGCCACCGATGATCATGTCAGACGTGTTTTTATCCTTCCAGGTTGCAAGCCGGCGGGCTGCCGCCTCCACGCCTTCGTTATTGAAGCCCATCCGGTTGATCAGCGCGCGGTCGGCCGGAAGCCGGAATAGCCGGGGCTTTTCATTACCATCCTGCGCCCTCGGGGTGATGGTGCCGATCTCCACAAACCCGAAGCCCAGGGCAGATAATTCCCGAAGATATCTGGCATTTTTGTCGAATCCGGCTCCCAGCCCTACGGGGTTCGGAAACCGGAGTCCGAATACACTGCGTTCCAGTGCACTGTCCTGAACGGAGCAGGCCCGCGACATCATCTGCGATACCAGCGGCGTCCTCACCGCCAATCCCAATGCCCCCATGGCCCAGTGGTGGACAGTTTCCGCGTCAAATCTGAAGAGCGCGGATCGAAGGAGTCTGTACATGATGCCGCAAAGATAGGGCGCAGGGCCCTTGGCCGTAGCCGGGCATGCAAAAGTTGACGGACATCCAAATAAAATGGTTGTTCATGCAACTACTTTGATCCGATTTGGTTATTTTTATGTACCGATAAAATCATCTGACTATGCAGGACGCTTACATCGTCGCCGGTTACCGAACGGCGGTCACGAAGTCGAAGAAGGGTGGATTCAGGTTCACGAGGCCGGACGACCTGGCGATCGAGGTCATCAGGGGGCTGATGGCTTCCGTCCCGCAGCTGGACGGTGCCCGGGTGGATGACGTCATCGTTGGCAATGCTGTTCCTGAGGCGGAACAAGGCCTGCAGGTTGGGCGCATCATCGCCGCCCGCGCCATTGGGATGCATGCCCCGGGGATCACCATCAACCGCTACTGTGCATCCGGACTCGAAGCCATTGCCATGGCCACGGCCAAGATCCGGTCGGGCATGGCCGAATGTATCGTCGCAGGGGGCACCGAGAGTATGACCATGGTGCCTTCGGCGGGATGGAAGACCGTGCCGGCCTATTCTATCGCCAGCGATGAACCGGATTATTATTTGAACATGGGACTGACAGCGGAGGCTGTGGCCCGCCAATACGGGGTATCCCGCGAAGACCAGGATCATTTCTCATGGCAGTCGCATGTGAAGGCCATGCAGGCCATTGATTCCGGTCATTTCAAACCCGGCATCCTGCCAGTCAACGTGGAGGAAGTTTACCTCGACGAGCGTTCGAAACGCCAGAAACGCAGCTATGTCGTGGATACTGACGAGGGCGTGCGCCGCGAAACCACGCCGGAGGCCCTCGCCAAGCTTAAGCCGGCCTTCGCGCAGGGAGGCACCGTTACGGCAGGTAATGCCTCCCAAACCAGTGATGGCGCGGCTTTTGTGATCGTCATGTCGGAGCGGATGGTGAATGAACTCGGGTTGAAGCCCATGGGCAGGCTGGTCACCGCTGTTTCGGCCGGCGTACATCCGCGGGTCATGGGCATCGGGCCGGTGGAGGCCGTTCCGAAGGCCCTGAAACAGGCCGGCATGCAATTGGGAGACATCGACCTGATCGAACTCAACGAGGCTTTTGCCGCCCAGGCCCTGGCCGTTATGCGTACCCTCGGGATGGATCCGGAGAAGGTGAATATCAATGGAGGCGCCATTGCGCTGGGTCATCCGCTGGGTTGTACCGGCTGTAAACTGACCGTGCAGATCCTGCATGATCTCAATAGACTGCAAAAGCGCTACGGCCTGGTAACCGCTTGTGTCGGCGGTGGACAGGGCATCGCCGGGATCATCGAACGGTTCCATTGACAGATCTGCGGCCGCATACTTGTATGAACGGAGGGGATTTGGTATATTTATTGCAGTAGACAACTGAAGCCGGATGTGGGTGGGTGTTTGATGGAGAGACCGGTAAGGAAAATTATTCCCTTATGGACAGAAGAACGTTCCTGGCGCCAGGCCGGAAAGTCCCGTCGACCGCCGCATCATTCCAGACCGCCGGACATCAGTGGGCTTCCGGACTTCAGCCACACACCAGCCCCTGGACCAGAGATGAGGTCTGTCATCTGCTCAAACGCGTGATGTTCGGGGCGAGCCACGATGACATCGCTTATTTTCTTTCCAAGTCTCCTTCAGTTGCGGTGGATGAACTCCTGAACCCGACGGCTCCCATGCCGGATCCCCCGCTGAAGAATTATACCAATACCAATACCCCGACCACGGATCCTGACTTGATGGTCAACGTCGGGCAGACCTGGGTAAATACCCGTACTGCAGACGGCACAGTTGAAGGCAACCGTAGGAACTCCCTGCGCAACTGGTGGATGGGTGTCATTCTGAATCAGGATAGAAGCCTGCGGGAGAAGATGACATTGTTCTGGCACAATCACTTTGCAAGCGAAGTCAACGATGTCGGAAACTCCATCTACATGTACAAGCATGTCAAGTTGCTTCGGGACAATGCCCTGGGAAATGTGAAAACACTGGTGCGTGCCATGAGCGTTGACCCGGCGATGCTGGTGTACCTCAACGGACAGCTCAACACCAGGACGGCTCCTGATGAGAACTACGGACGGGAATTGCAGGAACTCTTCACCCTGGGGAAGGAGAACAACCCGAACTACACCGAGGATGACGTGAAGGCCGCTGCCCGGGTGCTGACCGGATGGCGCAACGACTCAACGAAAAATATCTCCTATTTCGACGCGACGCGTCATGATACCACCGACAAGACCTTCAGCTCATTTTATGGAAACCGGGTCATCAAGGGGCGCACGGGAGCGACCGCCGGTGATGCTGAACTCGATGAACTGATCGATATGATCTTTTCGAAATCGGCGGAGGTATCCAGGTATATCGTGACCCGTCTCTACCGCTGGTTCGTCTACTACGAGATCGACGCGCAGACCCAGACGAATGTGATCGAGCCGCTTGCGCAGTTGCTGGTCGCCTCGAACTGGGAGGTGAAGCCCGTGCTGGCCCGGCTGTTCAAGAGCCGCCATTTCTTCGACCCGCTCGCCCATGGCTGCCAGATCAAAAGTCCGGTTGACTTGATCGCAAGTATGTGCCGGGAGTTTGGCGTAGTATTTCCTCCCGCCACAGATTATGCCGCTCAATATGTTCATTGGAACTATGTCCGGAACTGGGGATTTCAGATGCAGCAGGGATTGGCAGACCCACCGGATGTGTCAGGTTGGAAGGCTTACTATCAGACCCCTAATTTCTATGGGATCTGGCTGAATTCCGACACTTATCCCAAGCGGATACAATTTTCCGACATCATGGTGGGCAATGGATACACAGCCAGCAACCGGAAGATCGTCATTGATCATGTGGCGTATGCCAAGCGGTTTCCGAACCCCGGCGACCCCAATGTACTCATTGCTGATATCGTAGCGCATCTTTTCCAGCTGCCACTGTCACTGACCAGTCGCAATCAACTGAAGAAGGACATCCTCCTCAGCGGACAGGACCAGGATTACTACTGGACCAATGCCTGGACGGCACACATCGCCAATCCGGCGGATGCGGCCGCTCTGCGTGTTGTGCAGACGCGACTGCAGACCCTGCTGAAATACCTCATGAACCTTCCGGAATATCAACTGGCCTGATCAATCCCGCAGACATGAAAAGAAGAGACTTCATCCAAAAGGTACTGCCTGCGGCCATGGTGCCCTCCGTGATCAATGGCTATGCCGTCAAGGCGCTGACACCATCTCCGCTGCTGGATGCGATGATGAACCTGTCCGCCGAAACGGATCATGTGCTGGTCATCATTCAGTTGAATGGGGGGAACGATGGCCTGAACATGGTCATCCCCAGGGATTCCTACGCGCTGTATAAGAATGCCCGCAGCAATATCGCCATTCCTGAAGACAAGATCCTGACATTGGCAGGCAATGACAAGACAGGTCTTCATCCGGCCATGAAAGGATTGCAGTCGCTTTTCAACGACGGTAAGCTCAGCATCATCCAGTCGGTAGGCTATCCCACCCCGAACTTCTCCCATTTCAGGGCCACCGATATCTGGATGTCCGCCTCCGACAGCCGCGAAGTCCTGAACAGCGGATGGGCCGGTCGTTATCTGGACGAGGTGTTCCCATCATTCCCGGTTGGCTATCCGAATGCAAACATGCCGGATCCCCCGGCCATTCAGATCGGATCGGTGACCTCGTTGTCGCTGCAAGGACCTGAGGTGAGTATGGGTATGAGCCTCACGAGTCCGACTTCGTTTTACAATCTGGTCAATGGAGTACAGGACCCCGCGCCGAATACACCGGCAGGCAAGGAACTTACTTACATCCGAAATGTCGCCCGCCAAACCACCCAGTACGCTACGGGCATCAAGGCCGCGGCCGACAAGGTCACCCAGCAGGGCACTTATCCCACAGGGAATAGCCTCGCCGATCAGTTGAAGATCGTGGCGCGCCTCGTAAAAGGGGGATTGAAAACCCGTGTGTACATGGTCAGCATCGGTGGATTTGATACCCATGCAGTGCAGGTCAACACCACGGATACGACCACGGGCAACCACGCCCTTCTCCTGCAGCGTGTGTCAGACGCCATCAAGGCTTTCATGGATGATCTCAAGGGACTCGGAGTCGAAGATCGGGTCATGGGCATGACCTTCTCCGAATTCGGCAGACGCATCAAGTCCAATTCCAGCGTC
>JAJTFQ010000169.1 GCA_021299955.1 Chitinophagaceae bacterium
ACGGCGTACTGTTTGACCTTAACGATACGACGGATAGCATCGCAGCGAAACCTCCGATCGTCGGACTCGCCCGGCCCGTTCATGTATCCCTCGGAGATATTGACGGCGACGGAATACAGGATGCGGTCGTCTGCGAATTCGGGCATCACACCGGCCGGCTGACACTCTTTCCCGGACAGGATCCGACCGCGGCCGAACCCCTGATCGCCAGATCAGGCGCGCGCCAGACCATTCTGCACGACGTCGACCAAGACGGACGACTCGATATCATCGCACTCATGGCGCAGGCCCAGGAACAGATCGTGCTGCTAAAGAATATGGGGGATGGAAGATTCTCCCTGCAAGTCCTCCTGGCCTTCTCGCCATTACACGGACTTAGTCACATGGAACTGAACGACATGGACGGCGACGGTGACCCGGACCTGCTCGTCTCTAACGGAGATAACTGGGACTTCTCCCCCATCCGTAAGCCCTACCACGGGGTCAGGATCTTTCTGAATGAAGGCGGATTCAAATTCAGGCAGGGGGCATTCTTTCCGCTGCCGGGTGCCAGCAAGGCCATGGCCGCAGATTTTGACCGGGACGGAGACCTTGACATTGCAGCCATCTCCTTCTATGATGACCCGGATGACCCCATCCACGGTTTCCTGTTACTGGAGAACAAAGGTGGACTGCAGTTCGACAGGCTTCTGCTGCCCGCAGCTCGCACGGGCAAATGGCTGACCATGGAGTGCGCAGATATCGATGCCGATGGCGGCGTCGATATTCTCCTCGGCTCCTATTTTCACAATCCACTCGAGGCGACAAAGTTGACCATGAAAGGCATCACCGATTTCCCGCAGATCCTACTGCTCAGGAATCGCTGGAAACGGAATTGATATACAGAGATTCAATCCCGCTGACCGAGCCTGACAGGCGCCGGCGAGATACATTCAACACCCTTTCCGTTGCCTTCGAAGCGGTTGCGGGATGTTATCCAGTCTTTAACATCGGATGCACGCAAACCACAGCCCGTATTGTATTGAATTCGGTTATCCGTAACCGTTAGTCCTGCTGAACCATTGTGCAGCCATTCCGCATTCATCCCATGACGATCATTGGCTTCGATCAGGTTGCCGGTGAATCTTAGGTTCCGGCTTTCCGCCACCAGGATGCCATCCCAGCCATTCCGGGACACCTCACAGTCGCGGACACTCAGCGCTTCGCAGTGATCGACCGACAGTCCGCAACCTGCCGGAGATGTCGACAGCCGGCAACCGGAGATCTCGATCCGCTTCGAATGACTGATCAGCAGGTTGTGCTGCAATCTGGGGCCTGGCACGACGGTACCTCCGTTCTCATTGAAATCGCAATGAAGGATCCGGACATCTGCCGCACCATTGATGAACACGCCGTTGTATGTGGCATTTCGGACCGTGATCCGCTCCAAAGTAATATCACGGATACTGCCGGTCTGTTCCGTACGGAGGATGATACCACCCCTGTTCCATCCACCGCGGTAAGATCGGTTGGAATTGGGATCTGAAGGTACATCTGTCCTGTTACCGCATTCCACGACCAGGTCCCGGATGGTGATACCCCGAAGGCTATCGATGTCGTTGGTCATGGCATCCCGCTGACCCGAGGCGGGATCGAGGAAGATGATGGTCCCAAGCCCCTCTCCGGCGATGGTGATGCCACTTTTCAGCCGCAGCGGGGCGGGGATGGTATGCACACCACGCTTGAGCAGGATCGTGGCTCCGGATCCTGCGGCCCGATCGATCACCGGCTGTACAGGCATGCCGGCTTCCACCACGATGGCCGCAGCAGGCGTTGTTGCGGCAGCAGCCTCCACGGCACCGGCAGGGTATCCGATCTTCGACACTACCGGAACCGGATAAGGGACAGTAGGACGGCGCCACTGTCTGACGGAAGTCAACACCGAACGATGTGCACGCGCCCGAATGCTGTCAGCGCATTTTTTTGTCCAGGGAAGGTCGATACCCATCGCCTCATAATGTCGATACACATACTCAAAATCATCCCGCAATTCCATGGCACGTTCAGAGATGACGCCATAGGCATGCGGGCGTTGGCCCATCAGGATGGACGCTGAGTATTCATATCCCAGGGCCATCCGGGCTCCTGCCAGCCGGAAAAGATCGACGCCTTGTGTGTAGGCGATCTGTGCCGCTCCGGCGAACTGGCCGATGCCGAGTTGTACATGTCCCTGATCCCGCATGGTCTCCTGACATTGTCCACTCGGATAAAAATATTTGAAAATACTCCCGTTCACAGGTGCATGCAGGAAGTTATGGATTGCTTCGTCGAATAACTTTCTATCATCCGTGAACACGGCGATCGCCAGCAGTGACTGGATGATGGCCCCATTCCAGTTCCCGTTGGCCTGGGGATAGTAGTACCTCAGCACGGGGTAATAGGCCGTTCTCAGCATGCGCTTAAATGCATCCTGATCGGCAGGCTTCCATCCGGAAGAACTATATCGAAGGATCTCAGCGGCATTGCAAAAAACATGTCCGGTGAGTCCGGCGATCAACTTAGCGTCGTTGAAATCAAAATCCTGCAGCGTGGCCGACCAGGCATTAAGAATGGCGATGGATTGATCTGCATATTTCCGATCTCCGGTGAGCTGCCAGATCAAGGCACAATGGTATGCCATCTCAGCCCCCTTTCGGAGGTCCTCGCCGCCAATATTCGGCTTGCCGTAAGGCCCACGCATGACATGGGCGGCAGGCCTGATGACGAATGCGGTATCTGCGAAGGATTTGAGTCGAACATATGCTTCTTTCCAGGGTGATGCCTGTGGCAATCCTGCGCTTCAGTTCCGCAAGATCCGCTGCCGATTGATAGATGCCGGGATGTCTGAAGGCTTGAGCATAGGTTGTTCCGATCGAGATGACAACCCAGACCAGGATGGGGATCAGGTATTTCATATGCAAGAAAAAAGTCCCCTGGCATGTCCGGGTGGATGCGCAGGGGACTTACATTGAAAGTGAATGATGATTTTATTTGGCCGTCATATCATACCGCAGCATACTGACCACCGCACTGCCATTTGCGTTTACGGAGTTGATGAAGACGTAGGCCCGATATTTCTTGTCTGCCGTTTCTACCCAGACGCCGTTTTCTGCCCGCAGGCCGACAGCGTGGAGGGGGGCGTTGTTAAAATCTACCTTTTGCATATCGATATCATCGACATAGATACCGAATTGCATTTGGGCGAGATTCCTGTCCTGCAGACTGAAGACTTTGATGACTTTCGTGGCATTGTTCACACCGGAAGGCAGGGTTACGCCCGGCAGATAGAGTGCAGCATCTGCACCAGGGGCCACCAGACCATGCGTGAAAGTTGTCGGTGTAGTTCTGTACAGATATACAAGATCGATCTTTGCCGCATTGGATGCAGCGGAGGTGGCATTATAGGAGGTCATGTCGGCGATCGACAGGAAAGCCATGTTGTTGTTGGACACAGCAATGTTTCGCTTGATCTCCATCTTGGACACATCATAGGGGCCCATCTCATAGTAGGCGGTGGTTCCATCGCTGGCGGTCACGGAAAACGTGAATTTTACCTTCTGGCCACGTGCTTCGTTTGGTACGATGTAGTAGTAGCGGAGGGATGCCGCACTGGTATCCACGGTAAAATTCATCTTGGTGGTGGCGCCATTGGTGACCGATGGGGTACCCACGGTAACCGGCACGTCCACACCGCTGGAGTTGGTGTAGAAAGAGCGGTGCTCAAGGAAAGTACCGGCCGCACCCGGGATGGAAGCTGTCACTTCGGCAAAGGCCAGTTTGCCCTTGCTTTTCGGGATCGCCATCGCATAAACGAATTCGATAGGCAGGGAGGCGATATTCGGTCCAAGGGTCCGCTTGATGCAGTCATTTGACAAAGCAGACACTGGATCAGGAACCTTGTACTCATCTTTTTCGCATGACGTCAGGGTGACGGCCCAGAGTCCGGCGGCGATGATGGTCTTGAAGATATGTTTACGCATGTTCATGTAGTTGTGGGGATTATTGAACCTTTACAAAGACCTTGTAAGCCTTGCGTACCTGACGGTCTCCTGAAACGACGGTCCAGGTCTTTGGATTGGCCAGATCTGAAAAATCCACCTTGCCGGTGATCTTCGGATCCAGTTTGCAATCCGTCGCCAGCGTGAATTGCGGGTACAGGTTCTTGAGGTCCGTTCCGAAATTCACCGTGACATTGATCGTTTGGGCCACCGTGTCGATGATGGGCACCCCGTTACGAACACTGACGAAGTCGTTACCAAGCAATTCGAAGTTGCTGACGAAGCATTCCCGGCGGAACGTGATCAGCAGGCCGTCTTCGTCCACAGGAAAATCCTTTTGACAACCAAGGAACAGGGAGGCGACCATCATCATCGCGAATATCCCTTTTATATTTATTTTGTTCTTCATGTTCTCTCCTTTAGAATTCAACAATGAGGCAGATCAACGCCAGGGAATGTTCTGGGTCAGGTTCGGATTGCGGTCACGCTCTCCGGGAGGTATCCTGAAAATATAATTCTGCTGATACACACGATCGATCGTGTTCAGATAGTAACGCTGCTGCTGTGCGCCATAGGTGTCTATACGCCAAACACCTACGCCTCCGGGAGGCCCCCACACTCTTTCGATCGCCCTCCAGCGACGAAGGTCGAAGCCGCGATGTCCTTCTGCCACGAGTTCAATGATGCGCTCCTGTTCAATGGCATCGAAGAAAGCCTGACGGTTGGCAAACTTGTCTGCCTTCAGCGGGGGAAGGGCGCCGCGTGCGCGCACTCTGTTCACCAGGGCTATGGCATCAGCCAGCGGGCCGCTGACCTCATTACTTGCTTCGGCATACATCAGGTACACATCCGCCAGTCGCATCACGGGATAAGCGAAATCACCTTCTGACCGACCGAGCCCTTCGTAATTGCGAACGAACTTCCTGAAAACATATCCGGAATTGCTGCCGTCCGTGTTATAAGAGATATACCTTACCCCGCCAATGGTCACATTCGCAGCCCAGGCCTGGTATATGAACGGAGACATCCCGGTCGATTTCAGCGCGGTCAGACCGATGCACATTTCGTAATCCCACATCATGGATGCCTTCATGCGATAATCACGGTTGGCATAGGAATTGGGATTGACCGCGGAGTTCAGGGTAGTGCGGGCGGCCGGATTGGTGGTCGGGTTCATTGGAACCAGTTTCGGCGCAAATTCTCCGGTGGTGATCAATTGATAGCGATCCGCGATCTCATATCGGGGCGCCAGCCAGCACTGGGAGCCTTCTACGGTGCGGCCTGAGAAATCGCGCATCAGCTCTTCACCCTGCGACGGGTTCGTCGGGGTACCGGAGTGCGTGAAGACGAAGATACCTTCGGAGTTGCCGTTGGCCTTGGGTGTGAAGAGTTCGAAATAATTCGGCAGGATATCTGCCTTGCCCAGCGCATCGATCTGACCGGGATCCCCGTTTTTGTAGAGTGTCAGTCCAAAATCATTGGCGACTGATTTGAAATCGGCTGCGGCGGCGGAAAATGCAGCCTGTGCCTCAGCAGTGTTCTGCTGGAAGCCTTCCAGTTCGGGCCATCCATTCTTCTTCCAGCTGCCCCAGTAAAGGTTCAGCTTACCCCTGAAGGCCAGGGCTGCAGGCTTGGAACCCCGTCCCAGCCCCACCGGCTTTGCCGGAAGTTTGGCGACCGCATAATCAAAATCAGCCAGGATAGAATCCCGGACCTGCTTGATCGGCAAACGGGTAAGCTGTGTGACTTCACTGTTGTCATAAATGATCCGTCCGATATAGGGTACATCGCCCCACATAGATATCAGTCGGAAGTAGACCATGCCGCGCATCAGGCGGGCCTCAGCGATGATCGCTTCCAAACTGGTCCTGGAAGCACCTGTCGCCGTAGGCAACATCTTGTTTGTGATGTTCTCGATCACGTAATTATTGCGATGCACGGCACCATAGAGATACTGAAAGTATTTGTCGAAACTCGCGCCATAGCCGGAGGGATCGTAGTTAGCACCCTGATAGGGATCACCGCGCAGGATATTACCGCTGGTGGCACTCGTACCCCGGCAACGGGTGAACTCTGATTGTCCTTCAAAATAATAATCACGATTGAATACCGCACGGGTGGCGGCGTAGGCAGACATCAGGGCGATGGTAGCATCTGCCTCGGTCTTCCAGAACACCTGGGCGTCCAGCAGACCGGTGGGCGTCTGGTCGAGCAGGTCCTTTTTACAGGAGGTCTGCATCAGAACAACCAGGCCAAGGGCGAGTATGTGGATCTTTTTCATATGCTTATGGAAAGAATGCATGTTCCTAATAATTTAGAAGCTCATGTTAATGGCCAGGGAATAGGACTTGTTGATGGGATACACGTTGTTGTCATCCCCTTCCTTCTCTGGATCCAGTCCGCGATAGCGGGTCAGGGTGCCGATGTTCTCAGCGGAGCCCACAATGCGGAAGTTGGTGATGCCCACACGCTCCATGATTTTGGACGGCACCGTGTAGCCGAGCTGGATATTCTTTGCCCGCAGGAAACTCATATCATCCATCCAGAAGGACGTTTGCTGGCGGTTGTTACCGCTGCCGCCCATCCTAGGCCAGGCTCCGCTGCGGTTGTCCCATGCCCAGGGATTGTTCCAGTGCTCCCAGGATGCAGCGTAACGCGCGTTGTTGAAGTTGGTATTGTTGTAGATGTTCAGCCAGTAGTCCTTACGACCGGCAGCACCCTGCATGAATATGGTAAGGTCAAACCCTTTCCAGTTGACAAATGCGTTGAGCGCAAAGGTCGTGGTCGGACGCTCTTGCTGGAAGTTCGGATAAGCCTTGCGGTCGTCCGCCGTGATCCGGCCATCGCCGTTCAGATCCTGCAACAGAATATCTCCGGGCGCAGCTCCTTGCGGAGTGGCGGCATAGATGTCTGCCCAGGATTGGGCAATGCCCCGATCCAAATACGAGTAAATGTACTGATATGGCATGTCCAGGAAGACGTTGCCGCGGAGCAACAGGGTGTTCCAGGACTCGAGCCGATTTCTGTTGTAGGCAAAGTTTCCGCTGAAGCCGTAGAATACCTTCCCGATACGATCTTTCCAGGTCAGATCGATCTCCATACCGCGGTTGCGCAGGTTACCGATATTGGTCCGGGGCGCCGGGCTGTAGGCACCGAGCAGGAAGATCGAGAACTCAGAAGGACGGTTCATCCCACTGGTCAGGCGATCATAATAATCGATGGTGGCCGTCAGGCGATTGTTCAGGAAGGCCAGGTCGAATCCGGCGTTCAGGACGGCAGAGGTCTCCCAGGTCAGGAAGCGGTTGATCATTTTCGCATTGGCGAAACCGCGCTGTACGCTGCTGCCCACGACATAGTTGATGTTCGACAGGGTCTCTTTTTGCTCGTACCTGCCCACGCCGCTGTTGTTACCCAGCGAACCGTAAGACACACGCAGTTTACCGCTGGTCAGGAAGCGATCCGTAACCCGCTGGATGAATTTTTCTTCGGTGAACTTCCAGCCTGCTGCCACGGATGGGAACCAGCCATACCGGCTTCCTTCGAGGAACTTGGAGGAACCGTCAACCCGGAGGTTGCCCTCGAGCAGGTACTTGTTGTAAGCGGTATAATTCACACGGCCGATATAAGAGCGCAGTCCGTCCGCGGTGGAGTTACCTGAGGTGGACTGGATATCCGTAAGGGCAGCGTTGATCTCACTCAGACTGGGGTGCAGACGATCGTTCCTTGAACTTCCCTGGCTGCGATCGTACCAGTATTCCTCGCTATACACGAAGAGCGCTGCCAGGTCATGGTTGC
>JAJTFQ010000028.1 GCA_021299955.1 Chitinophagaceae bacterium
ATTGTCAACCTGGAAAAAGAGATCTCCAAATACAAGCTTGACACCCTGCCGACAGAACTGCTGCGCGAAGCCAAGCACATGGGCTTCAGTGACGAACAAATCTGCAAGATCATGCAGCACGGTACGGAAGACGAGGTGTACGAGAAACGTAAGGCGGCCGGCATTCGTCGGGTCTACAAAATGGTGGACACCTGCTCTGCTGAGTTCGAGGCCAAGACCCCTTATTTCTACAGCACTTTCGAGCGTGGTGGTATCAACGAAAGCAAGGTAACAGACAAGAAAAAGATCGTCGTACTCGGCAGCGGTCCCAACCGTATCGGGCAAGGCATCGAATTCGACTATTGCTGCGTGCACGGGCTGCTGGCCATCAAGGAATGCGGTTATGAAGCCATCATGGTCAACTGTAACCCTGAGACCGTGTCTACCGACTTTGACATGGCCGACAAGCTCTATTTTGAGCCTGTCTTCTGGGAACATCTGTGGGAGATCATCGAACATGAAAAGCCGGAAGGCGTCATCGTTCAATTGGGCGGTCAGACGGCCCTCAAACTCGCGGAAAAGCTTCATAACAAAGGCGTCCGTATCATAGGTACATCCTTCGACAGCATGGATATCGCTGAAGACCGCGGTCGTTTCAGCGACATGCTCAAGGAACTCGGCATTCCCTACCCGAATTATGGTACCGCCAACACGGTCGATGAGGCCATCGCCGTGGCCAACAAGGTGGGATACCCCGTGCTGGTGCGCCCGTCCTACGTACTGGGTGGCCAGCGTATGCGGATCGTCATCAACGACGAGGAGCTGGAAAGCGCCGTGGTCAGCCTGTTGAAGCATCTGCCGGATAACAAGATCCTGATCGATCATTTCCTGGACCGCTGCCAGGAAGCGGAGATCGACGCCATCTTTGATGGAGAAAATTTCCATGTGATGGGCGTCATGGAACACATCGAGCCCGCCGGCATCCACAGCGGCGACAGCAACGCCGTCCTGCCGGCCTTCAACCTCAGTCCGCTGGTGGTGACCACCATGGAGTATGCCGCGGAGAAGATCGCCAGGGCCCTGGGCATCAAGGGATTGATCAACATCCAGTTCGCCATACAAAAGGATAACGTGTATGTGATCGAAGCCAACCCTCGCGCCTCCCGGACGACACCATTTATCGCCAAGGCCTACCAGATTCCCTATCTGAACATCGCCACCAAGGTGATGATAGGTACGCATAAGCTGACAGACTTTACCTTTGAAAAGAAGCTCAAAGGCTTCGCCATCAAGGAGCCTGTATTCAGCTTCGATAAATTCCCAGGCGTCAGCAGAGAACTCGGCCCGGAAATGAAATCCACCGGTGAGGCCATCCGATTCATCAAAGATCTGAGGGATCCTTACTTCCGTAATCTTTACAAGGAGCGAAGCATGCACCTGAGCAAGTAAAGGGAAAGCGTAAACGATATCATAAAATGTGAAAAGGTCGCGGATGCGGCCTTTTCACATTTCAGGACATTCCCCCCCGCATGACGTATTTTTGTCACATGAGTTTGTTGCGACTTTTTGTCCTCTGCGGACTGATGTACCTGCTGATGCCCCTGTCATCATTGGGGCAGCAGATCGTACTGCAGGGTCGCATAAGGGATGTCCACAGCGACGAGCCGATCCCCTTCGCAACGGTCAGACTAATCAATACTTCCTTTGTCAAACTTAGTGACTCTGCCGGCCATTTTCGCTTTGTGATCCCGCGATGGACGGGCGACTCCCTGCTGATCACCTATGCTGGCTTTGAAGATGCAACAGTGAAACTCGATACCACACAACGCAGGCTTGACCTGGTCATCGGCATGGAACGGGGCAAGCCAACATCGGAAGTGGTAGTGAAGGGAAAGATCAACCGTGGCCTGCTGCTCTGGCGCCGCATCGTGAAGAACAAACCGCTGAATGACAGATCGCGGTTCTCCAGTTTCCGCTATGAACTTTACAACAAGCTGGAGATCGACCTCAACCGGGTGAACCGGGAAAAGATGGAAAAAGGGATCATCCCCCCGAAACCCTTCAAATTCATCCTCGAAAACATCGACACTTCCTCGGAAGAAAATCCCATCCTCCCGCTTTATCTTACAGAAACCATCTCGGATTACTATTTCCAGTCCGATCCGCGAAAGACCCGCGAGATCATCAAAGCCAACAAAACGATCGGCGTCAAGAACGAAAGCTTCTCGAAGCTCCTGGGTGGGATGTACCAGAATTTCAATGTCTATCAGAATTTCATACCCGTTTTCGACCTCAGCTTCGTGAGTCCGCTGAGCGATAACGGGGATGCATACTATCACTACAAAGTGCCGGATACCCAGTTCATCGGCGGAAAACGCTACTTCCACCTGCTGTTTACGCCAAAGAACAAGGGCACCAACACTTTCCAGGGCGATGCGTGGATCGCGGACTCCAGCTATGCGGTGCAAAAAATGAACCTCCGCCTCTCTCCTACCGCCAACGTCAATTTCATCGAGAAACTGAGTCTCGTACAGGAGTTCCAAAGGATAGGCGACAGTATCTGGTTCCTGTCTAAAGACAAGTTCGTGGCTGATTTCTCCGTGCTGGGGAAAAAATCGATCAGCTTCATCGGACGGAAGACCACCACCTATCGTGACATTCTCGTGAACCATCCATCCGTGGTTGAAAGACTGCACGAGGAAAAACTGCCGGAATCGGTGGTGATGTCGAAAGTGGCCATGGACAGAACGGATAGTTTCTGGTCCAGCAGCCGGCATGAGGCACTGAACCGCAACGAGCAGGCCATCTACCAGATGGCGGACACCCTCATGAAATCGCCCAGTTTCCAGTCGTATAGCGAATGGATCAACTTCATCGGATCGGGATACCGCAATGTGGGCAACTACCAGATCGGACCCTGGTTCAACTGGATGAGCTACAACCTGCATGAGGGCTACCGCCTGCGATTCGATCTCGGTACCAACGGCAATTTCAGCAAGAAGATCTACCTGGCGGGATATCTGGCCTATGGTTTCAGCGACCGGGCCTTCAAGGGTAAGTTCGAAACCATCTATCAATTCAACAGAAATCCGCGCCATCGCATTCATGCGATGTGGAAGAATGACATCGATTTTGGCCAGACCTACTACGATGATGTGAGTTTCGATAACATCTTCACCCTGGCCGTACGCAAGGAGCAGGTGCCGATCAAGCTGATCCGGATCGACCAGCAGATGCTGGAATACTACCGCGAATGGAAGAGCGGCCTGTCATTCGCCACGACCCTGACGCGAAAGCAGTTCGATCCGCTCCGCAATCTGCCGAAGCGCGAAGAGCTGCCCCGGCCGGAAACGGGTGAGGCCTTCAATAGCTTTGAGATGTCCGTGCGCGTCCGATTTGCATATATGGAGAAATTCCTGGAAAGCGAGTTCTTCCGTACGAGTCTGGGCAGCGACTATCCCATTACCGAACTCCGGATATCTCGTGGAGTGCCGGGCGTGCTGGGGAGCGGTTATGCTTACACTAAACTCAATCTGTCGGTATCAGACTACAATCGTATTGCGCCCTTCGGGTCACTCTACTACAATTTCTACGCGGGTCGGGTGTACGGAACACTGCCCTACATGCTGCTGAATATTGCGCCGGGCAACGAGATCTACTATTACAACCGATATGCCTTCAACCTGATGAACAGGTACGAGTACCTGATGGATCGCTTCGCGGGCATGCATGTGGAGCATCACATCGGAAACGGCATCTTCAGATGGCTGCCTTATAACAGATATTTGAAATTCAGGCAATTCTGGAATGTGAAAACGATCTGGGGAGACCTCACGGAAGCGAACCGCACCCTTAATTTCGACAAGGGTTACAGCTTTTCTGACCTGAGCGGACGCACCTATGTGGAGCTTGGCACCGGAATAGACAACATCATGCGGTTTTTCCGATTAGACCTTGTATGGCGCGTAACGCCCAGCCCACTCCCCAAGGAAGGCTACAAGCGGTTCGGTATCTTCGGCAGTTTCAGGCTGGGTTTCTGACCGCTTCAAACCTCATCGCAGGCTTCTCGGATGATTCGGCAGGCGTCGTCGATCTGTTCGTCGGATATCGTCAGCGGAGGGGCGATCCGCATGCAGTGAGCCGCAAACAGGAACCAGTCCGTCAGCAACCCCTTTTCGATGCACCGGTCGATGATCCGCTTGTTCTCTTCGAAACTTTCAAATTCCACTGCCATCAGCAGCCCCGCGCTGCGCACCGCTCGAATACGCGGATGCACCAGATGTGAGGTCAGCAGGTCGGCCTTGCGCTGCACATCCCGGATAAGCCCCTCCGAGAGCAGGGCCTCCAGGCCAGCCAGGCCAGCCGCACAGCAGACCGGATGTCCTCCGAAGGTGGTGATATGTCCGAGGACAGGCCCATCTGTCAGCTGCATCATGCGCTCCCTGGACGCGACAAAGGCCCCCAGGGGCATACCGCCACCCAGGGCCTTGCCCAGCAACAACACATCAGGCACGATACCGAAGGCCTCGAATGCCCAGAGATGGCCGGTGCGTCCGAATCCCGCCTGTATCTCATCGAGGATGAGCAGGGCACCGGTTTCGTCGCAACGTCGACGCAGTGCCTGCATCCATTCAGGCGAAGGCTTGTTGACACCAGCCTCAGCCTGGATGGTCTCCGCAACCACACAGGCCGTCCTGTCCGTGATCGCTTCAAGATCCGCCATTGAGCCATAGTTGAGGTGACTCACGCCCGGCAACAGCGGACGAAAAGCGTTACGCCAGTATTCATCGCCCATGATGCTCAGAGCCCCCTGTGTGGATCCGTGATAGGAATACCTGAAGGAAACGATCTCCGGCCGGCCCGTAACACGCTTAGCGAGCTAAACGAGGAGGTGCAGATACTTATCGGCCTGGTCCTTGATGGCCTGGACAACGGCCGGGTGCCGATGACCCACATTGCAGACGCTGATGCCGCTGATCAGATCGATGAACGGCCGACCAGACTCATCCCACAGGATACACCCCTCTGCGCTGGCGAAGGACAAGGCCAGGGGAGCGGGAGATGTCTGCCCCACATGCTGCAGAAAAAGTGATCGCTGGTTCATATTCTGCGCAAATTTCGACATTTTTACAAGCACCTTGACTTCCGGATAAAAGTGGCACAACATTCGTTGGAAAATAACGGGAGATCGGACACTTTTTTCTTCCTTACACACAAAACAAACCGTCATGGCCGTTATACTGCCAGTAGAGGGCCTGAGCCCCGTCTTTGGAAAAGACTGCTTCCTGGCACCGAACGCCACGGTGGTGGGAGATGTGCACATGGGAGATGGTTGCAGCATCTGGTTCAATGCCGTGCTGCGCGGGGATGTGAATGCGATCAGGATGGGAGACCGGGTAAATGTGCAGGATGGCGCCGTGCTGCACTGCACCTACCAGAAGACACAGGTGCATATCGGCAATAATGTCAGCATCGGCCACAATGCCATCGTACATGGTTGCCGGATCGAAGACAATGTGCTGGTGGGTATGGGCGCCATCGTTATGGACAATGCCGTGGTCGGCTCCGGCTCGATCATTGCAGCGGGCGCCGTGGTCCTGGAAAACACTATGGTAGAAGCTGGCAGTATATATGCCGGTGTGCCGGCGAAAAGGGTAAAATCCGTTTCACCCGAACTCCTCAGGGGGGAGATCGAACGCATCGCCGGTAACTATCTGATGTATAGTCGTTGGTTCGCTGCCTTCAATGAGGCTCCGACACCCACCAGCCCTGAAGCGTCTTAAAAAATGTAGTACCTACCTTATGAAAAAATATCTTGTTCAGGCAGCACTGACAGTATTCTTAATGTCTTACTTATGGTCCTGCGCTCCCAGGTACGGGTGCCCTTCGAACGGCAAGAATGTCGGTGCGGAACGGGTACTGCAAGGTGGCAAAGTTCCCAAAGCCCCTAAGATGAAGGTGTGATCCCTTAAACAGCCAGTCATGACGCTTACCCTTCGAACCGACCTTGGATGCACGGAAGCCGTGATCGCCGAATACTGCGGTGCGGAACTCTTCCACCGCATGGCCGACATTCTCGCCGACCAGCTGAAGATCCGTTTCACACGCAAGCAGGAGGATTCTGAAACCCATTACTGGGACTTCAAATATCAGGGTAAGCCCCTCACGTTGCATTTCAATATTTACGACGGGGTTTCGATCTTTCCGCAACGGCTCACTGACGCGAGCCGGAAAGACAACGAGGCGGTGGTGGAACTCGCAGGCCGGCTCGCCCGCATCCGTTGAGTTCATTCCTTGTCCAACCCATCAAGGATCGTGCAATAGCTGACATAGCGCTCCGGTGACATTTCGCCGGACGCCACCGCCCGCTTGATGGCGCAGCCGGGCTCATTGATATGCTTGCAATTGTTGAACTGACATTCGTCCATCCGCGCGCGCATCTCCGGAAAATAATGTGCCAGTTCTTCCTCGGGGATATCCACCAGCCCAAACTCCCGCACCCCGGGCGTGTCAATGATCGCACCGCCATCCGGCAGATCGAACATCTCCGCGAAGGTTGTGGTATGCATGCCCTTTCCACTCCAGTCACTCACTTCTTTGGTTCGAAGCGCCAATCCGGGCAACAGGATGTTGATCAGTGTGGACTTGCCCACGCCTGAATGTCCGCTGAACAGCGTCGTCCTGCCTGCCAGCAAGGTACGGAGTCCCTCGATGCCCTCTCCCGTTGTTCCGCTGACGCGCAGGACCGTGTAGCCTGCAGCCTGATACACTTCACACCAGAGGCGAAACAGGTCTTCATCCTCTTCGCCAAAGGTGTCGCACTTATTGATGGCGATGATGGCCGGCACATGGTAGGATTCGCAGGCGATCAAAAAGCGATCGACGAATCCCATGGATGTGCGCGGGTCGCGGAGGGTGGCCACGAGGAGCGACTGGTCGAGGTTGGAAGCAATGATGTGATGTCGCTGACGGCGGGCGGGAGAGACCCGGTTTACATAATTGCGTCGGTCGTGAATGCCGGCGATGACCCAACCGGTCTCCTGGCCTGCTTCCTGTTGAACATCGACCATATCACCGACCGCAATGGGGTTGGTGGAGGTGATGCCGTCCAGCTTGAAGCGGCCCTTCATGCGCGCCTGTATGAATTGTCCGGTATCATCCTTGAGGACATACCAGCTGCCGGTCGATTTATACACGCGTGCGGTCATGGTGCAAGTTAATCAATTCGATATGGGTGCGACCTGCCGTGGTATCATCCCAGATAGCGGCCTACGATCGGCACACGCCGTCCAACGCCGAAGGCCTTGCTGCTGACCCGGATGATCGGGCAGAACTGGTTGCGCTTGTATTCATTCGCATTGACCATCCTGAGTACGCGCCTTACCAGTGCCTCGTCGATCCCCATAGAGATGATCTCCCGCGGTCCCTTTCTCTTTTCGATATACTGGAAGAGGACCTTGTCCAGCAGCGCGTAATCGGGCAGGCTGTCGCTGTCCTTCTGATTGGGCCGCAATTCGGCCGAAGGTGCCTTGGTGATGATGTGCCGGGGGATGATCTCTCCGTTCCGGTTGATATGCTCCGCCAAGGCGTAGACCTGCATCTTGTAGACATCCCCGAGGACACTGAGTCCGCCAGCCATGTCGCCGTACAGTGTGCCGTAACCTGTAGCCAGTTCACTCTTGTTGGATGTGTTCAGCAGGATCAGTCCGAACTTGTTGGCGATGGCCATCAGCAGGTTTCCGCGGGAACGACTCTGCAGGTTCTCTTCGGCCAGGCCAAAGGGCAGGTCACCGAAGATGGGTGCCAGGGTATCGAGAAGGGTATCATAAACGGAGCGGATGGGAACGATGTCGTATGGGTTCCCCAGGTTTCGGCTCAGCACGACGGCATCCTCCACGGAATGACCCGAGGAGAATTCGGATGGCATCAGGACGGCCCGGACATTTTCCGGTCCAAGCGCCTCGCAGGCCAAAGCCAGGGTCACCGCGCTGTCGATACCGCCGCTGCTGCCGAGGATGGCCTTCGAGAATCCCATCTTGGAGAAATAATCCCGGATGCCGAGGATCAGCGCGGAGTGGACCTGCGCCATGTTGTGCGGGGCAGTGAGATATGGAATGATACTGTCAGGATCCGCGATGCGCCTCACCCGCATGTCCCTCTCCAGCATAGAGGCCGGAGCATCTGCAGGCCCGGCGGAAGGCTGCGTCAGTTCGTCGGTGTCGATCAGGCATTCGTCCTCCCGGAAATAGGCCAGTTCACGGACAAGGTTGCCCGAAGCGTCAAAGGCCAGGCTGCCACCGTCGAATACGATCTCGGTCTGGGACCCCACAGCGTTCGTATAGATCATCGGCAGGCCGTAGCGCAGGACGTTCTGGCGTACGACTTCCTTGCGGTCCTCATCGTGATCATAGTCGAAGGGTGATGCCGATATGTTGATCATCAGGTCCGGTGACTGATGCATGAGCTCGTCCATCGGACAGATCCGGTAGAGCGGATTGTCGCCCAGATTCCAGATGTCTTCGCAAACGGTGAGCGCAATGCGATGACCCAGCAGCGGCACCACTTTCCATTCCGTAGCGGGCTCGAAGTACCGGTATTCATCAAACACGTCGTAGTTGGGCAACAGGGTCTTGTGCACCACGGCTTTCACCTCCCCTTCGTGCAGCACCCAGGCGGCATTGAAGAGGTCCTTCCCCCGGGGGTCCGGATTACGGGCCGGCGCCCCGATGATGGCAGCCACATGGTGTGTGTACGGCAGGATCCTTTCCACTGCTGCCTCACATTCGCGGATAAAATCATCGAACTCCAGGAAATCCCTGGGCGGATATCCGCATACACAGAGCTCGGTGAAGACCGCAAGGTCGGCACCCGACGCCTCCGCTCGCCCCAGCGCGTCGATGATCAGCCCGACATTCCGGTCGAAATTCCCGATATGATGGTTCTGCTGCGCTACATACACTTTCATGGCCCGAAATTCGGCAATCGGTTTCATAAATCAGCCGGATATCAGTCTTCTGCAGGCTGCAGAACCCGCAGGTTTCGTTAAAATGAAGCGGTTTCAGGTCATAGCCCCCTGAATTTGACGCCATTTGCAGACATTCGCGCATAATTCATTGCGATGAAACGGCTCATTTTCATTTGGATCGCCATCATATTCGCCGGATGCTCCGGTAACTCCGGACCGGACGTCTCCGGCATCAAGGTCGAGTTGGAAGTGGTTCGGTTCGAACGCGAGTTGTTCGCCATTGACACGACGGACGTACCCGCGGCCCTCGAAAGGCTCTACCTGCGATATCCGGGATTCGGACCCTTTTTCACCGAACAGATCCTTGGCATCCCGAAAGATGATCGTTCTGACATGGCCACGGATGCGATGCGACGGTTTCTGAGGGATTACCGGGGCATCCTTGATTTATCCGGCAAGCGCTTCGATGATCTGTCGGACATCAGGGAGGAACTACTCGAAAGCATGCGTCACATACGCCACTATTTCCCGACCTATCCGGTTCCGGAAAGGTTGTACACCTTCATAGGGCCGCTTGACGCATATGCTGAGGGCAGGACCGGGGGCTACGGAGACATCATCATGCAGGATGGTCTGGGTACCGGCCTGCAGCTTCACCTGGGGGCGGACGAACCGATCTATCATACCCGCGAAGGACTCCAGCTGTACCCGGAGTACATATCCCGGAGGTTCACGCCGGAGATGATCGCCGTAAACTGCACAAAGAACATGATCGACGACCTGTTTCCGGGGCTGCCCGGCGACAGAAACCTGCTGGACATCATGATCGATAAAGGTAAACGGATGTATTTGCTGGACCTTTTCATGCCCGACACACCAGACACCCTGAAAACAGGCTACACATCCAGACAACTTGAAGGTGCTGTGGAGAACGAAGCCCTGATCTGGAACTTTTTTCTGCAGAACGAACTGCTCTACATATCCGACCCGGTACGTATCCGTGATTTCATCGGCGACGGCCCTATGACCATGGAACTGGGAGAGGGTTCACCAGGGCATATTGCCTTGTTTACCGGCCGTCAGATCATCCGGGCCTACATGAAAAAATTCCCGGATACCCGCGCGGAGGACCTGCTGAAGCTAGATGCAAAACGGATCCTGCAGGCCTCGGGTTACAGACCCAGGTCATAAAAAAAGGGGGTCGTGTGAACCCCCTTTTTTTATGATATCCGGTCGGTGATCAGGGATGCTTTCCCATGTCCATCATAAAGCGGTAGTGGGAGGCAATGGCCTTGCGGGTCGTAGGGAAGTAATTGTAGCGCAGGTCGAACTGCTCGCAGGTTTCCCTGACAATGCGACTCAATGCGGGGTAGTGAATATGGCTGATGCGGGGGAAGAGGTGGTGTTCGATCTGGTAGTTGAGGCCACCGACCATCCAGGTGACGATCGGGTTGCCTGCGGCGAAGTTGGCCGTCGTCTTGACCTGATGAATGGCCCATTCGTTCTCGATACGCACGGGGTCGATGCCGGCGGATTCGAATTCGGCATGTTCCACCACATGCGCCAGCTGGAAGACCAGGGCAAGGGTGAGGCCGAGGGCGAACTGGGTGACGAAAAATCCGATCAGCCAGGGCTTCCAACCCACGACCAGGACCGGTATTACGATATAGATCGCGATGAAAAAGAGTTTCCCAACCCAGAAGAGGATGTGATCCTTCTTCTCCAGGTGACGGATGGGCGTGGTGTACATCTTACGGGAGAAGTACTTTACGTAGTCCATGCCGAACATGAACAGGGAGGTGAAACCATACAGCAGGAACATGTAGATGCCCTGGTATCGGTGCATCGGCTTCCATGGCTGGGTCCGGCATTCGCGCATGAAGGGCATGTTGTTGATGTCGTCGTCCACTCCGTCGACATTGGTGTAGGTGTGGTGGACGATGTTGTGCTTGATCTTCCAAAGGGACGCGTTGCCGCCGAGGAAGTTATGGGTAAGCCCGAAGACTTCATTCACCCAGGACCGGGTGGAGTAGCTGCCATGACAGGCATCGTGCATCACATTGAACCCGATGGAAGCCATGGTGACACCGAGGATGGCGCAAAGGGCCACGGCTGCCAGCCAGTGCATGGGTACGAAGAGCAGCGCGAGGTAGAGGCCGATGGCCGCGGGAATCAGAATGGCCGTTTTGAGATAAAGCTTCCAGTTACCCGTCTTACGCAGGTTGTTTTCCTGAAAGTACTGGTCTACTGATTCCTTGAGGGCGTTGAAGAAAGCCTTGTTCTTGTTGTTGAAAGTTACCTTGTACATCGATTGAGACCGGAGAGATTTACTTTGGGTTGAAAGACTATAATTGAACAGCGATCGGGTAGGATTAATGAGACAGGATGTGTGTTTACAGCCTTTTGTCGGTTCGTCCTTTTGCGGTTTCTACTGCCTTACAAAGATAACAAATTATGCAATCAGATGCAGTCAGTTCAATTTGAGCGGGGCGATCATGACAAACTCAGGGATGTTGACGGTGAAGCTGCGCTGGCTGTTGAGGTCGATCATCTCATAGGTTCCGTGCATCTTTCCCATTTCGGTCCGCAGGTTGCATCCGCTGACATATTGATAGATCTCGGAGGGCTGGATGACCGGCTGGACGCCGACCACGCCTTCGCCCTCTACTTCCCGTCTCTGCATGTTGCTGTCGAATATATGCCAGTGCCTGCGCATCAGTTTGATGGCATAGGGATTACCATTCTCTATCGTGATGCGATAGGCGAACATGAATTCTCCGTTGGATGGATTTGAATAGTCTGGCTGGTAGAAGCACTCGACACTGACCTTCACTCCGGCTGTCACCTTGAATGGCATGGCTGTACCGTTTGTTGTTAGCGACGATTCGTGTTTATGCGAAAGACGAATATCCTGTCTGCGCTTGTCATGAATGCCCGCAGGTGAGTAACTTTGCGGCGCATAAAAGAAAACGCTTAACAATCATTCTTCACGCCTCAAATGTAAGACCAAATGACGAACATAGCCGTAGCGAAAGGAGATGGGATCGGACCGGAGATCATGGATGCAGTGATCTCTATCTTCGAGGCAGCCGGGGTACCGCTGACTTACGAATACGTGGACATGGGCAAATGGGTTTTCGACAAGGGATACTCGAACGGGATGACTCCCGAGGCACAGCAGCGGATCGAGACGCTCGGCATCCTGTTCAAAGGGCCGATGGAAACACCCAAGGGAAAAGGGGTGAAGAGTGTGAACGTAACGGCGCGCAAGACCTGGAACACCTATGCCAACAAGCGGGTCTTCCAGACCCTGCATGGTGTGGACACCGTATTCAGCCGGGCCGGCATTCCGATTGACATCACGGTCGTCCGTGAAAATATAGAAGACACCTACGGGGGTATCGAGCACATGCTGACGCACGACGTGGCGCTGAGCCGCCGGTTCATCACCCGACCCGGTTCGATGCAGGTCATCAGGTATGCCTTCGAGATGGCCCGCAAGAAGCAGGCCCGACGCATCACCTGCGGACATAAGGCCAACATCATGAAGATCACGGACGGACTCTTCCTGGAGTGTTTCCGGGAGGTGGCCCTGGAGTATCCCGAGATCCAGGCGGATGATGTGATCGTAGACGACCTCTGCATGAAACTGGTCACGCGCCCGGACCTGTTCGACGTGGTGGTGCTGACCAACCTGCAGGGTGATATTGTCAGCGACCTCTGCGCCGGACTGGTAGGCGGACTGGGATTCGCACCCTCCGCGAATATCGGCGATCATATCTGCATCTTTGAGGCAGTCCATGGCACGGCGCCCGACATCACCGGCAAAAACATCGCCAATCCCACAGCCCTGCTGTTGAGCGGGCTGACCATGCTCCGGCACCTTGGGCTCATGGAACATGCCGCCATCATAGAGAACGCGCTGCTCTACACCCTGGAGGCAGGTTTCCGCACGGGTGACTTCGGCGACAGGTCGAAGCCGGCACTCGACACTACAGCATTCGCACAGGCCATCATTGCTCATTTTGGCCGCACACCGGAACATGGTGCCAAAACCATTATGCCCAATAAGCCTGTCACGCCGACGATCTTCAGGCTGGAAAAGAATCCACTGATCATGAGCCTGGAAAAAGAGGAAGAATCGATCGTGGGCGTGGATATGTTCGTCGAAAGCGCCGAGCAGCCCGGGATCGTGGCAGAAAAATGTCTCCGGCATACGCTGGATCTGTTCAAACTGGTGACGATCAGCAACCGGGGCACCCAGGTATGGCCCAAGGGATCCGTGTTCACAAACCTGGTCAACCAGTACCGCTGCCGTTTCGAAAGCGTTGGGGATGCTCCGCTCACGCAAACGGATATCATCGAACTTTACAAACGCCTCTCGGCAGACTTCAAGATCTGTTCCACGGAGTTGCTCAATATGTGGGGAGACAAAAAAGCGTATAGCCTCGCGCAGGGTCAGTAAATTTGTACGGTCCCTCATCACAACACTCCGGAACATGTCGAAAAAACACAAGCCGAATGCCGGCGGCCTCGTCTACAGCACGGATCCAAATTTCGTTCCCGGGACCGACGAACCGCAGGCAGAGACCCTTCCGGTCGCGCAGCAGAAACTGCGGATCAGACTGGAGACGAAACATCGCGGGGGAAAGGCCGCCACGGTTATCACGGGATTCATCGGCCGGGAGGAGGATCTGGAGGATCTGTCCAAAAAACTCAAGACACATTGCGGAACCGGCGGTTCTGCCAAGGATGGTGAGATCATCATTCAGGGAGACCAGCGCCCGAAAGTGCTGGCCTGGCTGTTGCAACAGGGATATCCTGCCAAGTGACATTGAAATCCGGGGTTAGTACCCGTCCGTTCAGACCGCCTTCAGGCTGAGGTCCAGACTGCGTGCCTGATGGATCAGGGCACCCACACTGACATAATCGACCCCCGTGGCCGCATAGTCGAGGATGTTGCCCAGATGTATGCCGCCGCTCGCCTCGGTTTCAAAAACCCCGTGGAGTATCCGGAGGCCCTCGCCCAGCATGGCCGGGTTGAAATTGTCGAGCATAACACGAAAGACCTTGCCTGCGCCCGCCTGGGCGACCTGTTGGACTTCATCCAGGTTTCTGGTTTCAATTTCTATCTTCAGGCCTGGCTGATGTCTTTGCACATATTCCCAGGCTCGTTCAATGGCCTGCGGGATGCCTCCGGCAAAATCAATGTGATTGTCCTTCAGCATGATCATGTCGTAGAGGCCGAAGCGATGATTCGTCCCGCCGCCAATGCGCACGGCCTCCTTCTCGAGGAGCCGGAAATTGGGTGTGGTCTTGCGCGTATCAAGAATTCGGGTATGGTACCCCGTTAGTTTGTCAACATACGTCCGGGTCAGCGTGGCAATCCCGCTCATGCGTTGCATGCAGTTGAGGACGACCCGCTCGCATCCCAGGATATCATGCACACGGCCTTCCACCCGAAAGGCGACATCACCCGGAAACATCCGCTGACCATCCTGCATTTGAGGTAGGAAAGAGATCCCGGGATCACGAAGCCGGAACACCCGCCCGGCCACTTCCATGCCTGCCAGTATGCCTTCCTGCTTGACACGCAGTTCAGCCGCCCCCTGCGCATCCGGCGGAATGCAGCAGAGGGTGGAATGGTCTCCGGTACCGATGTCTTCCGACAAGGCCGCGGTGAGGAGTGCATCGAGGGATGGGTTCGTCGGTTGCATGTGTGAAGTTACGGCCTGAGCCGGAAGAGAAGCGCATGCGGTCGGGTCATGAACGCTCCAAACGGAATTCGCTGATGACCATGCGCTCACCACGCGCACGCATGATGATCGACACGCGGTGGCGGTCTGACCTTGTACGCAGGTCGCCAACAAATACTTCACCATCCTCCCCTTCCGACTGGTGGACCATTGAGAGGTCTATGACAGTACGGGATCTGAAGAAATTGCGAAGGATCGCCTCTGACTGCGTTTTGCTGTAGGGATAGGTGCGTTCGTCCAGGGTGATGCGCACGACATCGTCCATGTGACGGGATATCTTACCGGCATCGCCCTTACGGATGCCGGCGAGCACATCCTGCATGGGAATTCCGGGCGTGGACTTGCCGGCCAGCAGACTGAACAGGATGAGTAAAAATACGGAACGCACGATCTGGGATTGGTTTTAATCTCAAGCCAAAAATGTGCCAATCACGACCGGAATTCTACGCATGGGGAAGTTTTTCGGTGAATGCAAGGAATCAGGGTTGGCCGGCAAGAGCAGGGGCGTAATTTGGCATCAAGACATTTGCCTTTCATCCAATTCGGTACAACAGGCGGGAGGAGGTTTTCGGGCGCTCGGACAAATCGAGTAAATTTGCGGCATGGAACAGAAAAGAGCCATGCTCGTCATCATGGACGGATGGGGACTGGGTCGCGTCCCTTCGGCCGACGCCATCCGTCAGGCAAATGTGCCTTTCGTTAGCAGTCTGTATGACGCCTTTCCGAACACGACGCTTGTCACCTGCGGCGAAGAGGTCGGACTGCCCGACGGACAGATGGGCAACAGCGAAGTCGGACACCTCAATCTCGGTGCCGGCAGGATCGTGTATCAGGAACTGCAGCGCATCCATGTGGCCATCCGCAGCGGGGAGTTCGCCCGCAATGAAGCCCTCCGCGCTGCGATCGAATACGCCCGGGAGCATGGCAAAGCGCTACATCTGGTCGGACTTGTGAGCGACGGCGGGGTGCATTCGCATACCGAACACCTCAAGGCGATCACATCGATCTGCCGGGAGGCCGGTCTTGACAAAGTGTTCATTCACGCCTTCACCGATGGAAGGGATACGGACCCGAAGAGCGGACTGAAATACCTGGAGCAGTTGCAAGATCACCTGGACCGTAGTTGCGGACAGATCGCCACCATCACCGGCCGGTACTATGCAATGGACCGCGATAAGCGATGGGAGCGGGTGAAACTCGCCTATGATGCGATGGTACACGGGACCGGAACACCCGTCGTTGATGCCATATCGGCCGTGCGTGCCTCCTACGAGGCCGGTATCACGGACGAATTCATCAAGCCAGTGATCGTTACGACCGCCGACGGCGCGCCCCTCGCACGGATCAACGAGGGAGATGCGGTGATCTGTTTCAATTTCCGCACCGACAGATGCCGTGAGATCACAGAAGTGCTGACACAGCGCGACATTCCGGAATTTGGCATGCGGGCGCTGACACTGGATTACACCACGATGACGGAATATGACAAGACATACCAAAACGTAAAGGTCATTTTCCGCAACGACAACCTGACCATGACCCTCGGGGAGGTCATTGCCCGGGCCGGTCTGCAACAGATCCGGATTGCGGAGACGGAGAAATATCCCCACGTTACCTTCTTCTTCAGCGGAGGCCGTGAAGCGCCGTTCGAAGGTGAACGAAGGATCATGGCACCCTCGCCAAAGGTGGCCACCTACGACCTGCAGCCCGAAATGAGTGCCAAGGAACTCACCGATGCCATCGTGCCGGAGATCGAGGCCCGCAGCGCACATTTCATATGCCTCAATTACGCCAATGCCGACATGGTGGGCCACACCGGTGATTTCCAGGCCGCCATCCAGGCCGTAGAAACGGTGGACAAATGCGTGCAGCGCGTGGTGGAAGCAGGCCTGAAAGCCGGCTACGCGATCTTTCTGACGGCGGATCACGGCAACGCGGATTTTTTGATCAACGAAGACGGCAGCCCAAATACCGCTCACACGCTGAATCCCGTACCACTATTCGTGATCGACCGCGACTGGAAGGGTGGGCTAAAGCCCGGAAAGCTGGGCGACATCGCCCCGAGCATCCTGCACATGATGGGGCTTCCCGTACCTCCGGAGATGACCGGCAGTGTGCTACTCAACTGATGTTTCGCATGAAACGGTTCGCATGGGTGATCGCGGTGATCTCCGGCATGTCCGGAAACCTCGCTGCACAAACTTCCGAAAAGGATACTGCCTTCAGCGATCTGGACACCGTGGTGATTTCCTTCAATCAATGGGAGCAGAAACGGAACGAAGTACCCAACCGCATCCTGAAAGTGGATATCAGGGATAACGTCCTCCGCAACCCGCAGACCGCCGCCGACATGCTCGGTCAGTCAGCAGGTGTTTTCATCCAGAAAAGCCAGCAGGCGGGTGGAAGCCCGATGATCAGGGGGTTCGCAGCCAACCGCGTGCTCATTGTAGCTGATGGCGTCAGGATGAATAACGCCATCTTCCGAAGTGGTAATCTGCAAAATATCATCTCCATCGATCCGCACGTGGTCGAAAACGCTGAGGTCATCCTCGGCCCGGGGACCATCTTATATGGAAGCGACGCCATCGGGGGCGTGATGGATTTCCATACGTTCACGCCGCGCCTGTCATCGAACGATTCCCTCCAGATCCGGGGTCACGCCCTTTTGCGCCACGCGACGGCGAACCGCGAGCGCACCGTGCATGCGGACCTGAACCTGGGCGGCAGGAAATGGTCCTGGCTCGGATCATTCAGCCATAGTGATTTCGATGACTTGCGGATGGGCGGGAATGGGGGCCAGGACAGATACCTAAGACCGCGATATGTGTCGGTCATCAACGGGAAGGACAGCGTGATGATCAACGATGAGCCGCTCATCCAGCGTTTCACCGGCTACAGACAGGTCAATACCCTGCAGAAGGTAAGATTCAGACCCACGGGGTATCTGGATCTGCAGTATGCCTATACCCTTGCCTTCACAGGGGAAGCCCCGCGATACGACAGACTCCTGCAAACCCGGCAGGGATCGCTCCGGTTTGCCGAATGGAACTATGCGCCGATGGTTTGGCAAATGCATCGTCTTCAGTGGCTGCATAACCGAAAAACCCGGCTGTACGATCGTTCAAGGATCATCCTCGCTGTACAGGACTATGCAGAGGGTCGGTACGACAGAAGCCTGAACAGTTCGGCCAGGAACCGGACAAACGAGCGGCTGATGGGATGGCACGTACACTGGGACAATCAAAAAAATATCTACCGGGGCACGTTGCATTACGGACTGGAATGGGTTCGTGACCGGGTGCACTCCTCGGCGACCGCCGAAGATATCCGCAGCGGTATGATCCGGACACAGCAGTCGAGGTACCCAGACGGCAGCCTGGCCATGAATGCGGGTCTGTATGGATCTTATAAACAACCCCTGGCGAAGCGGTTCTTCCTCAATGCGGGGGTCCGGCTGAACCATGGCTTACTGCGGGCTGATTTTGACCAGACATTCCTCCGGCTGCCTTTCACGGAAGTTCGCATCAGCGCAGGAACGCTGACCGGGAACCTTGGATTATCGGTGATCACGGGCAGTACCGGTTCGCTGCACATGAACCTGTCCTCTGGTTTCCGAATGCCGAACATCGACGATCTTGGCAAGACCTTTGAGAGTACGCCCGGGCGCCTGACCGTGCCGAATGCCGGACTTCGTCCGGAATATGTCTATCATGGGGAGGTCGGTTTTGTACAGCGGATCACGGAATCGTTTCGGATAGAAGGCGGCTTCTTCTTCACCTTGCTGGATGATGCAATTGTCCGCCGGCCCTTCAGGTTCAATGGCCGGGACTCCCTTGACTACCAGGGCAGCCGGCTTGCGGTGGAGGCATTGCGGAATGCGGCATCAGCAAGGGTCTGGGGAAGCGAACTTTCTGCCAGTGCCCGGCTGATGAAGGGGCTTACGTTCAGGATGGATGGGGTTTGGACAAGGGGGTGGGAAACCGACGATGTCAGAGATGCACGGGTTCCGTTGCGGCATGCTCCCCCCCTGCAGGCCGCTGCCATTTTGAAATACACGATCAGACGCCTTCGGATGGAACTGGCATGGAATGCCAACGGAGCCCTCCGGGCCGATGAAATGCCCCCGACGGAGATGTCCAAGCCGGAGATCTATGCACTCGATGCCGCCGGGCGTCCTTTCGCTCCGGGATGGCAGACACTGGTCATCCGATCTGCCTATACCTTCGAACGGGGACTTACCCTCGCAGCGGGACTGGAAAATGTCACGGACCAGCGCTACCGCAGCTATTCTTCCGGTGTCGTGGCACCGGGTCGTAATTTAATCGTATCCTTGAGATATGCCTTTTGAATGATGGAACGATCCCAGGCCATATCCCGTAACACCCGCAGACAAAGATACCTGCACCGCTGGATGGCGCCGACCGCGCTTTTAGTGATGACGATCATGTCGACAACCGGCCTGCTCCTGGGTTGGAAGAAACACAGCAACGGATGGCTGATGGCAGACAACGCCCGGGGCATCAGTACCGACATGAAACGATGGCTGCCCATGGATTCGCTCGACAGGTTGGCCACTGCTTATCTGAGAGACAGCATCGGTGCAGACCTGGACCCCAAAAAGGACCGGATCGAAGTCCGCCCCGACAAAGGCATGGTCAAGTTCACGTTCACCGAACACTATCATGCCCTGCAGATCGATGCCACGAACGGCCGGCTGCTGAAAAAAGAGGTCAGGCGATCGGACTGGGTCGAGCGTCTGCATGATGGTACCCTGATCGACCGACTCATCGGCATCGACAACCAGGCGGGCAAACTTACTTACACCACCCTCGCGGCCCTGCTGCTCGGAGGACTGACCTTCACGGGCGCCTTTCTCTGGATCAATCCGAAGCGGCTGAGACGTCTCCGGCGCGGACGAAACTGAAACCATTTAGCAAATGGTTACGTTTTATAATTGAGGGATGCAGCGTGTCATTTCTGAAAATTGTCATATATTTCGTGAAACCAATAGGATTTCATGACGGAAGAAGCAATGGTACAGGGATGCATTCGCAGGGATCCCGTCTGCCAGCAGGAGCTCTACCGGCGCTTTAGCCCCGCCATGCTGTCTGTCTGCTACCGTTATGCGAAGCATCGTGAAGATGCGGAGGATATGCTGCAGGAAGGCTTCATCAAGGTCTTCACCCAGATCGGGCAGTTCCAGCACAAGGGAGCGCTGGAAGGCTGGATCCGAAAGATCATGGTACACACCTGCATCAACATCCTGAAAAAGAACCGGAAGTTCGCAGACAGTGTGGATCTGATACATGCCAGCACCCTGCCGATCCGCGAGGATCACATACCCTCCATCATGCAGGCCAAGCAGGTGGTGGAATGCATCAGGATGCTGCCCCTGGGATACCGAACGGTGCTGAACCTGTTCGCGATCGAAGGGTACTCCCATCGGGAAATCGGCCAGATGCTGGAGATCGAGGAGAGTACGAGTCGATCACAGTACACCCGGGCGAAGACCATGTTGGAACAGATCCTGATCAAGCGGCAACTGCTGCCGGTGAAACAGCCGGCAGACGGGACGGCGAGACCCTGAGTGGTAAGATCGTAAAACAGTTTTTTTTCGATTTGTAGACATAAAATGGATAGCGAAAGCATAGAGGACGGTTTTGAGGAATTACTGAGGGAAAGGACTGATCAATTCAGGATGCATCCTTCGGATTCCGTGTGGACGGAGCTTAGCACCCGGTTGCACAAGCCCCGAAGGTGGCCGTATGCCCTGGGGGGCGTTCTGCTCTTCGGATTGGGTATTGGTGCAGGCATCCTGCTTGAGCGTGCATCCGATCACGGGCCGGCATTCGGAGCATCCATCCTCGCACAGCACCCGGCTCAGCAACGTCTCTCCGCTGCACCAACACAGCCTGACCCAAAAAACGCCCCCGCGGATCCTATCCGGGAACAATCCCGGATCATTGAAAACTTCTTACTGAACGGAGATCTCAGCAAAGTGCACACCCTACGTCCGACCACCCTGATGGCGACCCGGTACGGAGCAGATCGGGCTGATGTCACTCCGTTTGTCAGAACCACGGGCGTGATGCCGGAAAACGCACCGAACACGATCGAATACATCGAAGCAGCCGGGCTTCAAGCCGGACGGCCGAGGACTATGGCCATGGCGAAACGGCCGGGCTCCCTTATCCGGACCGATAAAGAAAAGGCGCTGAAGCCCTCCAGCAGGACATCCGTCACCGCCAATGTCCTGAATACCATCGGCAGGATCGGCAAGCGGACAGGCTGGCAGCTCCATATCGCCCCCTCCTTCAGCTACCGCCGACTGGTGGGTCAGGCAAGCAAATCGTCCTTCGCCTACAGCGGCTTTCCCTACAGCGCAAACTATGGCTTCCCCACGGACGTGAATGATGCGGTGGTGCACAAGCCCGCCTTCGGACTGGAGATCGGTTCATCTTTGACGCAAAATATCGGAAGAAAGCTCAGGCTGAAGGCCGGCATCCAATTCAATTACAACAATTACGATATTGAGGCCTACAGCTATATGCCGGAAATGGCTCCGTTCAGTGCGGCCCGTACGCTTGGATATGGCTCCATCAACACCGTGGCCTATTACCGCAATGCCAATGGATTTGACAGGACATGGCTCCGAAACTCCCACCTGATGGTATCCATGCCGGTGGGACTCGAAGCCAGCCTTTTCGGAAACCGCCGTGTTCGATTCAATGTAGCCTCCACCATTCAGCCCACTTATGTGCTGAACAACAAGTCCTATCTGATCTCCACGAACCTGAAGAACTACGCACAGGAACCGGCGCTGTACCGCAACTGGAACCTGAATGCGGGTGCTGAAGCCTACCTCAGTGTAGACGCCGGCACCTATCGCTGGGTGATGGGTCCACAGGTACGCTACCAGCTCCTGTCAAGCTACAAGGAGGACTATCCGATCCGCGAACACCTGGTCGATTATGGGTTCAAGATCGGCATTCAGAAAACCCTCAGATAAAGGCCGGCTTTCTGGCAAGGCCATACGCCCATATCATTCGGGCGAGCATAATCATGCGTAATTTCGCCATATGAAACTGCGCGCGCTAATCTCTCTCTGGCTATTGTCCGGTATCTTGTCATCCTGCGGAGAAAAGCCCGCAAAAAATGGTGCAGGTGTCATCGACGAAAAACTCTTCTATCCGGTCTTCACCTTCGTCAATCGTGAACTAAACTCCATCGACTCCATGGATGTAGCCCTGTTCACCTATCGAAAAAAAGGCCAACGTGAGGATACGACCATCATGGAGAAGGCTGAATTCCGCCGGTATGTGGAGTCGGTCTTTACCCCCGAAATGCTCGCAGAGCCTTCCAAATACGCCTTTGAACGCAGGATCTTCATGGATGAGACCATCGGCAGAGTAACGATCAGCATGGATGCCGGGGATCCGGCCACTTCGGTGCGCCGGATGGACATGCTGCTCGATCCGGAGACGGACGCTATCCGGAGCATCTATCTGGAATCAACGAAGGTGGAGGGTACGCGCACGATCCAGCGAAAGCTGACCTGGACGGCCGGACAGCAACTTAGCGAAGGGATCGTGGAACTGAACGGCGATGACACCCTTACATCGCGTATGCGAATCAGTTGGGGCATCCCGCAGTAATGCTCACCTTACCATCCCGCGATCCGATGAAACCAACCGAATTTCATGTAATCCAGCCTTCGATCCCGCAGGAACCGGGTATCTACAAGTATTTCGACCGGGAGGGCACACTTATATATGTCGGCAAGGCCAAGAACATCCGCAAGCGGGTAAGTTCGTATTTCACGGGACAGAAGACCAGCCGAAAAACGGCGGAGCTGGTGCGGCGCATTCACCGCATTGAGTTCACCATTGCCTCCTCGGAACAGGACGCCCTGCTGCTTGAGAACAGCCTCATCAAGGAATTCCAGCCGAGGTTCAACATCGACTTGAAGGATGACAAGACCTATCCGTTCATCGTTATCCGGCATGAAGCCTTTCCGCGGGTGTTCCTGACCCGAAGGATGATCCGTGACGGGTCGGAATACCTTGGTCCCTTCACCTCCTCCGGAAAGGTGCGGGAAATGCTCGCCTTCATCCGTCAGCATATCCAGATCCGGACCTGCAAGCTGAACCTTTCAGAAAAACAAGTCGCGAAAGGAAAATATAAGGTCTGCCTCGAATACCATCTGGGGAATTGCAAGGGGCCCTGCGTAGGCCTGCAGACGGAGGCCGACTATCAGGAAGGGCTGCAGCGGCTGCGCGGCATCCTGAAGGGTAACCTCTCTCCCATCCTGCAGCATTATAAGGCGGAGATGAAAAAAAACGCCGAGGCCCTGGCCTTCGAACAGGCCGAGATCCTACGTCGAAAGATCGAACATCTGAAACATTACTATGCTGTTGGTTCAGCCGTGATCAACCCACGGCTTGGTGACCTTGATGTCTTTAGCATCGCGGACGGGGACGACCTTGCTTTCGTCAATTTTCTGATGGTCAGGGGTGGGACGATCATTGACACCCATTCCATCGAGATCCGTAAAAAGATCGATGAGCCGGATCCCGAAGTTCTATCCCTCGCCGTCAGGCATCTTCGGGAAACCTTCCGCAGCGAAGCACAGGAGATCATCATTCCGATGATGATCGAATTCCCCGGGGATGGTGTGCAGCTGACGATCCCAAAGGCGGGTGACAAACGAAAGTTGCTGGACATGTCGATACGGAATGTCGAGCATTTCCGGCGTGAATGGAAACGCAGGCGCACCCTCCAGCTGGAGGCGAATGCAGAGGCGGAGAATACCTTGTTGGATCGCCTGCAGGCGGACCTTTCACTGCCCGTATTGCCGGTGCATATCGAATGCTTCGATAACTCTAACTTCCAGGGCAGTTATCCGGTATCCGCCATGGTATGCTTCAGGGATGGGAAACCCAGCAAAAGTGATTACCGGCACTACAAGGTGCAGACCGTTACCGGGATCAATGATTTCGCGACGATGACGGAGGTCGTCTTCAGGCGATACACCAAACTGAAGGATGAGGGGCTGCCGCTCCCCCAGCTGGTGATCATCGACGGGGGAAAGGGCCAGCTCGGAGCCGCCATGGAAAGCATCCGGAAGCTCGATCTGACGGGCAAAATGACCGTGGTAGGTCTGGCCAAGCAGGAGGAGGAAATATTTTTTCCGGGCGACTCGGAATCCCTGAAACTACCCTGGGACAGTCCGAGCCTGATGCTGATCCGAAGGATCCGCGATGAAGTCCACCGGTTCGGCATCACCTTTCATCGTCAGCAACGCAGCAAGGGCACCTTCAGGAACCAACTGGAAGATATCGACGGCATCGGCAAACAAACAGCGGAAAATCTGTTGCGGACTTTCAAATCGGTCAAGCGGGTTTCAGACGCTTCACTGGAGTCCCTGGAAGTGGTGATCGGCCCCGCCAAGGCCCGCATCATTTTCGAACATTTCCGTCAGGAGGCATGATGGTCACAGATCAGGGAATAGCAACAAACGCGAAAACCCGGTCTGTGACCGGGCTTTCGCGTTTGTTATGAACGATCTCAGATCAGTATGACCAGAGGTCCTGTTCGTAGTTGAAGATCTTTTCCTTCATTGCCTCGCCTTCGAGCAGGCGGAGGATGGGGTCATTGATATACTGACGGATGTACTGGTCGTAAGCGTTCTCGATGGAAGACTTCACGATGGCACTGGAGAAGAAACGGCTCTCGAACATTTCTTCCCAACTCATGCGCGCGCCAAAGTTCTTGCCATTGTACACTTCGTGGCTCGAGAGTGTGGGTCTAAGATCAGGATAGTACAGCCAGAACACGGGGCTTTCTCCCAGTACTACATTGGTGTTCTGGTCGATCGTAGCCTTGATCGGAGCGATACCGATGATCCTGACATACATGCGGGAAGACTCCTTATCGAAGATCCACTCTTCTTTGATCATATACTTCACGATATCATCAGGATTGAACTCAGGGCACATGAGCGTGTCCTTCAGGATACCCTTGGATCCGTCCGGGTCCTTGGCCCAGTCGGGGATCTGATCGGTTTTGCACTTGCCCACGAGTTTCTCTCCGATCTCCTTGAGGGTCATCGGGGTAGTAAAACGGTCGTCCTCACCGGCGATACCGGCGCTGAAAGCCGTGATGTCACCCTTCTTGATGGCCGTCAGGAGGATATTGATGAAGCGCTGGTTTCCGTTGTCTTCATCTGCCTTGTACAGAAAGGACTGGTTCATCTTTTCGCGCACATCGATCTCTCTCCAGACCTTCTGGCGGTAGACGGCGTCATCCTCGCGGATGTGTTCGTATGCCAGGGGCGTACGTTCGCGGAGCGGGTTCCGGTCGATGGCTGCATCGGTCCTGCGGGAGCGCTTGACCGTATCGATCTTCAGCGGATCACGCGGCGGTTCGGGGGGTGCCACGACTACAGGTACCGTATCCACCGGCTTAGCCGCGAGGTTGGTGGTCGGGGCCTTGGTGTTTGTCTTCTGTGCGGTCGGCTTCTTTGCGGTGGTCGTCGGCTTCCGGGTGGTCG
>JAJTFQ010000170.1 GCA_021299955.1 Chitinophagaceae bacterium
GGCGTGCAAAACCTGACCTGAAGACAGAATCCTGTCCGGCATTACTACGACCCCGCCGGCAAGCGTATCCAGTACAATTATCTGTTGGGGCGCATTCCCGTCGCCGGCTACCGAATCGATTTCTAAGTTTGGATACGGCCCGGTGGGTCAGATGGTCGATCCACTCTGTTTTGTTCGGTCCGGATCGATCGGTCATTTGACTTCGGCGGGCCCACCCTTTTTTTGAATATGTCATACATGTTCTATACATTCACTTTGCTTTCGAACAGCAGGCCGGGAGAAGGGCGCTTTAACGAGGTTGTTGCATCCGGAGATATTGTCAATCACCGACAGACCAAGTTTCAGTTCTTCCCACTCCATCGGCCTCTTGTCTGCGGAAGCCACTATCAACCCAAACAGTCCAAACATGATCAGAAAACTGGTTACCTCTGGAGGTAACAAGGCCGTATTGTGGTCACTCGTGTTCTTGTTGCTGACGGGACTCCCCGAGGCGATCTTCGGCCAGGCTGCGGAGACGCGCGGTGTCGTCCGGGATGCGACCGGCCAGCCCGTCGCTAATGTGAACGTCATGCTGAAGGATGGAAAGTCGGGTACCATCACCGACGCCCGCGGGGCCTTTGTATTGAAGGATCTGCCATCGGGGGCCATCCTGGTCGTTTCCGGCGTTGGATATGAGACCCAGGAGGTTGCCACAGAGGGCCGCCGGGTCCTGAATCTGACCCTTCAGCAGGATGCGGCCTCCCTGGAGGATGTGGTCATCGTGGGTTACGGCCGTCAGCGAAAAGTAACGAAGACCGGTGCCGTGAGCGAGATCAAGGGTGATGATATCCGTCGCACTCCATCCGCCAGTCTTCAGAATACCTTGCAGGGCAGGTTGCCCGGATTCTTTTCGGTGCAACGCAGCGGTCGGCCGGGTTCGGATGGTGCGGATTTCTTCATCCGGGGCATCAGCACTTTTGCGGAAAACAGCCAGCAGCCATATATACTGGTGGATGACATTGAATACAGCTATGCCCAGTTCTCGAGGATCGATCCCAACGAGGTAGAGAACATTACGGTCCTGAAGGATGCGGCTACCACCGCCATTTACGGGATCAAGGGGGCGAATGGGGTCATCCTGGTGACCACCCGCCGGGGTAAAGTGGGTAAGCCGGTGGTGACCTTCCGCAGTCAGCTCGGCGCTCAGGTGCCGGTGAAGCCCTTCAGGTTCCTGAATTCTTATGATGCCGCGCTGTTGCGTAATGAGTCGCTCGTCAATGAGGGGCTTGCCCCGCAGTTCAGTCAGGCAGATCTGGATCTTTTCCGCGACGGAACGGATCCGTATCGTCACCCCAACATCAACTGGTATGATGAACTGATCCGCAAGTATTCGCTCCAGGCCCAGCAGAACGTGGACATCTCAGGCGGTTCGGAGCGGGCGAAGTATTTCATTTCGATGGGATATCTTTCCCAGAACGGCATTGTGAAGGACTTCCAGCCACCGTCCATCTATGAGAATGACAAGATCAATAATAACTACTACTACAAGCGTTATAATTTCCGGTCGAACCTGGACATTGCGGCGACGGAGCGACTCAATCTGAAGCTGGATGTAAGCGGCAACTTTGATGAGCGGAATGGCCCATCGGCCGTGGGTTATGGGATCTTTTATGAGATCGCGCATTACGAGCAACTTCCGCCTTTTGCCTATAATATCTACAACCCTGATGGAACCTACGGTTTCTCCGATGGTCTGCTGGTTCCGAAGCCTGCCGAGGGTAACAATAACAACGTGGTGGGCCGCATCGCGATGGGTGGATATTCGCGAAATTTTGGCAACCAGTTCAATTTCAACCTTTCGGGCGTGCAGAAACTGGATCACCTGCTGCCGGGGCTTTCCGCCCGCGTGACCACCGCATTCACGAGCACGAACACGGCGACCCGGGGCCTGTCGAGAGGTGGTGGATTTCCGGCCTTCGCCTATAATCCGCTGACCAACACTTATCTCCCGCGTGATGTCAACGTATTCAGGGTCTCGCCGCTTTCCCTGTCATATTCTGGAGGTTCGCCGGTGCGCAACCTGACGATGCAGGGTTCGCTGAACTACGACCGGACCTTCGGAGCCCACGGAGTGAATGCCCTGTTCCTCTACAATCAGACTTCGCAGTACTTCGCTACGGGAGATCGGAATACCAATTACATCCCTTCCAAACTGCGGGGTTTCACCTTCCGAACGGCCTATAATTTCCGGCAGAAATACATGCTGGAGTTGAATGGTGCCCTCAACGGAACGGACCGCTTTGTGACGCAGGAGCGTTACGGTTTCTTCCCGGCAGTGTCTGTCGGATACAATCTGGCGAAGGAGGGATGGGTGCAGAAAAACCTTCCGGTCTTTGATCTCCTCAAGCTACGCGGTTCGTGGGGACTGGTGGGGGATGACGGCGTTTCAGCGGGTAGCCGCTATCTGTATGAAGAGATCTACAACCGGACCCTGGGGATGGCCTTCTTTGGGGAAACTCCCAATTCCCTGGCCGGCATCCGCGAGGGAACCCTCGGCAACGATGACGTGAGCTGGCAGAAGGAGCGGAAGGCGAATGTGGCGATGGACTTCTCGCTTTGGAATGGATTGTTCAGTGGCTCTGTCGATGTGTTCGACAATTTCCGATACGACATCCTCCGGGCACGGAACACGGTGCCCATTTATTTCGGGATCGCCACTGTGCCGCCGGTCAACCTCGGTAAGGTCCGCAACAGGGGATACGAAGTAGAACTGACCCATCGCCACAAGATCGGGAAGCTGGGCTACAGCCTGAGGGGAACGCTCTCTTTTGCGAAGAATACGATCGTAGAGATCGATGAGCCGCCGGCGAAATATCCGTGGCTGAAACAGACGGGTACGTCGATCGGCACGACCAGGATGTGGATGTGGGACGGGTTCTATCAGGATCAGAAAGATGTGGACACGAGTGCAAAACCATCTGGTGTCATTCGACCCGGCTATCTGAAATATCGTGACCTGAATGGCGATAAGATCATCAACGACGATGACCGCATGTTCTACGGGGAGCCGAACATCCCGAACACCAACTACGGGATCAACCTAACCCTCAACTACAAGGGCTTCAGTTTGAACGCGCTGTTCCAGGGGGCCACGGGTTACAACTTCAATGTGGGCTGGCGACTGGCGACGCCCTTCAAGGCCAACCTGTCTGAACTGCATCAAAAGCGATGGACGCCCGGCAAGGGCAATGATGCGGAGTTCCCGCTGTTGATCTCCAATTTCAACGCCACTTACATGAGCCCGACAGACAATCAGATCTCCACCTTCTGGTCGATGCGTTCCAGCTATCTCAGGTTCCGGAGCATGGAACTGGGCTGGGACCTGCCTTCCGGCTGGCTGAATCGGGTGAAATTGTCATCTGCCCGGTTTACCCTCTCCGGCTATAATCTCTGGACCTGGTCGAACGTGTTCCGAAAATATCAGTATGATCCCGAGACGGTGGGTAACGTGGCGGAGGACGTCTATCCTCAGCAGCGGCTTTATAATGCGGGCCTTAATATCACATTCAAATAACCCTGTCAAGATCAGCATATGAGCATTCATAAGGTATTGATACGTGCGGGACTGGCGATACTGGTGGTGTCGTCGGTCTGGTCCTGCCGCAAGGGTCAGGGCTTCCTCGATCCGCAGAGCACGGTGGATCTGAATGAATCGGTGACTTTTACCGATAGCGCGAAGACCATCGAGTTCCTCACTGATATATATAGTGGCCTGTCGTACATGGCCATCCCGCAGGAGGTGAACACCATGGGGGCTCCCCTGGGTGAAACGACCGATGAGGCGGACAGCCGCTGGCCCGGCGGGCATAACGTGCCCCTGCAGGTGATCGGTGGCAATTTCACCGGCAACTGGGCGGCCCGAGTCACCAATGACTGGAGCAGCCTGTACAGCAGGATACGACATGTGAACATCCTCCTTAAGAACGTTGATGCCACACCTTTGTCGGGTGGCCTGAAATCCCGGACCAAGCTGGAGGCCCGCTTCCTGCGGGCATGGTTCTATCATATCCTGATGAAGCAGTGGGGCGGCGTGCCGCTGGTGGGTGATACCGTGTATACGCTCACCTCTGCCAATGCGCAGGGACGTGCGACTTATGAGGAGTGTGTCAACTATCTGGTGAAGGAACTTGATGAGATCGCGCCTCAGCTTCCGTTGAATTATTCCGGTCTGGATTATGGTCGGATCACGCGTGGGGCGGCCCTCTCCCTTAAGTCCAGGGTATTGCTTTTTGCGGCCAGTCCGCTGTTCAATGGCGGGAGTTTCGCCACCAATCCTGAGCTGATCAGGCAGACTGCTTATCCGTCGGCGGATCCGTCTCGCTGGCAGCGCGCACTGGCCGCGGCACAGGCTGTGGTTGCCATGAATCAGTATCAGCTGGAAGAGGACAATACCACCCGGCCGGGTGCCGGTTTTTACAGATTATTCCTGAAGCGGGTCAATTCGGAATATATTCTCTCCTTCATGCGTCCCCTCAACCGGGACATTGAAGCGAATACGCTCCCGCCATCCCGTGGCGGTACTTTCCTTCACTTGCCGACGCAGAATCTGGTGGATGCCTTTCCGATGCGCGATGGCCTGGCCTGGGATAAGTCGCCGCTCTACAACGCCAATCGTCCGTATGATAATCGCGACCCCCGTTTCTATCATACGATCATCTACAATGAGTCGCTCTATTTCAACCTGACGGCCGGTGTGCCCGCGCCGGTGCTCACGCATGTGGGTGCTCCGCAGGACGGGATCGTGGCGGTCTCATCAAATGTGGCCACCAATACTGGATATTATCGCCGGAAGATGGCCGATACGCTGATCGCGGGCAACAGTCCGGGTACAACCGAGCGTGCCCTGCCCCTGATCCGTTATGCGGAAGTACTGCTGAACCTGGCCGAGGCTGCCAACGAGAGCGGTAACACGGCCCTGGCGATGTCCACCCTCAGGCTGATCCGCAAGCGTGCCGGGATCCAGCCGGGTGCGAATGGGAATTACGGCTACCCCACGACCGGGATGCGCATCACCAAGACCGGGAACACCTATACGTATCAGCGGATCAACATTCGCGCTCGTTACTTCAAGCTGAACAGTTATCTGTTCCCGATCCCGCAGAAGGAACTGGCGTTGAATTTTAAAATGCTGCAGAACCCCGGATGGTAAGCAGCGATACCCTTAAACCAACGAATCATGACGATGCTATTAAAATATGAAGGGAAGCGATCCGGGAGGCGACTGATATCCTGTCTGCTGATGGCGATGCCCCTGCTTACCGTTGCCCAATCCATTGAAACGGACACCCGGGATTCTGCCTATCCGATGCTCTACCGGTCAGAGCAGTCGGTGGAGAAGGTTTCCGCCATATCTTATCTCAAAGGCGGAAGGCTGGCCAACACGCCGGCCCCCTCCATCCTGTACGGGTTGAACGGCCGGGTGACTGGTTTGCACCTATCGCAGAGTAGCGGCGAGCCGTCTGCGGACCTGCTCAATCTTTCGCTGCGGGGCCGGGATCCGCTGATCCTGATCGACGGGATCCCCCGTGCCACGCTGTCCATCAATCCCGAGCAGATCGAATCTGTCACGGTGCTGAAGGATGCCATGGCCACGGCCATGCTGGGCATGCGGGCGATGAACGGCGCCGTGCTGATCACAACCCGCAAAGGCGAGGGCTCAAAAGACGCATTCAGACTGGGGTTCAAGGCTCAGGGTGGCGTGCAGGCACCCACCCGCATGCGCGAATATCTGAACGCTTACGACTACGCCAACCTCTACAACGAGGCGCTGAAGAATGACGGCCGTCCGGCCTTGTATTCCCCCTCGGAGTTGGAGGCCTACCGCACCGGCAGCGATCCCTACAGATATCCCGATGTCGACTGGACCAAGACCCTGTTGAAGGACCAGGCCGGGTTCAGCCGTTATACACTCGAGGCGGAAGGGGCCAACCGGCAGACGAACTACTATGTCACCCTGGATTATCTCAACCAGGGCGGCCTGTTTCGCGAGTCTTCGGACAACGCGTACAGCACCAACAGTACCTACCGCAGATATGTCTTCCGCTCGAATCTGGAAACCCGGATCAACAGCCGGTTCAAGGTGTTCCTCAACCTGTTTGGACGCGTACGAAACGGAAATGAACCGGGGGTGGGCAGTGAAAACATCCTGCCGGATCTCAATACCACGCCGAACAATGCCTACCCTGTCTTCAATCCGAATAAGTCGCTCGGCGGGAACATCAACTATCAGAACAATATTTGGGGGCAGAGCGTCCGCAGCGGGTACTATCAGACCTTTTCCCGTGATGGATTTGTCGACGCAGGTTTCAAGGGCGATCTTGATCATCTGATGAAAGGATGGTGGGTACGCGGAACGATCTCTTACAACACAACACTCACGCAGGACGTCAACCGCAGCAAGCAGT
>JAJTFQ010000171.1:0-4924 GCA_021299955.1 Chitinophagaceae bacterium
GTGATGGTTCAGTTACCCCAGCGGTAAGTGCTGATGTCGATCCCGGCGAGGTCGAGCACACGGTCGGCTACGGTAGCGACGGCTTCCTCCAGGGTTTGAGGCCTGCTGTAGAAGGAGGGTGTCGCCGGACAGATGATGCCGCCAGCGAGTGTCAACGCTTCCATATTCCGAATGTGTATCAGATTGTAGGGCGTTTCCCGAACCACGCAGATCAGTTTCCTGCGTTCCTTTAGGACAACATCCGCTGCGCGGGTGATCAGGTCATTGGATGCACCTGTGGCGATGCGCGAGAGGGTACCCATCGAGCAGGGCACGACGATCATGGTGTCATACCTGCCGGATCCGGAGGCGAAGGGTGCCGAGAAATCCGTTTTCGAGAAGTACCTGAACGGATAGTCGTTATATCCTTCCGTGCCGAGTTCTGTCTTCCACACGTCTTTTGCGTTGTCGGACATCACAACGGATACCTCATCCCATTGGTCACGTGTCCCGGCCAGCTTGTCGAGCACCATCCTGAAATAAATGGACCCACTTGCCCCGGTGGCGGCTACCAGTATTTTTCGCATCTTGAGTTTATTGAAATCCGTTCTCAATCAGAACAAACGCAAGAACGGAAGGTTATCCCTGACGGCAAAAAAAACGATCTCCTCTCTATGCTGGTTTTCAGTCGATTGAGAAAAACCCAGGATACAAGCACACTTTATCTGAAACTGAACATGCAATAAAAAGATGCCCAAGGGCGTTATTACTACGGTTTTTCATAGGATATTGGATTTAAAACAGGGCTGGATTTCTATCCGGCCCTCTTTCTTTTTATCCACCTTCAGCTCTTTCTCCGCGCCCTTCCGGTCCGCTTTTCTGCAAAAAAAATCCCGCGACAGGCGCGGGATCTCTGGTAACTATATGTGCTGAAGATCAACGTGCTTCGGACATCTCAGGGATCTCAGACACTTTGTAGGCGCCTGCATCCAGTTTTTGCTTCGTTTCTTCGAATGCCGTCAGCGTCAGGGAGATCTCTTCGTCCGTATGCACCGCCGTAGGGATCAGTCGATAGATGATATGTCCCTTCGGGATGACGGGATATACCACGATCGAGCAGAAGATATTGTAGTTTTCGCGCAGATCGGTCACCATCGCCGTGGCTTCTTCAACCCCGCCTTTCATATACACCGGGGTCACAACCGAATCAGTTTTACCGATATCGAAACCTTTTGCCTTCAGGCCGTTTTGTAATTTCAGGGCGTTCTCCCAAAGTTTGTCCTTCAGTTCGGGATGATTCCGCAGCAGTTCGAGGCGCTTCAGGTTACCGATGACCAGTGGCATCGGAAGGGATTTGGCGAAGATCTGGCTGCGGATATTATAGCGGATGTAGTCGATGATGTTCTTCGGGCCTGCGGCGAAGGCTCCGATGGAGGCCATTGACTTTGCGAAAGTCGAGAAGTAGATATCGATCTCGTCCTGCACGCCTTGTTCTTCACCAGCTCCGGCGCCCGTCTTTCCAAGTGTACCAAAACCGTGGGCGTCGTCGACCAGCATCCGGAACGGATATTTCTGACGGAGGGCGGCGATCTCCCCGAGTTTGCCCTGATCACCGGCCATGCCAAACACACCTTCGGTGATCAACAGGATCCCGCCTGCGTTTTGCTTGTCGATCAGTGACTGTGCCCGGGCGAGTTGCTTCTCGCAATCTTCTATATCGTTGTGTTTGAAAACGAAGCGATGGCCCGGATGCATGCGCAGTCCATCGATGATGCAGGCGTGGCTTTCAGCGTCATAAACGATCACGTCATGCCTACTGCAAAGCGCGTCGATCATGCTCATGATCCCCTGATAGCCGAAATTGAAGAGAATGGCGTCTTCTTTTCCTTCGAAAGCGGCCAGTTCTCGCTCCAGCTGCTCATGATGATTGCTGTTGCCGCTCATCATGCGCGCGCCCATGGGATAGGCGAGTCCGAACTCGGCGGAAGCATCTGCATCGGCTTTCCGCACTTCGGGATGGTTGGCAAGCCCGAGGTAGTTGTTCAGACTCCATACGATCTTTTCCTTGCCACGGAACATCATGCGGCTGCCGATGTCGCCTTCCAGCTTGGGGAATGCGAAATATCCATGCGCCCGTTCGCGGTGCTGACCGATGGGGCCGTAGTTCTTGAGCAGTCTTTCGAAAATATCAGCCATTAACAATGGTTTTATACATTGTAAAGGTACGAAATTCAGCCCTTTTCTCCGGTTTTTTCGATGGCATTCGTCTCTTTTACCCCCCGGGTCCCGGAAAAACAGTCATTTCCGGTACATTTGTTAATATTTAAATACAGGTACATGCAGAGGATCTTTAACAGTTTGATCATAGCCTTGCCGTTGATTGTGAATGCGCAGTCGGCTACCGTTAAGAAGGAACCGGCAGCTCCGAAACTGGTGGTGGGCATCATGGTAGACCAGATGCGCTGGGATTATTTCTATCGCTTCAATGCACGATACAGTGAAAATGGGTTGAAACGCATGCTGCGCGAAGGTTTCGCCTGTGAGAATACATTCATCCCTTATGCTCAGACTGTCACCGCAGCAGGCCATGCCTCTGTGTATACAGGATCGACACCTGCCATCAATGGCATCATGGGCAATGAATGGTATGAGCGGGATCTGGGAAGATCAGTGTACTGTGTCGAAGATGCGGGTGTGAAGACCATCGGCGGAGCCGCCTCAGCCAAGCCTATGTCCCCCCGCAATCTTTGGACAACGACCATCACCGACGAGCTCCGCATCGCGACCAATTTCCGATCCAAGGTCATTGGTATCGCCATTAAGGACAGGGGAGGGATTCTCCCTGCCGGGCATTCCGCCAATGCAGCCTATTGGTTCGATCCCGCCAGCGGAAACTGGGTGACCAGCACCTATTACATGAACGAACTCCCGTCATGGGCTGCCCGTTTCAATGAACGGAAAGTGGTGGACTCCATGCTGCGGCTGGATTGGAATACGCTTTACCCGATCGGCACCTACACGCAAAGCGATGCGGATGACCGCCCCTGGGAAGGCCGTCCCAATGGCGTTCCAAAACCAACCTTCCCTTACAAATTGTCCCAGTTTGCGGGAAAGAATTTCGGTGCCATCTCCACCACCCCGCAGGGAACGACGCTGACACTATCCTTCGCGAAGGAAGCCATTCTGGCTGAAGAAATGGGCAAGGATGAGGTCACCGACTTCCTGGCCGTGAGTCTTTCCTCTCCTGATTACATCGGCCATACGTTCGGCCCGAACAGCGTTGAGATAGAAGATACCTATCTGCGGCTGGATCGGGATCTGGCGGATTTCTTCGACATGCTCGATAAGAAAGTCGGAAAAGGCAACTGGACGACCTTCATCACGGCCGATCATGCCGTCGCGCATGTGCCCGGATTCCTGAAAAACAACAAGATCCCGGCGGATGTGGTATCGGGTAATCGGACCGCCCTGGAGAATGCCGTGACGGCCCGCTTTGGCGTGAAATCCCCGATCCTGGATTATGACAATTACCAGCTCTATCTCAACTACAGGTCGATGGATTCGCTGAAGGTCGACCGGGCGGCCGTTCGTTCTTTCATCATCGAAGAACTCAACAAGGATCCTCAGATCCTGCTCGCCTTTGATAATCAGGACATCAGTGCCGCTAATCTGCCCTCTGTCGTTAAGGAGCGTTTCCTGCAAGGCAGCAATCGCAAAAGGGGAGGAGATATCCAGGTGATCCTGAAGCCACATCATTTTGCGGGCGGTGCCACCGGTACTACGCACGGATCCTGGTATCCTTATGACGCACATATTCCGCTGGTATTCCTGGGATGGGGTGTTAGACCCGGAAAGACCCATCGGGAGGTCTATATGACGGATATCGCACCGACGCTGGCTGCGATGCTGCGCATTCAGATGCCGAGTGGTACGATCGGGAAGGTGATCGGCGAAGTGATGAAGTAAGCATAACATAAATAAATTTGAGTGCCCCCTGGTCATACAGATCAGGGGGTACTCATATTTATTTATTGAAGTATTTATGAACCAGCTGTGACTTGCTGTTGATATGGAGTTTTTTGTACACGTTTTTTATATGTTTTCGAACGGTGTCTATTGAGATATCAAGCTTATCCGCCACTAGCTTGTAGCTCAATCCGTCAATGATGCCATTGACAATGTCAATCTCCCGGGAAGTCAGCACTTCGTGCAGATGTTTCTTTGGATGAAAATACTCGGCAACTTTCCTGGCGATTGACGGACTCATGATCCCTTTACCTTCATACACATCCTGAATGGCTGTGGAAACTCCATGCAGGGGAACATCCTTGGTTAGATAACCGGTGGCACCTTCGCAGAGAGACCGAAAAAGATTGAAACCATCATCCATCACACTGAACATAATGATGCTGGCGGAGGGCCAATGTTGTTTGATGATGTGGATTCCGTCTACCCCGGACATTCCCGGGAGCACAATATCCAGGAGGATGACATCCGGCGATTCACTTATAATTGAGAATGATTGTTTTAATTCCTCGATGCTGCTGCATGCGCCTATCACCCGGATGTTCCCTTCCTTCATCAGATGCTGGATCACGGTATTCTTTATGAGCAGATCATCCTCCACGATCATGAATCTAATACTCCTCTTGTCCTCCTGCATATGGCATATATTTCAGATAAATACAAATTAAGTAATACATACGGTTTCCATATACGGAATATCACATGATTATGTACCATAAAATCAATAAAGTTGAGTTATATCCAGTTCTGAAAAAAGGGCACATGTTTATGTGATAGCTATTGTCGAAATGGTGCCCTTTCATGTGACGCCTCACAAATCCATACGCCGGGTCTTAGAATTATGTTTGCGCATTCGTCCCAAAGATGAATAGCAAGTTAAATTACTAAACCCGCATTATGTCGATCACGCAACCATCAG
>JAJTFQ010000171.1:4937-7950 GCA_021299955.1 Chitinophagaceae bacterium
AGTCTTTTATTGTCTGCTTTTCTTCCTGCCTGCGCTTTTCGCAACCAGGGCGCAAGCCGCCGAAGTTTATTTCAACCATGTCTACAAGGGTATTGGAACTGCCTATGACGTCGAGACAAACTCTATCCAGATCTCGGCAGCTACCTTGTTGACAGGAACGAACTTCAGGTTTCAGTCGCTAAACCCCGCAGACCCTGCCTATTCAGGCAACAATGTTCCGGGGTATTTCAAGTACACCAATTCTGCAGGTGTGGCTGTCTCCCTCAGGGGGGTGGTATCTCGTCCGGAGAAAGTTGGATCGACAGATCGTGCAGTTTATTTCCATGTCACCAACGATAGTAACGTTCCCACCGGCGAAGCCTATTTATTTGTTTTCCCCGGATTCGAATCTGTATTCCCGGGGACGGGCGACATTGGTACTTCATCGGATCCCATCGATGATGTGTTGAATGGTCTGCTGAACAAACCCAATTACACGGTTACGGGCAGTTTGTCCGCCTTCAGTGCTTGTACTGGGACAGTTTCCGCCACTCAAACACTTGCTGTTAGTGGTAAAAGTCTGACAGCGGCGATCGTGGTGACGGCACCGACAGGTTATGAAGTTTCACTTTCTTCCTCATCGGGTTTTGGTTCATCAGTATCGATCACGCCGGCTTCAGGTACGGTAGCCTCTACTACTATTTATGTACGCCTTAGTGCAACGGCAACCAACGGAGCGAGCGGAAACGTGACCTTCACGTCGAGCGGAGCCGCCACCCAATATTTTGCAACCGGTTCTGCTACCGTGAGTGCCAACCCTACCGTGGTAATCACGCCGGCATCGCCCTCGATTACCTCCGGCGGAAATGTTTCCCTCACCGCATCCGGGGCTTCAACGTATGCTTGGTCTCCCTCCACCGGTCTTTCAGCTACGTCCGGAGCCACGGTTACCGCCAGCCCTTCTACGACAACCACATATACCGTGACGGCAACCAGTGCAGCGGGTTGTACAGGTACCGCAAATGTTACCGTCACCGTAACAGCAGGTCTCAGTGGTGGTGTAGTTACGGGCGACCAGGCCATCTGTGTCGGTCAGACGCCGACAGCTTACGGGTCTACCACGGCTGCATCAGGCGGAGCAGGAACCCTCACTTATACATGGCAGAAGAGCACCGATAACTCGGTGTTCACCGATATTTCCGGAGCGTCATCAGCAACATATACCTCAGGTGCACTTTCTGTGACCACCTATTTCCGCAGAAAAGTAACAGATGGTACGACCACGGTTTATTCCAATGTTATTACCGTGGGCGTGAATCCGGCACCAACCGTTGTTATAACACCAGCTTCTGCCACTATTTCTCCGAGTGGTAGCGTTTCATTGACGGCGGCAGGGGCCTCCACCTATGCATGGTCTCCTTCCACAGGCCTTTCAGCTGCATCTGGTGCTACCGTTACGGCCAATCCTGCTGCAACGACGACTTATACAGTCACCGGAACAAGTGCTGCAGGTTGTACGGGTACCGCAACAGTTACCGTGACCGTTTCGGCCGGACTGAATGGAGGTGTGGTTACCGGTGATCAGATCGTATGTGTCGGACAGACCCCCACGGCCTTCGGTTCCACTTCCGGAGCTGGTGGTGGCGGTGGCAGTTACACTTATGTATGGCAGCAGAGTGCCGATAATACCACATTTACAGATATCTCAGGGGCAACGGGTGCTACATATACCCCAGGGGCCCTATCCACTACTACGTATTTCCGTCGCAAGGTGTCGGATGGTACCAGCACGGCATTCTCTAACGTGATCACCGTCGGTGTCAGTGCGGCGCCCACGATCACGGTATCTCCCGCCAGTGCCACCATCGCCCCGGGCGGCAGTGTCTCGCTGACTGCATCTGGTGCTGCTACCTATGCATGGAGTCCCGCTTCAGGGCTGAGTGCAACCACAGGTGCCACGGTTACGGCCAATCCGTCTGCAACTGCTACATATACTGTGACGGGTGCCAATGCTGCCGGTTGTACCGGTACGGCAACGGTGACCATCACGGTTTCTGCCGGTCTGAACGGCGGAGTAATCTCCGGCACACAGTCCATCTGTGCAGGCCAGACGCCTTCCGCCTTTAGCTCCACCTCCGGAGCCGGCGGTGGTGGCGGCAGCTACACTTACCTGTGGCAACAGAGCACCGACAACGTGAATTTCACGGACATCTCCGGTGCTGGATCCGCTACTTACACGGCAGGGGCCCTCACGGCTACCACTTATTTCCGCCGCAAGGTAACCGATGGTACGAACACAGAATACTCGAATACCATCACGGTGACGGTCACTAGTGTCGCCGCTCCAGCTTCGGTCACCGGTGCCGCCGCTCCAACCAGCGGAACCACCCAGACCTATGTGGCGGCAGCGGTGACGGGTGCAACCAGTTATACCTGGACACTGCCTTCGGGTTGGTCCGGAACTTCGACCACCAACAGCATCACCGTCACGGTGGGTGCCGCTGGCGGTACGATTTCCGTGGTTGCCAATGCGAATGGTTGTGCAAGTCCGGCAGCTACTCTGAGTGTTACAGTGGCCGCTCCGGTGTCTGATTACGATCAGGATGGAGTGCCCGATGATGTCGATCTCGACGACGATAACGACGGCATACTCGACACGGTCGAAAATGCTGCCTGTTCTCCTGCTTCAGATGCATGTGACACCGATGGAGATGGTACGCCCAATAAGTTCGATCTGGACAGCGACGGCGACGGCATCCCAGATGTTGTGGAATCCAATGGTACTGATGCCAACAAGGATGGCAAGGCAGATGGAGCTGTTGATGCCAATGGTATACCCGCTTCCGCCGGCGCAGGTAACAACCCGCCTGATACGGATGGCGACGGCAAGAAGGATCCATATGACGTCGACAGCGATGGCGACGGCATTCCCGATAGTGTTGAAAAGGGTGTTGATGGCAATAGCCCGGTTGATACCGATAGTGATGGAACGCCCGACTATCGTGACCTCGATAGTGATGGTGATGGTATAATT
>JAJTFQ010000172.1:0-592 GCA_021299955.1 Chitinophagaceae bacterium
TTCACAAGGAGCGCTGGGCAGCTTCGATGCGCGGGATCGACGAGTGGAAGTTTCGGGCGACCTATGGCTTGACAGGCAATGCCATGCCGGGATATTTCACCTTCCAGCGCGGGTTTGCCGGGTCGACAGGTTATGTGTTCGGTACCTCCGCCGGATCGGTATCCGGGCTGGCAGAAACAGCACAGCCATATGTACGTACCTGGGAGAAGGCCCGCCAGCTGAACCTGGGGATGGACCTGGCCTTTGCCGGTCGACGCGGCTGGTTGACGGCGGAGTGGTTCCGTCAGGACAATTCAGACCTGCTGCAGACCCGCGGTTTCAATTCCGCCATCATGGGTATGGCCTATCCAATGGAGAATATCGGACGCAATCACTATTCGGGTGTTGAGTTCGATCTGGGATGGTCAGGCAAGTCGGGTCGCTGGGGATACACATTGTCCGCGAATTTTTCATCCGTTCGCAGCCGCGTCGATTTTGCGGATGAAACCGCCCGTCCATATCCCTGGATGGCGCGTACCGGCTATCCTGTCGGTCAGTTCTACGGATACGTTGCCGATGGTTTTGTGTCTGCTGCCGGCGGAGGCCCGGTCAT
>JAJTFQ010000172.1:627-5543 GCA_021299955.1 Chitinophagaceae bacterium
GGCAGGCCTACCCGCATCATCTCTCGCGCTGGACGGCTGCTACAGCTGCTTCGGCCACCTATCCCCGCCTCACCGTGGGCACCAATCCAAACAATCATGTCACTTCCAGCTTCTGGATCGAAGACCTGAGCTATCTGCGACTTCGTAATGCCGAGCTGGGATATCGGATCGAGCAGCCTGCCTTCCTCAAGGGTAAGGTCCGTGAGATCCGTGGATTCGTCAACGGGCTCAACCTGTTGACGTTGTCTTCTTTCCGCAGGGCAGATCCTGAAACCCCGCTGGCGAACTATCCCGTGCAGCGGGTAGTCAATGCGGGCATTGCGCTGACCCTTTAACATCCAACCCATTTCAACCAGAAAAGTCCGATCATGAGATTTCGCACACACTATATCACCGGTATGCTGGCGATGGCCCTGCTGGGAGGTTGTCAGAAATTCGAGACCGAACCCGAGGAGACGATCACGGAGGCCTATGTGTTCGACCAGTTCGACCTGAACGGCACCTTTGCCCAGCAGGTGGTCAACAATATTTATGCGCATCTGAATCCGGGCTTTAACCGGATCTCCGGGGTGGTACTGGATGCGGCCACAGACGATGCCATACCATCTGCCATCACGCATCCCATTGAGGTGCTCTCGAAGGGTCGACTGACGGCCGGCAACAATATCGAGGATGCCTGGGCGTCTTCCTACGCCTGCATCCGGAAGGTGAATCTCTTTCTGTCGAAGCAGTCGATCGTGCCCCGGGATGCGCAGACCAAGCAGTTCTGGCGGGCCGAAGTCAGGTTCATGCGTGCTTACAGTTATTTTGAGCTGATCAGGCGCTATGGAGGCGTACCGCTGATCGGAGATGTGGTGTATCAGCCCGGGGAGATCGTTGGTCCGAGTCGGAATACATTTGAAGAATGTGTCAGTTATATTGTAAGGGAATGCGATATCATCAAAGATTCTCTGCGCAAGGAGACGGCCACGGAGTTCCCGGCCACGGAATGGGGGAAGATCACCCGGGGCGCCGCGCTTGCATTGAAATCCAGGGTGCTGTTGTATGCAGCCAGTCCACTGTTCAATCCGGCCGGCAATCCGGCCAGGTGGCAGGCCGCTGCTTCTGCCGCCAAGGAAGTCATCGATCTGGGGTATTTCTCGCTCAATGCCTCTTTTCAGGGCACCTTTGTGAACCGGTCGCTGCGCGAGATCATCCTCGCCCATCAGCGTCCCATCACCTCTGATGTGGAGCGCAACAACGCTCCCGTCGGCTATGGCGCCCCCAATCTCAGCTATGGGTATGTGAGTCCCACGCAGGACCTGGTCGATGCCTTTCCTGCGGCCAATGGAAGGGCGATCTCCGATCCCGCCTCCGGATACCTGGCCTCGAATCCCTATGCCAACCGGGATCCGAGACTGGGGTGGACGGTTTTCTTCAATGGCAGCCGCTGGCTGAACCGTTCGGTGGAAACTTTCACAGGGGGATTGGATCGTCCGGGCGGGATCCAGACCCAGACGCGAACCGGTTATTACATGCGTAAATTCCTGGCCGACCTTTCAACGGCCACGGCCTATTCAAACCAGACCCATAACTTTCCCATCTTCCGCTATGCGGAGGTCTTGCTGAACTACGCGGAGGCGCTCAACGAGTCAGGCAATACAGCCGAGGCGTTCAATCAGCTGAAAGCGATCCGGCTTCGCGCGGGTATTCCGCTGGGTACAACGGCGGGTTTCCAGCACGGCTTGCCCGTCAGCATGTCACAGGCAGAGATGCGGGCTGCGATCCGCAACGAGCGGCGCATAGAGCTGGCCTTTGAGGAACATCGGTTCTGGGATATCCGCCGCTGGAAGATCGCGGAAATCGTCGCTAACCGCGATGTCTTCGGCATACGGGCGACACCGGCGGGTGCCGGGGCGTTCAGTTATGTCATGGAATCCGCAGATCGCTTGTACTTCAATCCGGCAAAACACTATTTCTATCCGATCCCGTTCACGGAGATGAATGCCAATCCGAATCTTGTTCAGAATCCCGGTTATTGATCTCCGGCAAATTGCATGGCACCATGACTAAGTTCCGATTCCCGATTTCCTGTCTCAGGCTTTGCATGCTGTCGGTCTTGATCGTTGCGGCCGGCCGGTCTGTAACGGCTCAATCGCGCCCCAATGTGATCGTCATCATGGTGGATGACATGGGTTACGGCGATCTCGGGTGTTACGGATCGAAATTGATCCGAACGCCCAGGCTTGACCGCATGGCGGCGGAGGGAATCAGGTTCACCGATTTCTACAGTGGCACTTCGGTGTGTGCACCTTCCCGTGCTGCCCTGATGACGGGATTGCATACCGGTCATACGGCAGTGCGTGGCAACCGGGAGATCAAGCCGGAGGGTCAGTATCCTTTGCCTGACAGCAGTTTCACCATGGCAGAATTATTCCGGGGGGCGGGTTATGCGACGGGTGGTTTCGGGAAGTGGGGACTGGGTTCGCCCGGTTCGAGCGGTGATCCCATGCATCAGGGCTTCATGCGGTTCTATGGGTACAATTGTCAGCGGGAGGCGCATCATCTGTACCCGGATCATTTGTGGTCTGACAAGCTGCGGGTGGCGTTGGACAACCGGTTTGATCAGCAGCGGCAGTATGCGCCGGATCTGATCCAGGAGCAGGCGTTGTCGTTCATTTCGGCGCATGCGGGGCGTCCGTTCTTTATGTATCTGGCGTACACGCCACCGCATGCGGCGTTGCAGGTGCCGCCGGGTGACAGTGCTTTTGAGGCGTATAAAAAGATCTTCAACGAACAACCGCAGCCGATAGCGGAATGGAAGGGTACGGGTTATCAGCCGAACCCATATCCCAAGGCGGCCTATGCCGCGATGGTCAGCCGGATCGATCGTTACGTGGGGGAGGTCCTCGATCGGTTGAAGGCACATGGGATCGACCGCCAAACGCTGGTCCTGTTCACCAGTGATAATGGTCCGCATAAAGAGGGCGGCAATGATCCGGCATACTTCAACAGCGCTGCGGGTTTCCGGGGTGTTAAGCGTTCGCTTTACGAGGGTGGGATGCGGGTGCCGCTGATCGCCCATTGGCCTGCGGTCATCAGAAAGCCTTCGGTGACAGACCATGTATCCGCTTCCTGGGATCTGCTGCCGACCTTTGCGGCCCTGCTGGGTAAACCGTTACCGGCCGCTGTGGATGGTCTTTCCCTGCTTCCCTTGCTGCAGGGTCGACGGGGGCAAATGGTGCATCCTTATCTCTACTGGGAGTTCCATGAGGAAAACGGCCGCCAGGCGGTCCGCATGGGATACTGGAAAGGTGTACGGCAACAGCTGGTGAAACAGCCGGACGGACCGATCGAATTGTATGATCTGCGGAACGACCCTTCAGAAAGTAAGGATCTTTCTGCCAGCCACCCGGATATTGTCGCCCGGATCGGTCAGATCATGAAAACGGCGCGGGTAGAGCATCCGGATTTCCCGCTCATCAGGCGCTAGCAGGGCTAGTATTGCAAGCTGATGTCATCGAATTACCCGGTCAGTCGAAGAGTCGGGCGAAGTGATTGTCCAGGTGATTGCGCATGGCATTTCTGAACATTTCTGGCGATCCATTCTCGAGGATGTCCACCAGTCCGCGGTGGGATATGAATTTTTTGCGGGATGCCGGTTTCTTCAGCAATCCACTTTCGTGGACATATTCGAAAACCGGCAGGAGCATTTTCTGAAACTTCCTCATGGTTTGATTTCCTGAGATCTCATAGAGTTTACCATGAAAGGCGATCTCGTGGTTGACATTGAAGATCCTGTTTTCCGCATCGGTGGGTTCATCCTGAACGATCCGGCGAAGGTCCTCTATGTCATTTTTGGTGATGCGATGATATAGCAGGTCTGCCATTCCTACTTCCAGTACGAGCCTCAGTTCGAACACTTCCCGCAGGGTGTTATCGTCGAGCAGATAAGGGTTCATGCTCTTACTGAGGTTCCCAAATATGTCGGGGCTGGTGATGACGGCGCCTTTCTTTTTGCGGGATTCGATCAGGCCCATGGTACGGAGGCGGAGCAGGGCTTCGCGGATCACGGTTCTGCTGACGCCTATGATCTCAGCGAGTTCGATTTCCTTGGGAATCGTATCCCCGACTTTCAGCTGCCGGCTTTGCAGGAGTTCAACCAACCGGGCTTCCACCCGATCCACCAATGAGTTGGTTTCGATGCCCTTCAGTTTGTCCTGTATCAACTCCAAGGCCATGTTCAAGTTTAACTTAATGGTAAAGATATGACATTCCATGGAATTTCATAAACACATTGATTATCAGCTAGATGAGGTCAAATGTGAAGGAAAAGTCAAAATTATTTGGTGGCATGCGCAGCGCCATCTAATTTTATTATGTCATACATAATTATGGCATTTATTTAAACCTATAAAATTGCGTTGCATGAAATCCGCATTATTGAGGATCAGTTTGCTTGTCGCAACGATCCTTTCTGCGTTGACCGGGCCTGCCCAGTCGAAAAAGGTGACCGGTTCCGTGCGTGAGGCGGACGGGCGGCCATTGTCTGCTGTCAGCGTCACGGTCAAGGGGCGTTCATCGGGGACCCAGACGGATGCCGATGGCCGTTATGCCATAGAGGTGGCCACCGGTCAGACCCTGGTATTTTCCTTTACGGGCTTTAACGGTGTTGAACGAGTGGTCGGGGATGCCGCGATCATGGACGTCGTCATGAGCCAGGATGAGTCCAACATGGACGATATCGTCGTGGTCGGATACGGCACGCAAAAAAAATCGAAGATCACGGGATCCGTCAGCAAGCTCGACAACCGGGTGTTACAGACGGGTGTAAGGTCGAATCCGGCCTCTGCGCTGGCGGGCACCATTCCGGGCCTGCGGGTGCAGCAGACATCCGGCCGCCCGGGTGCCGTGCCGAACATCGTACTGCGGGGTGG
>JAJTFQ010000173.1 GCA_021299955.1 Chitinophagaceae bacterium
CCCCGACGGATGGATGGGCCTCGATATCGGTCCCGTTGCCCGCCAGGCCTTCCATGAAGTCATCACCCGCAGCCGCACCATCCTTTGGAATGGCCCGATGGGCGTCTTCGAAATGGAGAAATTCCAGGCCGGTACCCGAGCCATCGCCGAAGCCGTGGCCGAGAGCACCCGTAATGGTGCCTTCTCCCTGGTAGGCGGGGGCGACAGCGTGGCCGCCGTCAATAAATTCGGATTCGACGACCAGGTAAGCTATGTCTCCACCGGTGGCGGAGCCATGCTCGAATACTTCGAAGGGAAAGTATTGCCCGGCATCGCCGCCATCCGGTAACGAAGAAGTACCACATGCAACCATTTAATTTCCCCGATCGTCTTAACTTGATAGCATAAATAAACTTACATGAGCACTAAGAACATCGTACTGATCGTCATCGTCGGCCTGATCGTCCTCCTCGGCGGCTGTGGCTGCTCGGGTTACAACAATCTTGTTCAGCAGGACCAAAACGTCAAATCCAAGTGGGCCAAGGTTCAGAGCGACTACCAGCGCCGGTCTGACCTGATCCCTAACCTGGTCAGCACTGTCAAGGGCGCTGCGGATTTTGAAAAATCCACGCTGGAAGCTGTCATTGGCGCGCGCGCGCGGGCCACTCAGATGAATATCGATCCGGCAAACCTCACGCCCGAAAATATCGCCAAATTCCAGGCCGCTCAGGGTGAACTCTCCGGTGCATTAAGCCGTCTGCTGGTCACCGTTGAACAATACCCCGACCTGAAGGCCAACCAGAATTTCCGCGACCTGCAGGCACAACTCGAAGGCACGGAAAACCGCATTAAAGTTGCACGCAACGACTTTAACGACGCCGTGCAGACATACAACACCGCTGTGAAGACCTTCCCCAACATCATCTACGCTGCCATGTTCGGATTCACCGAAAAAGGCTACTTTGAAGCAGATGCAGGTGCGGAGAAAGCTCCTTCAGTGGATTTCGGGAAGTAAAACGAACCAGCCATGGGATTACTTTCCATCTTCGAGCGGTTCCGGTCAGCACAGCAACATTTCTCTAATGCAGATGAACAACGCATCGTCGAGGCCATCCGTGCAGCGGAAATGCGTACCAGCGGAGAGATACGCATCTACATTGAACACAGGTGCCGTTTCGTGGATCCGGTTGACCGGGCTGCGGAACTGTTCTTCGGGCTGAAGATGGAACAGACCCAGGATCGAAATGGGGTGCGGATCTACATCGCGATGAAAGACCATCAACTTGCTGTTTTTGGAGATGAAGGCATCCATCGCATCGTCGGTAGCGAATTCTGGAATGGCGAGGTGGCCAAGATCCTGGCCGCTTTCGGCGAACAGCACTACGTTGATGGTATCATTGGCATCATCCGGGACGTCGGAGAAGTGCTTCAGGAAAAATTCCCCTATCACTCGGAAGATCGCAATGAACTTCCGGATCACATCATATTCGGCCGATAGATGAAAAAGACCTGGATCACCCTCAGCCTTCTGTTTCTGGCCTTGCTGGGCTCCGCCCAGATCGAAAAGGTCATCCCTCCGGCGCCCAATCCGCCCCGGTTGGTGGTTGATCTGACCAACACCCTCAGCCCCGATCAGCTCCAGGCCCTGGAAGCGAAACTGGTCGCCTACGACGACAGTACCTCCAACCAGATCGCCGTGGTGCTGATCCCGACAACAGGAGACTTCGAAATCTCGGAAGTTGCCTACCAGCTTGGTCGGAAATGGGGGGTCGGCAACAAGGAAAACAACAACGGAGTGGTGCTCCTTGTCGCAAAGAACGATCGTAAAGTGTTCATAGCCCCGGGCTATGGCCTCGAAGGGGCGATCCCGGATGCCATCGCCAAGCGTATTGTGGAGAATGAGATCGTCCCCAACTTCCGCGAACAGGATTTCTACCGGGGGATCGACTTCGGCGTGGACGCCCTGATCAAGGCCGCTGCAGGCGAGTATACAGCCCCTGCCGGGTATCGTAAAAAGAAGGGAGACAAACTGGGTGATATCATCGTCCTCGCCGTCTTTATGATCATCCTGATCATTTTCATCTTCTTCAAGTCCCGAAAAGGCGGCGGCGGTTCTTTCATGAGCGGCCGTGGCTATCGTAACTGGAACGGGCCTTCCACCATGTGGTTCCCGCCCACCCATATCGGGGGAGGTTCCCGCGGTGGCGGATTTGGTGGTGGCGGAGGAGGTGGATTCGGTGGATTCGGCGGCGGCAGCTTTGGCGGCGGCGGTGCCGGCGGCAGCTGGTGAAAGCCTGCACTTCATTTGATCATTGAATACAAGAACGGGCATCCCAATGGATGCCCGTTCGCTTTTTATGCGTTGGAGATCAAATAACTTCAACCACCTTCCGGTTCACATCCCGCATCTTCTCCTCCGCCTTTGCCTTCAGATCGGTCGCCTGCTGCCGACCCTTCTCAATGCCATCCGTCACATGCTCAGCAGCCTGCTCCCCTTTCTTTTTCAGCATCTCCCTTGTTTCCTTGCCGGATCTTGGAGCCAGTAACAAACCGGCTAAGGCACCTGCTGCTAAACCTACCGCCGCCGCGGTCAGGATCTTTCCACTCGTGTTCATGGTGTTCTTTTTTATGGTGAATGATTAGGTCAAAAGCACAATGCGAATATCCGTCGCCTGAATGTCCTGTTTCAATGACCGACGTCAGGATTCCCCGGATCCCGCATGATTGTAATCCGATTTTTTCCGGCATGCGTGATATTTATCACGGATGAGGTCAATACATGCCCCCATCTTTGCATACCATTACAACATCTGCATGGAAATCATCGGATATTTCGCTTCTCTGGTCATAGGTATTTCGCTCGGCCTTATCGGTGGCGGCGGTTCCATCCTAACCGTTCCGGTACTCGTATATCTGATGGGCGTCGATCCCGTATCAGCCACCGCATACTCCCTCTTTATCGTCGGCCTCACCAGCCTGGTGGGCGCCTGGCCGAAATACCGCCAGGGACAAGTGAACCTGAAGACGGCCATCATCTTCGGTACCCCCTCTATTGTTGCCGTCTATGCTACCCGGAAATTCATCATCCCCGCCATCCCGGATCAGCTGTTTTCCATGGAAGGGTGGGTAATGACGAAGCCACTGATGATGATGCTCCTCTTCGCCGTGCTGATGGTCGCCGCCTCCATATCCATGATCCGAGGCGGAAATGGAGCAGAGACATCCGGAGCGCCGGTCGAACAGCGATTCAACTATCCGCTGATCCTGCTGGAAGGCACCGTGGTCGGTATGTTGACCGGTCTCGTTGGCGCCGGTGGCGGATTCCTGATCATCCCTGCCCTGGTGATACTCTCCAAACTTCCGATGAAACAGGCCGTAGGCACTTCACTGCTGATCATCGCCGCGAAATCACTGTTCGGTTTCACCGGCGACCTCTCGCACATGCAGATGGACTGGAATCTGCTCCTGTCCGTTTCCGCCCTCGCCATCGCAGGCATCTTTGTCGGTGATGCCCTGAGTAAAAAGGTGGATGGCGACAAACTCAGGAAAGGCTTCGGCTGGTTCGTACTCGTGATGGGCATCTACATTATCATACAGCAACTTCAATCCCTGAACTGATATGCAGGTGTCTGAACGGTCGATCATCTGGTTCAATCGCATTTTGCGCTGGGTGCTGGGAGGGTTCTTCATCGCCATGGGCATCATCTATGCCGGGGAGGGTGCCTGGCCGATCATCTTCATCGGAGCCGTCCTCATTGGTACCTCCTTCCTGCGACCAAGACGTTGCCTGGACGATGAATGCAGTATCTGATGACGGAACTTCCAAAGGCTTTTGCCAATCCCATATTCTGCATTAGTTTCGGGTCATGTACACGGCCGGTGTCAGGGAGATCCGTCAGGAACTGGAGGCGCAGTCTCCCAAAGAACTCATCAGCATCATCCAGCGACTCGCCCGCTTCAAGAAAGAAAACAAGGAGCTCCTGACCTTCCTCCTCTTCGAGGCGCATGACCTCGATGCTCACCTCACCGCCGTGCGCGAGGAACTCCTCACCTCCATGCTCGACATCCAGCCCGACCGCATCTACCTCGCCAAAAAGACCGTCAGAAAGTCACTCCGCATCGCCAACAAGCATATCCGGCTGATCGGCTCGAAGGCTGCCGAGGCTGAGATCCGGCTCCATGTCTGCCGCCTCCTGCAACAAAGCGGCCTGCCGGTCGACCGGAATCCCGTTCTACAGCGGATATTCCAGACCCAGATGCGTAGCGCCCGAAAAGCCATCGACACCCTCCACGAAGACCTGCAATGGGAACTGCTGCGCGAAGCCGACCGCATCGAAGCCGACACCGGCACGGAGGATTGACCGCCGGAACATGTCAAAATTGACATATTTTGGGGTCCCCCGCCCCAAAAATGATCTGTGTCACAAAGCACACGACGCCAACTAATCTACCCCCATCTTTTGTAGATTATTTTGCACGGGTTCGTTATATTCGTTTCAACGATGACGAATGCTGCCAATAACGGCGGCAGGACGATAACCTAAATTTCTGCCATGGGACCCGCCTCATTGATCGTGCTCACTCTGGCCGCCGTGACATTCTCTGTCATTGCCATTCTCCTGTCCCGGATCGTGCTCAAGGCCAGCTGGAACCCGCAAAAAGGACAGGCCTATGAGTGTGGCATCCCCACTACCGGACAGACCTGGATCCAGTTCAACGTCGGCTATTACCTCTTCGCCCTGATCTTCCTCATCTTCGATGTTGAACTGATCTTTCTCTATCCCTGGGCCGTCGTGGTCCGGCAGGTGGGATGGCCCGCCCTCGTAGAGATCCTCATATTCTTCTTCATCCTGTTCATAGGCTTTCTATATGCGCATAAAAAAGGCGCGCTCAAGTGGTCGTGATATACGTGTCGCAAGCATGAATCCAGACAAGCAACCGGCGAAATTTCCGGGCCTCGTTCATGAAACACCCGGTGGGGGGATACTTTCAGGTCCGCTGGAGGATGTGGTGAACTGGGCCCGCAGCAACTCGCTCTGGCCACTCACTTTCGCTACGAGCTGCTGTGGCATCGAGATGATGTCCACCGCCGCGGCGAAGTATGATTTCTCCCGCTTCGGATTCGAAGTGGCGCGCGCCACCCCCCGTCAGGCAGATGTGATCATCATCGCCGGCACCATCGTCAACAAGATGGCGCCCGTCCTCAAGCGACTCTACGACCAGATGGCCGACCCAAAATACGTCATTGCCATGGGTGCCTGCGCCATCAGTGGCGGCCCGTTCTTTTACAATACCTACTCGGTGGTGAAAGGCGCCGATCACGTCATCCCGGTGGATGTGTACGTCGCCGGATGCCCGCCGCGCCCGGAAGCCCTGCTCCACGCACTCATCACCCTGCAGGAGAAGATCAAAAGCGGTGGTAAACGAGAACGGATCGATATCGACGGAAAGAACATCTGATAACAGCGGAACGGACTGATTGTCCAGGGATATAAATATAAATATGACAACCGAAGCACTCATAACCGTCATGGCAGAAGTCGCACCGGACGCGGTCGTTGACACGGCTGGTGAATGGCCGAACTTCCAGGTATCCGCTGAAGCCTGGCCCGACCTTGCACGGCTCATCCGACATCGGGAAGACCTGCGCTTCGACTATCTCTTCTGCCTCACCTGCATCGACTGGAAAACACAACTCACGATGGTCTATCATCTTAGCTCCACCACACATCGTCATACAATGGTGGTAAAGGTGAAACTCGACCGGGAAACACCCGTGATCCAGACAGTGAGCGACATCTGGCGGACGGCCGAATTCCATGAGCGGGAAGTCTGCGAAATGTTCGGTGTGGACTTCACCGGACACCCGGACCTGAGGAAACTTATCCTCCCCGACGACTGGACGGGATACCCGCTCCGAAAGGATTATGAGGATCCCGTGAACATGATAAAACTCTAAGCCTCGACCATGGTGGAAGAAATCGGCACAACGGACAAAGGCGAACTGATCATCAACGTAGGCCCGCAGCACCCGGCCACACACGGGGTGCTCCACCTCGTCATCACCCTCGACGGAGAGACGGTGAGGAAGGTTGAGCCGCACCTCGGATATATCCATCGCTCCATCGAAAAGATGAGCGAAAGCCTCAGCTACCGGCAGTTCATCTACGCCACCAGCCGGATGGACTACCTCTCGGCGCATATCAATAACCACGCCTGCGCCATGGCCGTCGAAAAGGGCCTGCAGCTGGAAGTACCCGAACGTGCACAGGTCATACGCGTGCTGATGGGCGAACTCACGCGCATCGCCTCGCATGTCCTCTGGTGGGGAGCCATGGCCATGGATATCGGGGCATTCACGCCCTTCTTCCACGCGTTCCGGGAACGCGAGATGATCAATGACATCATGGAAGAATCCTGCGGCGCCCGCCTGACCATGAATTACATGGTCCCGGGCGGCGTGATGTATGACATACATCCCAACTTCCACCGCCGTGTGAAGGAATTCATCGCTCAGTTCAAACGAAAACTGCCCGAATACGACGAACTCGTCACCGGCAACACGATTTTCCGTGCGCGTACCCGCGGTGTCGGGGTGCTGTCGAAGGAAGACGCCATCTCCTATGGTTGTAGCGGCCCCACCGGCCGCGCCAGCGGCGTCGATTGCGATATCCGGAAGGTGCAGCCCTACGGAATCTACGACCGGCTCGACTTCCGGCAGATCATCGGCAAGGAAGGCGATACCTACAGCCGGTATCTCGTGCGGATGCAGGAGATGCGGCAGTCGCTGCACATCATCGAACAACTCATCGACAATATCCCCGAAGGTGACTTCCAGGCCAAGACCAAGGCCGTGCTGAAGGTGCCTAAGGGAGAATATTACTCCAGGGTCGAAACCGCCCGCGGAGATTTCGGCGTGTACCTGGTCAGCGAAGGGGGATTGACACCCTATCGCATCAAGTACCGGTCGCCCGGCTTCTCCAACCTCAGCGCACTGGATCATACCGTGCGCGGACAAAAGATCGGCGACCTCGTCGCCATCATGGGCAGCTTCGACCTGGTGATACCCGACATCGACAGATAGCGGCGATCGGCCCCCGAAAGGTACCGACGCCCCCAACATGCAGCATATGTGGAACTTCGCACAACTGACCGATCTGATTCACGGATGGCTCTACGAGACCTTCCCGCCCGCTTGGGCACTGGCCTTTGAGATGATCATTGTTGGCATCGCCGTGATCGGCCTCTTCGCCGGACTGGGACTGGTCCTCGTCCTCATGGAACGTAAGGTATCGGCCTTCATGCAGATCCGGCTCGGCCCCAATCGCGTAGGTCCGAAAGGGTTGATGCAGTCACTCGCAGATACCCTCAAACTTCTCGTCAAGGAAGGCATGACACCCGACGGGGTCGACCGCTTTCTCTTCAATCTCGCACCTTTCATCGCCATGATCGCGGCCATGCTCCTCATGGCGCCGATCGCCTTCGCGAAGGATTTCCAGATCTGGGACCTCAACATCGGCGTGCTCTACGTGACGGCCATCTCCTCGCTCAACGTGATCGCCATCCTCATGGCGGGCTGGAGCAGCAATAACAAATACTCCCTGCTCGGCGCCATGCGCAGCGGTGCGCAGATCGTCAGCTACGAACTGTCCGCCGGATTGTCCATCCTCACCGTCGTGGTGCTCACCGGGAGTCTGCAGATCTCCGACATCGTAACAGCGCAGTCCAATGGCTGGTGGATCTTCAAAGGACATATCCCCGTGCTGATCGCTTTCGTGATCTATATGATCGCCGTCACGGCCGAAACCAACCGTGCCCCCTTCGATATGGCAGAAGCCGAATCCGAACTCACCGGGGGCTTCCATACCGAATATTCCGGGATGAAATTTGCGCTCTTCTTCCTCGCCGAATACATCAATGTATTCATCGTCTGCGCGATCGGCGCCACGCTCTTCCTGGGCGGATGGATGCCACTGCACATCGGCGAATGGACGGCATTCAACGGGATCATGGACTGGATCCCTTCTTCTGTCTGGTTCTTCGGGAAGACCTTCTTCCTGATCTTCCTGATGATGTGGTTCCGGTGGACCTTCCCGCGCCTGCGGATCGATCAGCTCCTGAACCTCGAATGGCGCTACCTACTACCCATCGGGATGGTGAACATCCTGCTGGTGACAGTGATCGCCATCCTCAAATGGCATTTCTGAACCGAAAGAAAATCGACACTCTAACGATCAAGCATAACCGATGTTTCTGACCAGATACTTTTCCGAGATCGCCGAAGCCGTCGGTTCCCTGTTGAAGGGGATGCGCATGACGGGTTATTATTTCACCCATCACAAGGAGATCATCACGCAGCAGTACCCCGACAACCGCGCCACGCTGGTGCTGCCGGAGCGTTTCCGGGGAGAGGTCGTGATGACGCATACCGACAACAATGAACACCGCTGCACCGGCTGTACCGCCTGCGAACTGGCTTGTCCGAATGGTACCATCAAGGTGGTCACCAAGTTCGAGGTGAACGCCGAAGGCAAGAAGAAAAAGGCGGTCGACAAGTTCGTCTATCACCTCGAACTCTGCACCATGTGCAACCTCTGCATCGAAGCCTGTCCGACCGATGCCATCCGCATGGCGCAGACCTTCGAGCACAGCGTCTATGACCGCAGCCAGCTGACACGCATCCTTAACAAACCGGATTCCAAACTCCAGGAGGGGGTCGAATGATGAAAGGGGAAACGATCGTATTCTATCTGCTCGCCGCCCTGACCCTGGTCAGCGCCGCGATGGCCGTCGGAACGCGCCGCATCTTCCGGTCCGCCGTGTATCTGTTGAGCAGCCTGATCGGTATCGCCGGTCTGTATTTCTGGATGCGCTTCGAATTTGCCGCCGCCGTGCAGATCGTTGTGTACGCGGGCGGCATTGCCGTGCTCATCATCTTCTCGGTATTCCTCACCCAGCGTGCCGGGGATGACATGCCCACTCCGCCGATGTTGCGGACGATCGCTGCCGCCGGCGCCGCACTCCTTGGCATGGGACTGGTCATGCTCCAGCTCGTCGCTCATCCTTTTCCAACACCCGCTGTTGCGGAAGTCGACCGCAGCGTGTCCGCCATCGGCCGCCGCATGCTGGCCACGGGCGACGATGGCTTCGCCCTTCCCTTCGAAGTGGTGAGCCTCCTGCTACTCGCGGCCATGATCGGCTGCATCGTCATCGCCATGCGCGCAAAACCCAACCAGCCATGATGGAACCCGGACTCTACCATATGCTGTTCATCGGTGCGGCCCTGTTCTTCATCGGGATCTATGGATTCCTGACCCGCCGAAACCTCATCACCATGCTGATGAGCCTCGAACTCATCCTCAACAGCGTCTGCCTCAATTTCATCGCCTTCAACCGATACGTGTGGACGGACAGAGCCACGGGTCCATCGATGTCAGCAGTGCCGAGGATATGAAACACTGATCCGCACGAAACCCCGATGGCCCGGAAAAAATCACCGATATGCCCCAAACAGCTCTAATTCTCCTGATCCCCCTGCTGCCCCTGCTGGGATTCCTCATCCTCGGGCTCTTCAGCCGACGCATATCCGGCCCTGTCTCCGCCGGCATCGCCACGACCTTCATCGCCGGGTCCACCGCGCTGGCGATCATCCTGGCCCATGGATATTTCTTTGAATGGGGTTCCGATGACAGCGGCTTCCGACAGATCCGTGCACTCGATATTCCCTGGCTGGTATTTGACCGCGACCTTCGGATCGATATGGGCGCACTCGTCGACCCTATCTCGGTGATGATGCTCCTGGTCATTTCCGTCGTTTCGCTGATGGTGCATGTTTATAGCAGTTCTTATCTGAAGGGAGAAGCCAGGATGCCCGTCTACTATGCCTTTCTGGGCCTCTTCACTTTTTCGATGATGGGGCTGGTGCTCTCCGCGAACTTATTTCAGATCTATATTTTCTGGGAACTCGTGGGTGTTTCCTCCTTCCTGTTGATCGGATATTACTATCAAAAACCCTCGGCCGTCGCCGCTGCGAAGAAAGCCTTCATCGTGACCCGCTTTGCTGACCTTGGATTCCTCATCGGTATCCTCGTCCTGGGGTATGAAGCCCGCTCGCTGGATTTCCTCACCCTGATCGAACGGCTCACCTCGGTCGACGACCCCGACTTCCATGCCCTTATCGCTCCGAGTTTCCTGGGCTGCAGCGCCATCACCTGGGGATTGGCCCTGGTCTTCATGGGAGGTATGGGTAAGAGCGCGATGTTTCCGCTGCACATCTGGTTGCCCGATGCTATGGAAGGCCCGACGCCGGTTTCTGCCCTCATCCATGCCGCTACGATGGTGGTTGCGGGGGTATTCCTCCTGGCCAGGTTGGGCTTATTCGACCATGTCGCAGATCGGCTTCATGATGTTCTCCCTGGGCGTATCCGGACAGGGTGGTGAGGCCGGGCTGGGATACATGGCATCACAGTTCCATCTCTTCACCCATGCCTTTTTCAAGGCCCTGCTCTTCCTCGGGGCCGGCTCGGTCATCCACGCCGTGCATAGCAATGAGATGGCCGACATGGGCGGACTCCGAAAGCAGCTGCCGGTTACCCATCTTACCTTCCTGATCGCCTGCCTCGCCATTGCAGGGATCCCACCCTTCTCGGGATTCTTTAGCAAGGAGGAGATCCTGATGGCGACCTCCAAACGCAGCATCCTGGTCTTTGGCGTCGCGTTGCTCACTTCCGGACTGACGGCCTTCTATATGTTCCGACTTTATTTCCGGATCTTCTGGAACCACCCTGCCGGCGAAGGCCACGGGCATGGAGAAGGCGGAACCGCCATGGTCCTGCCGCTGACCATTCTGGCCGTCGCTACCGTGTTGTCCGGCTTCATCCCCTTCGGCCACTTCGTGACCTCTGACCTGAAACCGCTCGAGACACACCTGCATCCGGCCTTTTCGATCGCGCCCGTGGTGATCGCCGTGCTGGGTATCCTGCTGGCCGCCCGGTTCCATAAAAATGCTTCGGATCGTGCGGAGAGATTCGCCGTATCCCTGCGGGGCTTGTACACCGCCGCGAAGCACCGGTTCTATATTGATGAAGTGTATTTGTTCATCACCAAACGGATCCTGTTCAATGGGATCGGAAAACCTGCGGCCTGGTTCGATCGCCAGGTGGTGGACGGACTGGTCAATGGTGCCGGGACGGCCACCCTGGCCCTGTCACATAAGATCCGGGGACTGCAATCGGGTAAGGTGCAGCAATACGCACTGATCTTCCTGGTGGCCGTCATCCTGCTGGCCCTGGCCGCCATTTACCGCTGGACCTGACATCATTCACCCGGCGGCGGATATCCGCGGCCGACATACTATAAAGATATTATGAACCCGATCGGACTTCTGCTCATCCCGCTCCTCACCGCCCTTCTGATCCTGCTGGCAGGCCGCCCGCAGCAGGCACGCTGGATCGCATTGGCCGGCGCTGTCCTGCAACTGGGCGCCGCCATCCTGCTGTATGCCGCATATATCAACGGGGATGGCACGGGTGGCCCGAT
>JAJTFQ010000174.1 GCA_021299955.1 Chitinophagaceae bacterium
CCTCCACGTCAAAGGATGGCTCGCCGAAGAAGCCGTCGCCCCCCTGCTGCTGCAGTTCGACCACCTTCCGCAGGATGGTCCCGGTAGTGGAGGGTGAGATCCGCCCGTACAGCGCCTCCAGTTCCTTTCGGCCGTCTCCGCCCACATACTGGAGCACGCGTACCAGATCCCTGAGATCGAGCAGCGGCATGCGTTCATCATCACAGTACTTGAAAACCATCGACATCACGCCTTCCTGCGTTTCGTTGAGCCCGAGGATCCTGGACATCAGGATGGGACCAAACTCAAGCACCGTGCTGCGCAGACGCACGCCGGGCGCATCGCTCAGGGAGAGCAGTTCGACCGGACAAGCCATGGGCTGCCAGGCAGCGGCACCGATATTGTCCATCCGCTCCTGGATGCGCGGACCCGGCTGACCCGCCGCCGCCAGTCCGCTCATATCTCCCTTGATATCCATCATCAGCACAGGCACACTGGCGGCCGAGAGACCCTCCGCCAGCAGCTGAAGGGTCTTGGTCTTGCCGGTACCCGTCGCACCGGCGATCAATCCATGGCGGTTCATCGTCCGCAGGGGGAGATTGACGATGGTGCCGGTGCTCACCGCACCATCCAGGACGGCAGCGCCCAGTGGGAAATGTTCGCCCTTGAAAGAATATCCCTCGAGAACCATTGATCGAAAAGCATCAGATTTGGACATGGTCAGTCAATTTATAAAATAAATGAACAAAGAAAACTACAATACCCTCACCCGGTGGTCAGAGATCCTCTTCGCGTTCCAGCATGAGGATGGCACCCTGTGGCACTATGAAATAACGCTCTCCGGCATGCATGACCTCGGTAGCACCGCTGAGCAGAAAGATCGCAAGGTCGCCCTCTTTCGCCTGCAGCGGGACGTATTTAACAGGATCTCCCTGCTGCTTCCAGGGCTCGTCGTCCACCGGCATCGGAATCGCATACCCGGGGCCCGTCCTGATGATATATCCCTGCTGCACCTTCTCCCTTTCCTGCACGCCGGGCGGGAGGTACAGCCCACTCGGTGTCTGTTCATGCGGCTGAGATGGCCGGATCAGCACCCGGTCGCCGATCACGATGAGATTCCTTAACCTGTTGTCGTTCGTAAGATGCATATACTTGCTTATTTTCAATGTCGGGATATAAACATATGAAAATGGCACTGGTTTTGTTTAACAAAACTTTATCCGGTGCAGTGGAACAACCCTCGCAGATTTAATATTTATTTGTATAAAACACAATCGCATGAGTGCAGACAATGCCAAGATCAAGATCCTGCTCTGTGAGGACGATACCAACCTGGGCCTTGTGCTCAAGAAGTCTCTCGAACACAACGGCTACGAAGTTGTGCTCGAGCGAGACGGCCGGCTGGGTCTGGCTGCCTTCAAGCGCGAACGATTCGACTTCTGCCTGATCGATGTGATGATGCCCAATGTGGACGGATTCACAGTGGCCGAAGAGATCCGGGACATCAATCCGGACATCCCGCTGTTCTTCGTCACGGCTAAATCCATGCGCGACGACGTCATCAAGGGCTACAACCTGGGTGCCGACGACTACATTACCAAGCCCTTTGACATGGACGTACTCCTCCTAAAGATCCGCGCGATCCTGAAACGCAACGAGGAAAAACACCGGGAGGAGGAAGCCATTTCCTTCGATCTGGGCAGATACCATTTCAACCCCTCCATCCGCGAATTGTCCATTGAAGGGAAAAAGCAGACCCTGTCGCCCAAAGAGAACGAACTGCTGAAGCTGCTTGCGGAATACAAGAACCGATCCCTCACCCGCGAAACCGCGCTCAAGAAGATCTGGGGCAGCAACAATTATTTTAATGGCCGCAGCATGGATGTGTACATCGCCAAGTTGCGCAAGCTGCTGAAGGACGATACGGACATCACCATTACCAACATCCACGGGCATGGATTCATGCTGGAAGAAAAGGAGCGTGCGCAATGATATGCTCCTTCTAAACGGACTGACGCCAACACATGCTGCACCCCGTCGCGGTTAGACGCGATTCATCGCGTCTAACCGCGACGGGGCCGATTACATGATCGGGCAGCATATGCCAATGGGCCGATATTAATTGGCGGCCATTCCGGATCTTATAAGAATGTACAGGGGCCAGACGCGATGAATCGCGTCTCTACCACGGGGAGGGTAGCGATGAATATAACCAACAAGCTGCTCAAAACAGCAGGGCCTGTTCCGGTCCGCCCGGCCTGGGTGAACGTCCCAGGTGTTCGTAGGCCCGGGAGGTGACTTCCCGCCCGCGGGGTGTACGTTTCAGGAATCCTTCCTGGATCAGGAACGGCTCATATACCTCCTCCAGGGTTCCGGCCTCTTCTCCTACGGCCGTAGCGATCGTCGTGATTCCGACGGGCCCACCCTTGAACTTATCGATGATCGCCAGCAGGATGCGGTTGTCCATCTCATCCAGACCATGCGCATCCACCTGCAAAGCCTTCAGCGCATGTTTGGTGATATCCAGGTCGATCACCCCATTGCCCAGTACCTGGGCGAAATCACGCACCCGGCGCAACAAACCATTGGCAATGCGGGGCGTGGCCCGACTGCGACGGGCGATCTCCATCGAGGCATCAGAAGTGATCTTGACCCCCAGGATCTGCGCTGCACGCCAGACGATCTTCTGAAGGGTCTCCGCGGAATAATATTCCAGTCTCGACTTGATGGCAAACCGCGACAGCAAGGGGGCCGTGAGCAGGCCACTTCGGGTGGTGGCACCCACCAGTGTAAAAGGATTCAGGTTGATCTGAATGCTGCGGGCACTCGGACCGCTGTCGATCATGATGTCGATCCGGAAATCTTCCATCGCCGAATACAGGTACTCTTCCACCACGGTACTCAGCCGGTGTATCTCGTCGATGAACAATACGTCGTGGGGTTGCAAGCCCGTCAGGAGTCCCGCCAGATCGGCTGGCTTCTCAATCACCGGACCTGAAGTCTCCCGGATCTGTACGCCCATCTCATTGGCGACGATGCGCGAAAGGGTTGTCTTGCCGAGGCCGGGTGGTCCGTGGAAGAGGACATGGTCGAGCGCCTCCCCCCGCATGCGGGCCGCCCGGATGAACACCTTCAGATTTTCGATGATGGTCGGCTGGCCGGCGAATTCCTCGATGGAACCCGGCCTGATCGTGTTCTCGAACTCCGCATCACCCCTGGGCTGGGCGTTTCGGTCCGGTTGCAGATTGGGGTTGGACATAATGTAAAATTACGCAAGGGAGACGGATGCCGGGGAAGTTTTCGGAACGGAACCGGTCACCAGGATGTCCGCCTCACCGGCCGAATGGCTGGAATCCCAGCAAGGGTGTCGGATCAGGACAATTCTTCAGGTAACGTTCCCGATCCGCACGACGACATACACCCGGATAATCTCCGGTCATCCCTTCCATGTCCCGAATGGCCTGGAAGTGCAGATGCGGCGGCCAGTATCCATTTTCCGATGGCGACCCCAGTCGGGCGATGCACTGACCCGCCCGAACCCTGTCGCCCGCCTTCCATTCACCAACAGATCGCGAGAGGTGCCCGTAGAGTGTATGAAAAACCTGACCATCGAGTTCATGCGACAGGATCAGCACGCCGCCATAATCACCCGCCTCATCACGAATACCGACGCTATGCACTGCACCGGACAATGGGGCAAAGACCGGAGTGCCGGCCGGAGCCCAGATATCGATGCCCAGGTGCAGACGTCGGGGCGCACCATCGCCATCGAAGACACGGCTGCGTGCATACATCTCACGGTCCTCAGCGTAACCGCCGATGCCGTAATCAGCGCCAGCCTCCCGCAGCATCTCCTCGACCCACGCACTGAAACGACCAAGGTCCTCATAGACATCCGGCGTGAAGTCGGCACGCTGTCCGGACAGGTCCATTGCCAGACAACGGGTACTCCCCTGCCGGTGTGGTAACACTGCATGAAATGACTCACGGTAACGGATAACCGAATGAATAAATGCATCGGCGGGCTCTCCGTCCGGTACAGACGCTCGGGTGGGTTCCATGGCTGCAATTTCGGGAAATTCCGGTTGCAGGGGATATTCAGAAAGATTGACAGAGACGCGGTTCATAGCGTCTGGCCATTGAAAATTCCCGGGAAAAACAGAATGTCCAGCAAATATCATCGACCTATCCAACCATCATGCCTGCCCCGTCGCGGTCAGACGCGATGAATCGCGTCTCTACCAAGGCGGGGTTACCAATCTGGCATGAATCCTACAAAAAACCTTGAAGCAACAGGGTACCTGCACCGGCTGTTGCGGGAATGTTAATTCACCGGTCCGGACCAGGTATCGGATAGCATGCGTGCCCGTCTATCTTATCTTTACTTTACATGATGATCAATACCCGCCTGCAGCCGGCGTTCATGACCGGACTGCTCCTGCTCCTGGCCTGTTCCTTCCTGCAAGCACAACCGGTGACCGGTGTGTGGGAGGGAAGGATCCTGTTCCCGCAGGGTGCACTCTCGAGGCCCTACGCTGTGGAATTGAGGATAGAACGCATCGGCGACAGCCTGAGAGGTGTCTGCTACTATTACACAGGTGTCCGTGATCATGTAAAAGTGCCGGTCCGTGGGTATTTCAACCCCTACGACGGAACGGTCCGTTGGTGGCATGCGGATGGTTCGGCCGTTGACGCGCAGGGGCGACTGACGGATGCCCGCATCGGTGGGGCTGTACAGTTTGAAACCGACTTCAATTGTCCGGGGGAGGGCATCATGCGACTGGACGGGAAAGGGGTGACCGGTACCACAGGCGACCGTGGACGTGATTTTGCCGTACATCTTCGGAAGACGGACGAGCCCTACATTCCGGAAGAAGCCGAACAGGAAGAAGTAGTGGTTCAGACGCCCCGCCCCGCCCGTCAAGCCGACGCCTCAACCCGCGCCGAAGCCCCCTGTGGATGTCGTCACCACCCGACCCGCACCCAAACCACTGCCGACACCCGCACCAGTGGGCATGGATGCCCTCTTCCGGAACCGGACCAAAACCTTCGTGGGAGAGATCCCCATTGCCGGAGATTCGGTGACCCTGGATTTTTACGACAACGCCCAGATCGACGGAGACTCCATCTCGATCTTCCTGGATGGCAGGATGATCGCCACCCATGTCTTGCTGAAGGCGAAAGCCTACCCATTGAAGATCGCCGTCGCCGATCTGGGACCCGTTTCAGAACTCACAATGGTGGCGGAAAACCTGGGCAGCATCCCGCCAAACACCTCCCTGATGATCGCATGGGTAAATGGAGTCCGCCATGAGATGAGGCTTGAAAGCACTGAGCAGACCAGCGCCACCGTCCGCCTGAAAAAGGCGGATGCGCCTACCGGCCGATAAGATGGCGAAAGTCCACGTTTTCTTAGTGAAACGCCCTGCCTTGATCAGCCCCTGATCATTGAATGACACATATGTTACATCCCGGTCAGGGTGCTGAACGGGGCTGCACAGACCTTGCATTTTCCATAGGATTGATATTATTTTGTGTATCAGACGGACCCACATCCAATAACCGATTTCCCAAAATCACCCGGCCACGCAGGATTTCCGTACCCTGCCGCCCTTCAAACCTGTAAGATGAGGTCGATCAACACCCTGCTGCTGCTGTTCATTTCCATGTCCCTGAGTGCCCAGACCTGGCGAGCCAACCTCTATGCAGGTTATGTCATGGGCGAAACGATTTTCTCCGCTACTGATCCCAAGACCGGCGCCACCAACAGTATCCATGGCGGGCTGCATCTGGCAACCGGCCTCGAATACAGAAAAAAGGAGAAACGGGGATATGAACTCCTTTTCTTCAACCAGTCCACTGATGTTTCCAACTGGTATTATCAGGAGCGTGGCGAGGATAGAACCACTACATTGAAGGCGCAGTTCAATCATCTCATGTTCAGTGTCATGAATTATTCTAAGGCTGGAAAAGTACAGCCCTTCGGTGGTTTAATGGCCGGCGTAGGATTGATCAACCTAAAAAACCCGGATAATGACGT
>JAJTFQ010000175.1 GCA_021299955.1 Chitinophagaceae bacterium
AGAGTGAACGCAATCCTAGGATGGCGAAGATATTTGACGAATAGATCACCAGCTTGTCATCTGCCGTGAAATCGGCGGCGGCATCATCGCGCACCAGTGACACCACCGTGGGGATGGAATCGAGCGCGAAGGCCAGGTCTACCGCGGCCAGCATGATCACGACAACGGACAACGTCGTGAAGAATACCTTGCCGTGATGCTGGATGAAGTATCTCCCTTTAGGCTCGAGTTCCGAGAGCCTCAGGTATTTTTTCATGAACTTATACACGGATGTTTCTGCCGGATCGAACTCTGCCTCGTCTTTCTTGAAGAACAGCTTGTAACCTGTATAGAGCAGGAAGAATCCGAATACGTAGAGGATCCAGTGAAAACGTTCGATCAGCCCAATGCCAACGGCAATGAATATGATCCGGAATACGATCGCCAGCAGGATACCGATAAGCAGGGCCCGGCCCGCATCCGTTTCCTCCACCTTGAAATAAGTAAAGATCAGAATGAACACGAAGATATTGTCCACGCTGAGCGACCACTCCATCAGATAGGCCGTGAAATATTTGGTGGCTACCATGGGCGTCTTTTCGATCCATAGGAACACGCAGAAAGCCAACGACAACGCCACCCAGAACAGGGTCTGATACAGGGCCTTCTTCATGGAGATCGAGGAGTTGCGCTTGCTCATCAGGCCAAGGTCAAAGACAAGGGCAAGGGTCAGGAGTACGCCGAAAGTGAGATAGGTGATCTGGTCAGGGGTCATGTCGAAAAATTTGTTTCATCCGAATACGGATGGTTGCAAAGATACGAAATCGCCGTCAGGCGTCCTTTCTGAAGGTGGCGCCGAAACGGCGTTTCCTCCAGTACTGCCAGGCCGCGATGCACAAGAGGGTCAGCAGCATCGGACCGAAAATGTCGAACAACTGCCATTGCAGGCGCTCGGTTTCGACACGCTTGTCATCAAGCAGCCGCAGGGTGTAGTCTTTCGATCTTGTTTCGAGGATGCCCGTACTGTCGGTCAGATATTCCAGGGTGTTCAGCAAAAAGCTGCGATTGGCATATTGCTGACGGGTGTAGGCATTCATGCCCATTTGCAGGGGGCCATCCTGCTGGGAGATCTCATTCAGGGGCAGGTCACCATCACCCACGACCACCATCTTTCCTTCCGATCCAGAGGTTGCCAGAAAGGGCGTGCCCTGAACGGCCTGGAGCGAATCCGCCTGGGCTCGTCCGAGCCGATTTGCGTAGAGGGAGCTGAAACGCCCCTCTAGCAGCACCGCCACCGGAATATCCGAAGACCTGAAACTGGCCAGGTCATCCTCTGTGCGGATGCTCTCCCATTCCACCTGCGCGGGGGTCGGCAGCGAACGGGCGGTTGGGGAGGTGGTCAGGAGGATGGTCTTCCGGATGCCCGGCGCCTTGACGGTATCGATGGACTGAGGAAATTTCGACAAGACGTAATCCATATTCTTGGCGATGGGATGTCGGCCGTTATGGCGAAGCAGCGGATAGTAAGGCCAGGGCAGGACTTCGATCTGTGGCTTGTCACCCATCTGTCCGATCACGGAGGGAATGCCGTCGTTCTGCAGGTCCTGGACCAGATCACGATTCACCCGGGCACCATACCGAAACAGGAGGTCTTCCAGATTGAGCCCGAGATCGAAGGCGATGAACGATCCCTCGCTTCGCTGCAGGCTGTCGAGGCTTGCATACAGATTGTCCAGCATCCAAACGACCCGTCCGCCCCGCATCACATACTGGTCGATCTTCAGCTTCTGCGCATCCGTGAACGGTCGCATGGGCTTCACGACACAGATCGCGCTGAAATCTGAGGGAATATGCGTTACGCTGTCGATCGGGATGATGCGGAAGGCATAGTTGGGCCGAAGCGTTTGTTCTATGAGGTCGTAGATCCGGTAATCCAGCGGTTCCCCGTTGCCGGCGAGATATCCTACCAGCGGAACGGTCTGCCGCACCACCTTTCTGATGGCATCCGCAAAACGATATTCCAGCAAGGCCTCCGCGTTGTTCAGCGACTCGATCCCTGAAAGCTGACTCTGGCCCGACAACAGATCGACACCCACTGTCCGGTCACCATGACGGATCACCGCACCTGCAAACAGCAGCGTTTCCTCGGTGCCCTCACCCTGTTTCGTTTGTGCCTTGACATTCGTAGGATTGATCCCCAGTTGCTGCAGGGAGTCATAAACAACGGCCCGCGTACTGTCATCCGCCTCGGAAGCGGGTCGGGCAAAAGTGAAGTTGACCCGGTCTGGCGCGATGTCCCGCAGATCGTTCAGCAGGTCGCGTGTCGCGTTTGCGAGTTTTTGAAAACCCGCCGGCATATCCCCGTCCAGGAGTACTGTAACCTCCACAGGTCCGTCAAGTTCCCGAACCAGCCTGCGGGTCGGCTCTGAGAGGGTGAACCTCCGCTCCTCCGTCAGGTCCAGGCGCATATGAAAAACGGTGGAGAGCAGATTGACTGCCACCAGGACGGACAAGACCGCCAGCCACCCGAATCGCGCACGAATCATCCTGTCCAGCATATATCAGCGGTTCTGAAGTTTCCGGGCAGTGAGAAAAAGAAAGAAGGCGACGACAGAGGCAAAATAGACGACATCGCGGCTATCGATGACCCCGCGGCTGATGCTTCGGTAATGGGCCTCAATACCCAGCATTTCGACCCAGTAACCGGCACCACCCCGCAGGAAATCCAGACCGGCGATCGCAGTAAAGGCCGTGTGAAAGACAAAGCATCCAAAGGCACTCGCCAGGAAGGTGACCACCGGATTGGCACTCAGACTGCTGAAAAAGATGCCAATGGCCGTAAACACAGCGGAGAGGGCGACAAGCCCAATGTACGAACCAACGATCCCTCCCGAGTCAATGCCGGCCGTAGATAGCCGGGCGACCGTCCATACATATATCAGGGTGGGCAACAAAGCGCAGACAACGATCAGCAGGGCCGCCAGATACTTCCCTCCAATGATGGCGGCTTGCGTGAGTGGCCTCGAACAGAGCACCTCCCAAGTGCCGGCGCGGAACTCCTCTGAAAAACTGCGCATCGTTATGGCAGGGATCAGCATCAGCAGGATCCAGGGCGCTGTCCGGAAGAAGGCATCCAGGGTCGCATAGCCCGCATCAAAAAGATTGGTGTCCGGAAAAACGAACAGGAACAGGCCATTCAGCAGCAGAAACAGCAAGACCGACAGGTACCCCGTCATACTGCTGAAAAACTGTCCCAGCTCCTTGCGGATGATCGTCCTCATACCTGCTTATTATCTGCAAGATTACATGAAGCGGAGAAAAAAACGATGAAAATTCGGTGCTTTAACATAGTACACCCCCTCTTCAGGATCGTAGCTTGCCCGGAAGCGAGATGGAAGATGAAGCGAATGATCTGTACGGGAGCCTGGCTGCTGTGGGTACTGTCGGCCTGCAGTCAATGGAAATGGGATGGCGGAGCGGGGGACAGCAGCTGGATTTCTCCGGCGAACTGGTATCCCGACGGGATACCGGCGGCTGGCGATGATGTGCTGCTCGACAACAGCCTGGTCAATGTGGACTATGAAATCAGACTGCCTTCAGGCACTGCGGGTATCTCCCTGGACAGTCTGACCCTGCGCCCGGGTCGGGGAAGATCCATCAGACTTACCATTCCAACCGGCAACCGGGCCATTCCCGCCCTCAACATTACAGGCTCGGGAGAATCGCTGCGGATCGATTCGGGGGCGGTGCTGACCAATGCCTCCGGCGCAAATTCAGGAGATCCGCTGCAGTTGTCCGGACTCATGAAGATCTCCGACGGAGGAAGGTATATCCATGCCACACCGAGGGCGAATGCCCGTCTGATCGACCGGTTGTCCACATCCCCCGGAACCTCCACCGGCGTCTTTGAATTCGATGTGCCGGGTACTTCAGGCTACACCGTCTCGCTGACCGGCAACACCTTCGGTTCCCTCGTCTTCCGGGCTCATGCGGCCGGTGGTTTGAAATCCTACAGTGGAAGCGGGACCTCGGACCTGTACATACGGGGAGACCTGGAGGTGAATACAGGTGCCGGGCTGACCACCACCCTCACCGCCAATATCCGCCTCGACGGGCATCTGCGGGTAAATGGTATGCTGTCGCTGCAACCTGCTACAGCCGGCGTTTCGGGCAGATCCATACTGCTCACGTCAGCCGCCACAGGGGTCATCGAAGGATCGGGGATACTTATTCAACAGCACTTCCGCGAATGGGTCATTGGAGCCGGACATCTGACCCTGCTGAGGTCCGACCTGAACCTAAACCACGCCGGACAACGGATACGGGTATCGGATCAGGGCAGTCTCTCGACCGGAATCCGTTCAATCAACGGTTCCGGAGGGCTGGAACTCGCCGCCGGTGGAACACTGTTCATCGGACACCCGGCCGGCATCCGGGCCGATGGCACTGACGGATGCCTCCGCACCACCTTCCGTCAGCTGCATGCAGGCGCACGATACATATTCGACGGAACCGGCGACCAGTGCACAGGTGACGGCCTGCCGGATACCATAGCAACCCTCCAGACTGACAAGCCGACGGGGTCGCTTCTCCTCAGCAGATCGACACAGGTAACCTCAACACTCGGATTGATGCGGGGACGAATCGTCACCAGCGACAGCAACCTGCTCGAATTCACCGGCGACACGATATCTCATGCCCCGAACGGTTACGGCATGGAAGGCGTCGGATGGGAGGGCGCTTTCATCGACGGTCCCTTCAGGCGAAGGGTCTTACGCAGCGGCACCTTCGGTATGCCCGTCGGCTGTGCCGAAACATTCGGTCCGCTTACACTGTCACGAACCGGAAGCGGCACGTTGACATGTCTCGTTTCCTATGCAAACAATGCCACGCCGGGCACAAACACC
>JAJTFQ010000176.1 GCA_021299955.1 Chitinophagaceae bacterium
CTGCCATGCCTCTAAATTACAGAAACCCGTCTTCCCCACTTCGTGGTCAGGTCATAAGATATCTTCTAAATAGAGTATCTTTTGGCAAATTTCTCATCCCATGTCCCGCCACTCGCTCCGTCAGCGACTTAAATATCGTTTCGAACATACCCTGGCCGCCGGCAGCGCCGCCGTTATCGGATGGCTGGCCGCCGTCTCCGCTTTGATCATCCTCATTGCCTCGATCCTGATCATCGTCTTCCGGATCCCCGCCTCGGAGGAAATCTCCGAACCCTGGAGCCTGACAGAAAGCCTGTGGAACAACCTCATGCGCGCCCTGGACGCCGGTAACCTGGCGGGTGACACGGGATGGGGACTTCGGCTCATCAGTTTCGGCGTGACGATCGGAGGGATCTTCATCGTCGCCATCCTCATCGGCTCGATCAGCTCCGGCATAGAAGACGCGATCACGGAACTGCGGAAAGGCAAATCCCTGGTGATCGAAAAAAACCACACACTCATCCTGGGCTGGGGACCGAAGGTTTTTCAGATCATCTCCGAACTGGTGATCGCCAATGAAAACCAGCAGAAACCACGCATCGTGGTGATGGCCGACATCGACAAGGTCGAGATGGAAGACGAGCTCCGCCAGAAGATCCCCGATACCCGCAACACCCGGATCATCTGCCGCACCGGCAGTCCGATCGACCTCGACGACCTAAAACTCGTCGGCTTCAATGATGCCCGGTCGATCATCGTCATTTCTCCCGAAGACTCTGATTTCCAGGACACGTTCGTGATCAAGTCGATCCTGGCCATCACCAATAACCCCGATCGGAGGCCCGAGCCCTTCCATATCATCGCCGAGATCCGCGATGCGCGCAACCTGGAAGCGGCAAAACTGGTGGGTGGCGACGAACTGACCGTCCTCCTCAGCGCCGACATCATCTCCAGGCTGACGGCCCAGACTTGCCGCCAATCGGGACTCTCCGTGGTCTATACCGAACTGCTCGACTTCTCCGGTTCCGAGATCTATACGATAGAAGAAAAGACCCTGCACGGAAAAACCTTCCGGGAGATCATCGGCGCCTACAACCACTGCACTGTGCTGGGCATCAGAACCGGTGAGGGTCAGACCCTGCTGAACCCGCCGATGGACAGGATCCTGCAACCCGGCGACGGCATCATCGTCATCGCCGAAGACGACGACAAGATCATCCCTGCCCGGGATACCATCCCCTCACCCATGACCGAAGCCATTTGCGAACGCCGGGAAAGCGCACTCAGCCCGGAACGTACCCTCATCATGGGCTGGAATGCAAAGGCCGCCCGGATCATCCAGGAACTGGACCACTACGTTCCGGCAGGATCCCGACTGCTTGTCGTCAGCGAACTGGAACCCCCGGAAGCGGAATTACAAGAAACCCGGGATGCCCTCGTTAACCTGACCCTGCAAACAGAACAGGCCGACCTCACCGCCCGAAGGGTCATCGACCGCATCGCCCCCGTTAATTACGACCACATCATTCTGCTCTGCGACCAGGAACTTGACGTCCAGGAGGCCGATGCCAAGATCCTGATCAGCCTGCTGCACCTGCGGAATCATGCGGAACAACACAGCAAAGACCTGAACGTCGTCAGCGAAATGCGCGACGTCCGCAATCGCACCCTCGCCGAAGTGGCCAAGGCCGATGACTTCATCGTCAGCGATAATATGATCTCGCTGCTGCTCGCCCAGATCAGCGAAAACAAAGCCCTGGCCGATGTCTTCGACCGGCTCTTCAGCAATGAAGGTTCTGAGATATACATCCGGTCCATCGGCGATTATGTGGAACCCGGCATCGAAATGGACTTCCACACCCTGCTCGAGGCAGCCGCCCGCAAAGGAGAGACCGCCATCGGATACCGCATCGCGGCAGACAGCCGGAACCCGGACAGAGCCTACGGCGTGGATTGTAACCCGATAAAATCTGTGAAACGCAGCTTCCAGCCGGAAGACCGCATCATCGTACTGGCGGAAAGCTGATCTCTGCCAGTACTTCGCGGCCTTACGGTCAGGTTTACCGCAAAGGAGCAAAGTCAGGAAGCCGCGAGATAGCCTTCGCCTGAACCATGAACCGCCCCGCGGCTGAGTTCGGTTTCCGTGTCCTCCAGGCCCGACAGGAACCGGGCGCGATGAGTGACCGACATGGGTTGAGGAAGGGGAAGGATTTCTGGTTCGGGGGTCACAAGCCTGCCACCATCCACAAGATTGGCCTTTGACTGATGGTAGGCAGCCACGGACGCCATCAACTGCTCAATATAACTGTCCCAGGAGTATGACTCCACAGCGGTATGTGCCAACCGACACATCGCCGGATAATCCTCCGACTCAAAGATCTGAGATACAGCGGCCGCGATCAGATCGGAACGATTTTCCGGACAATAACATCCGAAATCGATCGCACGCGAAAAGGTTTCAGTGAACTCGCCATATGGCGTGACCACCACCGGCAAATACATGAACATGGCCTCCACCGTGGCAGAAAATGCCCCCCAGCGCGGCGTCGTATTCACAAACACCCGCGCCCGACGCATTAGATCGTAATACAAGGCGCGTTCTTCAGGATGTCCCTTGTCGAGGTACCCATGACAATGCACATCTTCCGGTAACGGACCGAAAGATCGTTCAGACATACCAACAATGTCCAGCCGAAGGTCAGCCATGACCGGCTTCAACAATTTAAAGGCCTCGATCAACTGACGGGCCCCTTCAACATATTTATCCTTTCCGATAAAGAGTATCCTCCGGGACGACATCCGCAGACGTATGATATCCGCCTCGTCATCCGGCCCGACAACGGCATTGATGACATTGCCCAGGTAATGCGTTTCCGGATGCTGATACCTGTCGATCATATATCGATCCACCCGCGGGAATAATGGAAAGATCAGATCGGATCGCTGGATGCAGGCATCCTCCCGGGCAATGGATGCACGCTCGAACAGATCAGGTTTGCGATCCTTGAAATATCGGATGTGATGATCGTAGGTCCAGTCGCCGAACTGAAGGCAGGTCGCCTGGCTCATGCCGGCCGATGTAAAACTGAAGGTCAGGAAGATGTGATGATCCGCTTCCGGATGGGCTTGGATGGCGGCGCGTATCCGCTGCTTCACATCCAGGTAATGTATGAACGACCGGAAGTAGTCGTAGGTCGTATCAGGTGAGATGCGCCGCACAAAAGGCATCACCCAACGATTGAACCATTTCCTCAGACGGGGACGAGGGTTGATGTCTACCCGATGCACACGAATACCTCTCCGAATGAGCGTCTCTGTAAAACAATACGGCACATTCGACCAGGTCGAGAGTTTCGAGGAATCCCCATTCGTGAAAACGATCACTTCATTCATCCATCCGGATAAACGTGAAAATGACCTGATTAGTGTGCCTGACCCGCTACTGAGCAGTTCAAGCCAACAGTGCCCGCAACAGGAAAAAGAGGACAGATGGGCAGAGCAAACATCCCATACCCGTGTAAAAAGTCGCCGTCAGGGCGCCATAAGGCACAAGCCTGGCATCCGTGGCCGCCAGTCCAGCCGCCACCCCGCTCGTCGTGCCGATGATGCCGCCATAAGCCATGGCCGTCTGCGGATTGTCCAAACCGATGCGCCGGGCCAGCAACGGAGTAAGGATCGTCACAAATATCGTCTTGATCACCCCCGTGGCGATGCTGATCGCGATAACCTCAGAAGATGCCCCCAGCGCCGTGCCGGTGACCGGCCCGACAATGAACGTACAGGCACCCGCCCCGATCGTTGCCAGGCTCACCGGATCCGCGTATCCCATCGACAAACCGGATACGACACCAAAGACAAAAGCCGCGAGAATGCCCACGAACAGCGACAGGATGGCACGACCACCCGCCTTCCGGATCTCGGAAATACTGGCCCCCATGGCCGTCGAAACGATCGAGAAATCCCGCATCATCGAGCCGCCGATCACCGCCATGCCCGCCAGCAAGGGATGATCTGCCACGCCCTTCGATCCGCCGAAATAGGCGAAAAACAACCCCAGGCCAATGGCGATCGCCACACCGGGCATCCGGTTGCGGGTCAGATAACGCGAAATGAGATGGGAGACATACATGACCAGACCAACCCACAACAGGGCAATGATCATCTCATATTTCAGGAGGGAATCTAAGAGGGATGTCATGGCTTATCGTTTGACGACCCGCGGTCATGGTCCCGCTTCGGGGCCAGCAGGGGAATAAGGAGAAAACAGAAAAGCGTGCCACCCACACCGGCCACCACCGCCAGCCAACCACCCTGCAGAGCCGCCTTTACATGCTGCGTCGAAGCCATCGCCACCACCACCGGAATGTACATCCCGCTCCAGAAACGGATGCCCGATTCGGATTCCGTATCGATCCATCCCCGACGCTTCATCCAGTCGCCGAAGATGATCAGCAACAGCATGGCAAAACCCACACCTCCAATATTACCGTTGAAATCAAACATCCGACCCAGCCACTCACCGAGCAGCTGACCCGTCAGAAAACAGAGCGAAAGCACCGCCACACCGTAGATCTTCATCCGAACAGTTGAATTTATTCCTGATCTATGATCTATTTTCCGCAAAAAAGCGCAAATAGTTGCAAAATCACGCATCAAATAGTGGCCTGACCTCCGGTTTCATCACCTTCCCCATCGCATTGCGGGGCAGCTGTTCAACACGAAGATAACGCCTCGGTACACGATACGCCGGGATCCGGTCACGAAGCCAGGCGGTCAATGCCGTGAAATCAATATCGGCATTCGAAACGACAGCCGCCGCCACCAGCTCGCCCCATTCCTCATCGGGAAGTCCGACGACAGCACAATCCTCAATGGCCGGGTGTTTCCTCCAGGACGGCCATATCGCCCGTCCGGAACCAGCCGCCCGGCGCGAATGCTTCTTCCGTGGCCTCCGGCCGGTTCAGATAGCATTTGAACACGTTACGACCTTTCACCTGGATCTCGCCGGGCTCGCCGGCGGCGACCTCCCCGCCCGATTCATCCACCAGCCTTACCGAGACGCCGGGGAGTGGCAGCCCGACAGCACCGGCCATGCGTTCCCCATCCAGCGGATTGCTGATGGCCATGCCGATCTCCGTCATGCCGTATCGCTCCAGCAAAGTATGCCCGCTGATCCGCCGCCAGTCCTCCATCACACTGACCGGCAATGCCGCCGATCCGCAGACCATCAGCCGGAAGGCAGAAAGGGCATCATGGATCTCCGCCTGACGATCCGCCGGCAACAGCTTCCAGTGTGCGATCAGTTTGAAATAGATCGTGGGTACGGCCATGAAGACATTCACCCGTCCCTCGAGGAAGATATCAAAAAGACGGTCCGCTGAGAATTGACGCAGGAAGGTGAGCGTGGCCCCATTCCAGAGGCTGCAGGAGACGACGTTCACGATTCCGTGGATGTGGTGCAACGGCAGGACATTTACAATGTGGTCCATCGCCGACCAGCCCCAGGCTTCGGTTAATGTCGTGATCTGAGCCTCGAGGTTTTCATGCGTCAGGACCACACCCTTGGGTTTACTGGTCGTGCCACTCGTGTAGAGGATCATCGCATCGCGTTCGGCACCAACATCGGGCAGAGTGTCGGCTTGAACCAGACCCTCACGACCCAATACGATCAGTCTAAGTTTGTTCGACAGGGCATGATCGCCCAGCAAGGATTCAAACCGGGGCGAAACAACGATGATTTCCGCCCGGGTATCCTCCAGGACATACGTCAGGGAAGGGAGCGGATGCGTCAGGCAGAGCGGCACACAAATACCACCTGCACGCCAGATCGCCCATTGCACAGACACATAGCCAAATCCCGGATCCACCATGAAGGCCACACAACGACAACGCAGATCATCCTGATCCGACAGCAATTCGGAGGCCAGGTCGCGCGAAGCCTCCAGCAGATCACCGTAAGTGTATGAGAGCCCCTCGTCATCGATCGCAATGCGCTCTCTGTGTTCCGCGGCTTTTCGGATGATGGCTGGCATGGAGATTCATTTTACAGGCATGGTCTGCAAGTACCTAATAGCCAATCCGTAACGGATGGCATTCAGCGCGCGCATGCCTTCGGTCAACTCAAGATACGGGTTATAGCGGTTGTCTATCACACCCTTATTTGAATCGTTGTTGGACGGGTCGCTCAGCGGATCCAACGGATCATTATCCTGATAGCGGAACCAGTGCCAGCCGACCGCGTTCGGGATCGTCAGTAACTTCAAACAGAAATGCTGGTAATGGGCCGCCCGGTCGCGCTGGGTGCGCACCAGCCAGCCTGCCCCCGTGATATTCGGCAGACCGGAATCCTCAGCCTTGGTATAAAATTCAGTGATCATGAACGGCTTCGGCAAGGCGGACCATCTGACCGCCTCTGCATCCGTCACCGCCCAGTTCCCGTAATAATTGATCGAGATCACATCCGCATGGCGCGCACAGGCCTCCAGCACAGCAGGATTGTTTTTTGCAGCAGCATGCAGGCGACTGCCGAAATACAGGTGATTCGGATCTGCCGTCTTGATGGCCCGGGATACCTTTTCGTAATAAACGGACGCCACCTGACCGGCGAATCGCTCTTCCTCCGCACTACTGATGGCCGTCGTATCCAGGCCATGCTGCTGTACCCATTGCATGGCCATCCGATGACCCTCCGAGCGAGCATCCGCAATGCGGAGCAGGTCCCTCAGCATGGGCGTCTGGAACGGCAGTTCGTTATCGGAAAAATGACCCGTCAACCAGCGGTCTTCCCTGGAACCTGTCAGCTGGGTCTCGTCAGCTGTGTGGAATATGGGATCGCCCGCTCCGGATACCGGCGGTTGAAGCGTCGTATCACGGCCGTATCGCTCCAGGAGCCCAGCATGTTCAGCCCGCTGCGATCCATCAGATCACGTACCGACGACATCCAGGCCAGCTCATCCCCGAATTTCTCGGCGTAGGATCGCTTCTGCTGGGGAGAACTCTCCTTCCGCACACTGTTCAATGCCGCAGCGAGGAAAGCATATCCCTCCGGATCGACCATCCAATGTCGACCGTCACGTACTTCTGTCCGGAAGAAACCCGTCGCCCGGAACCGGAGTCCTTGCCAGGCTCCGGTAACGGAAGTCAGGGAATCGGCCAGGAGCCGAAAGGGAAGACCCGCGACCGTCTGCGTACGGAATGGCATCCAGTCGGAGTACACAATATTGCGCCGCTTGTCGCGACTCCATTTGCGGGCCTCCACCTCGATCGGACCTGTTGCATACTGAGATAATGCCTCCAGAGACCAGAGTGTGTCGAAGCAATAGAAAATAACGAGAATGACAATCCGTCTCATCAGTATCCGGGGTTCTGGGGCATGGGTTTCGTGAGGTTGGCATCGATCACCGATTGGGGTATTGGCAGGATGGTGTCCCGCAGGGTAATCACCGTGCTCGCATTGCGATTATACAGTTTCGTACGATCGAACCAGGTGCCCGTCCTCAATAAGGTGTAACGACGATGCTCCTCAGTGACCAGTTCCCTGGAACGCTCGTCCAGGATCAGGTTCAGGTTGACA
>JAJTFQ010000177.1 GCA_021299955.1 Chitinophagaceae bacterium
CAGCAGGTGCGGGCCATGGGATGGAATCTGACCGATTTCTACGCAAAACTGGTAGACGAAGCCCTCAGTCGTCGCTCATCATGAAAAGCAATAAACGACAGCCCGTGGCAAAAGGCATGAAAAAACGTCCGATCTGGATGCAGATCCTCACGGCAACGGGACTCTCCGTCCTGATCTTTTTCATATTCTTCCTCACCCTGAACATGCTCACCCGCCATGGTAAGTACCTGCGGGTGCCGGATGTCAAGGGAAAGAGCCTCCCCGAGGCGGTCAAATTCCTGGAGGACGAAGGTTTCGAGGTACTCATACAGGACTCTGTCTTCTATGATACCATCCCCGCCCTCACGATCCTTAAGCAGTTCCCGGATCCTGATGCAACCGTCAAGGTGAACCGGACCATCTACCTCACGGTCAACCGGTTAACAGCACCAGTGATCAGCATGCCCAACCTCCTGGGGATGTCCTTCCGGAATGCCGAACTCGAGCTCCGCGCCCGGGGACTCAAGCTCGGAGATACGACCTATGTGCCGGATATCGCCAAGAATGCCGTGAAGGACCAGCGGGTCGACGGCGTGAGCATACGCCCTGGCAGCGATGTGCCGATGGGTACCATCGTTTCCCTGGTACTCGGCGCCGGCGTGGGTATGGAGCAGATGCCGGTACCCGACCTCTTTGGTATGAGCTACGGCGAGGCGCAGACCATGCTGGAAGCCACCGGGATCAGCCTCGGCGTCGTGCTCCTGGATCCCGACCTGACAGATACCACGGTGGGCTTCGTTTACTGGCAGAATCCCGCCCCCCTGGCTGAGGACCTCAGGCCCAACCTCATCCGTGCCGGTCAGATGATGGATATCAGACTCTCCCTGACCAAGCCGGAGCGACCCGAAGGCGGCGAGGCCCTGAAGCCGGAGGAAGAACTCTGACAAAACCTCTCATCCATCATTCACCGGATCATTTGATTCATCACTCCGAAAATTCACACCATGGATATCATCACCATCGAAGAACTGCACCATCGGATCAATGCAGGAGAACAACTGAACCTGATCGACGTCCGTGAGCCCTATGAGCATGAAGAGTTCAATATTGGCGGACATCTGCACCCACTTGGGCGCATCATGTCGGCCGACGTCGATGCCATCGAAACACTGAAAGATCGGGAGGTCATCGTCTACTGCCGCAGTGGTAACCGCAGCGGACAGGCGGCCATGATGCTCGAAGCCATGGGCTTCATAGACGTGAAGAACCTCCAGGGAGGCATGCTGGCCTGGCGTCAGCAGTTCCCGGGCTGATCCACAATGGTGACTTCCCGCCTTGCGGCCGACGGGGAATCCTCAGCGCCTGATGCCAAGGTCCCTGACCGCCCGCTCGAGCATCACTTCCGTAAGCCCCCGGCTGAACGCGTCGATCCTATCGGGATTGAAAGACACCAATACTGATAGTATCCCCTGAACCGCATCCCATAGCCCGAAAAAGGCATGTAGGGCGTTCCCGGCACAAAGCGCGCCTCACTTCTTTTTTCCAGCAGGGTGACCGTAAAGATCAGGTCACATCCGAGGGTCCGGATGCGCGACAGCATGCGCTCCTTATCGGGCGTGGTCTCACGGGTGAACGTGGCCGGAAATTCATCCAGACTTCTCACCACCGCCAACCCTTGGTCGCGCGCAGCGCGGGCCATATGCTCTTCGAGCGAAACACGCACCCGGTGATTGCCGGTGATCGCCGAGATGAACACCTTTTGGTAACGTTTCCCGGGCACATGCTCAGGATTTTTCCAGGAGGAGGTGACACGCTGGGAAGGACCACAGGCTTGGGTTAACATGAGAGAACAGATCCAAAAAAACGGAAGCGGACGAAAGTGGTTTCTCATAACGCATGGTTTTGAGGTGAAACATGATCTAAAATTAGAAAAGGCCCTCCATGGGGCCTTTTCAACTTTATATGCCGCGACATGCAATGTCCACGGATGATATTTCGTGTAACCGTTCCCGTTACCAACCGATGGACAGCCCGATCATCAGGTTCCTGCCGGCCATTGGAAAGAAGTAGTTCTCCGTCGTCATGGCACCACTGGCCATATAGCTGAAGGTGTAACCATTGGGCTCAAACCGGGCATCGAACAGGTTATTGATATGTAACCTGATCGCCGTGTTGAGCGCGCCCTTGATCTCCGGTTTCCAGGTCAGCTGCAGGTCCTGGACGAAATACGGATCGAGGCTCCGGCTCTTCCGTCCGGTATTATCGAGGTACTGCCGGGATACATATTTCGCCGGAAGGGAAATTTCGGTCTGCTTCGTGGGCCGCAGGTTGAGCGACAGTGCGCCCGTGACCGCAGGGGAGAAGGCGATTGTCGACCGGTCAAAGGATTCGGAGATCTGCCCGCCGTTATCGTAGTCATCATAAAAGGCCGTGAGCCCGATGATCCGGTTGTCGCTGAGGGTCAGGTTGCCCCGGAGGTCGATGCTTTTCGTCAAACGGTGGACGCCGGTGAGTTCCAGTCCCAGCCGGTAACTGTTCGGTATATTGGTGCGTGTGTAGGCCCCTACATCGTTGATGCGCCCCGTCAGCACCAATTGGTCGCGATAACGCATGTAATAAGCCGTTGCACCCCAGGAGGTTTTCTCGCCTCCACGCTCGATGCCGGCCTCAATGTCTTGGAGTTGCTCTCTTTTCGGCAGTTGAGCGGCGCCTGCTTCAAAATCGTCCCGGTTCGGTTCCTTGTTGGCCACGGCCCATGACAGATAGATCCTGCCGGCGGTCGTTCTGTACGTCACTCCGATCTTCGGATTCAGAAAGTTCCAGGTCTGGTCCACCATCAGCTTCGGATTGTCCCGGAATCCGTTGAGATCATAGGTCACATGCCTGTACTGAAGGTCTGCGAACAACTGCAAACGATCGGTCAATGATTCCTGCCACTTCACATAACTATTGATGTCCTTTTTTGAAGCGTCGAGATCGTACCAGCGATGATCCTTGGGGACGGACTGCTGAGCCCAGATGACCTTCCCGTAGTGGTTGCCCAGGTAGGCGGATCCGCCGCCACCTCCGATGATCTCGCGGCGGTCATCCTTGTATTGAAGGGAGAAGGTCTGTCCGAAGAAGTGATTGTCGAGCCATAGCTGACGAATGATATCAGTCCGCTGGATGGCCGTTCCATTGACTACGGGCGCAGGTAGTCCGATCGAGCTGAACCGGCGGCTGGCCTTATATTGTTCGTAATAACCAAGCCCGCGCGTGTAGAACAGGGCCGTCTGCATACTGAGTCGTTTGCCGAAGGCCTGATTGTAGAACAACTGATAGTGGGTCTGCCGGTAGTTATCGGTTTCGTTGTCATAAGGACTGCCTGGTTTCTCGTTTCCGGCAGGGTTGAAGGTCCGGTCGTTGTCGAGCTTCGTCTCCGGGATGCCGTACCAGGCCTGATAGGTCTTTTCTTTGCCTGAGAAGATGTTGAAACGCAGGGAGCGGTCAGACAGGATATAGGCACCGGATGCGAAGAACGATTGCAGGTCGCTTTTGGCGCGGTCCACAAAGCCGTTGCTGCTGATCCTCGACAGCCGGGTATCAAAGGTGAACTTGTCGCGGATCAGTCCCGTGCCGGTCTTCAGCGTATGTCGCCAGGTATCGAAGGACCCATAGCTGTTGTGCAATTCTCCATAGGCTTTCTCCCGCACTTCATTCGTATTCAGGTGAATGCTGGCACCAAAGGCTCCGGTACCGTTGGTACTGGTGCCAACACCCCGCTGGATCTGGATATTGGATGCAGAGGAGGCAAAATCCGGTAGGTTGACAAAGAACACCCCCTGCGATTCCGCATCGTTGTAAGGGATCCCATTCAGGGTGATGTTGATGCGTGTGGCATCCGTTCCGCGTATCCGAAGGCCGGTGTAACCTACGCCGTTTCCTGCATCTGAATGCACCACCACCGATGGTGTCTGATCGAGCAGGAAGGGGATGTCCTGCCCGAGATTCCTGCGCTCGATATCTGCGGCCTTCAGCGTGGTTTGGGTGAAGGGAGCGGTCTCCGAAGCCCGGACGGCGCGGATCTCGATGGGCTGCATCAACGGCCGGTCGGGCGTGAGCGGGATCTCCCAGAAGGTACCGGTGCTCAGGGTCGTGTCTTTGGATCGGTATCCTACCGCTGAGATCTGGATCCGATAGGTTCCTGCAGGTAGTCTGGCTAACCGGAACCGACCGTCGTCTCCGGCCACGGCCTGCCGCTTGTCTTCAATGCGGATGGTGGCACCCGGCAATACACCGGCGTGCAGGGCGTCGGTCACACGACCGCCCTGAGAAACCTGTGCGTGGGCCTTCAATGCGATGAGGCCCGCACACAACAATGTCATTGTCTGTTTCATGACTGTTTTTGATAATCAGCCGAACCATCTCACCGGTTCGGCCGGGTTCACAAAAACAGGAAAGGAGAGGAGTGAGGCTCTGTCCTTCCCTGCGCAGGCATTACCCTGATCAGGTTCTACGGGTTTGATCTCAGCCTCCTCTCCTCCATGGCCGGAAAGGAAGCACCCCGGGAAACGCTGTACAAAATTTGCGATATCGCGCCGCAAAGTTAACGGCTGCAAGATTAACGATGTGTCTCTTTTTTGGTTCGATATGCTCCCGAAAAATCAGGGGCATAAAAAAAGCAGCCAGTTGGCTGCCTCTGTTGCGAAGGGAGGGATCGAACCTCCGACCTTCGGGTTATGAGCCCGACGAGCTACCGCTGCTCTACTTCGCGATTTGTAATGCAAATATACACCCTCCCTTTCAAACCACCAAACCTCTTTTAATAATGTACCTTTGCAATATTCATGAAATCAGGATTCGTCAGCATTTTCGGCCGGCCCAATGCAGGCAAGAGCACCTTAGTGAACGCGCTGGTAGGTGAGAAACTCGCCATCGTCTCGCACAAGTCGCAGACCACGCGGCACCGCATCCGGGCCTTCCTCAACGGACCGGAGCATCAGATCATCTTCTCAGACACACCCGGCATCATTCAGCCGGAATACAAACTGCATGAAAAGATGATGCAGGCTGTTAAATCCTCCCTGGAGGATGCGGATGTCGCCCTGTTGCTGTTGGATGTACGGCGGCCGACGGAGGAGTCGGATGCCATCTTTTCTGCACTGAGATTGAAAGTTCCGGCCATCGTCGTGGTCAACAAGACCGATATGGCCAAGCCAGAACAAGTAAATGCAGTAACCGATTTTTTCCGGCAGCGCCCCTATGCGAAGTCGGTCATCCCGGCTTCCGCCCTGCGCGGAAAGAACCTGGACCAGATCCTGACTTCCATCCTTGAATTGTTGCCCGAGGGCGAGGCCTTCTTCGCGCAGGACGACCTAACGGATATGCCTACCCGTTTTTTTGTATCGGAGATCGTACGCGAAAAGATCTATGAGCTCTTCGACGAGGAAGTTCCCTACCAGACCACCGTGGCGATCAGGGAATTCAAGGAGAAACAGACACTCACTAAGATCACTGCAGATATCGTCGTACAGCGAGAATCTCAAAAAGCCATTCTCATAGGAGAAGGCGGCCGGATGATCCGCAGGCTCGGTACTGATGCCCGAAAGGATATCGAAGCCTTCCTCGGCGGAAAGGTCTTCCTGGAACTCTTTGTCAAGGTACGGCCCGGCTGGCGCGATAACGACACGCATCTCCGGGAATACGGATATTCCTGATGCTAAAACACGCCAACTGTCAATTGCATTTTGCGCCCTGCCCATTTTAAGGGAACTTGCACCCGATAAAACTCCAACCCATGCCCGGATTCACCGTTGCCATTGTCGGCAGGCCCAATGTGGGCAAAAGCACCTTCTTCAATCGGATGATCGAACAACGTAAGGCGATCGTCGAAGACACGCCAGGTGTGACGCGTGACCGACAGTACGGCGTAGCCGAATGGGGTGGGAAGGCATTCAACGTGATCGACACCGGCGGATTCGTTGCCGAGGGTAAGGATATCTTTGAGCCTGAGATCCGCCGTCAGGTGATGATCGCCATCGAAGAAGCGCATGCCGTGATCTTCATGACCGATGTCGTCACCGGGGTAACAGACCTGGACGCAGCT
>JAJTFQ010000178.1 GCA_021299955.1 Chitinophagaceae bacterium
CCTGCAACCCGAAGATCGACATGATACCAAACACTCCGATGCGATTGGCGATGAAGGCCGGCGTATCCTTGCAGAGCACGGTCGTTTTGCCGAGGTACAGATCTCCGTACTGCATCAGGAAGTCCACCACCGACGGATCCGTGTCGGGGGTCGGGATGATCTCCAGCAGCCGGAGATAGCGGGGCGGATTGAAGAAGTGGGTACCGCAGAAATGTTTTTTGAAATCCTCGCTCCGGCCTTCCGTCATCATATGGATGGGGATGCCCGAGGTGTTAGAGGTGATCAGGGTGCCCGGCTTGCGGAACTGCTCGACTTTATCGAAGATGATCCGCTTGATGTCGAGCCGTTCGACGACGACCTCGATGACCCAGTCGCACTGACGGATGCCGGCGAGGTCGTCATCGAAATTTCCGGTGGTGATTCGCTTGGCGGCGTCCTTCACATAGAGCGGGGAGGGATTGCTCTTGATGGCGGCCTGCAGCGCGTCATTGACGAGGCGGTTGCGGGCCGACTTATCCTTGCTCTCCGTGGCTTCCTTCGGGACCATGTCCAGCAGCAGCACCTGCAGTCCGATGCCGGCGAAATGGCAAGCGATGCGGGAACCCATCACGCCGCTTCCCAGGACGGCCACATTGCGAATCGTTCTTTTCATATAGACGTTTTTTCAGGATCGGGGGTTGTATCATCGACTCCGGTTGGCTTGCTTTCCATCTGACGTCAGCCCGCTCATTTACCCGGAAAATAAATAGTTAGCTAAACAACTATTCTTGTTCGAAGTTAGGATAAAAACACGCAGGGTCAAGAAGGGTTCGATTGTTTTTACTTCAGCATTTCGGAGGGGAGTTGCCCGGATTTCAGGCTTCTACGGAGCCGGCGTTCCTGGCGACTGCTGCCGCGGATGCCGGCATTGGTGAGGATGCCGTTGAGGGTGATGCGGATCCAGTAATTCGGGAATCCTTTTTCGCGGATGCGTTCGGCATATATGAAACCGGATCTTTTGAGGTTGGCCTTGCGCAGGATGGTGTTGGCCGCAAAGTTTGCGAGTCGCGTGAGGATGGTCTTCCGCTCATAATCGTTCCGGTTCAGGAACTGCACATTCAGGTCCTGATAGTACATCTTCATCTCTCCGTAGGCGCGATATTCGTTGCCGACGGCCTGCATGATAACAGTATCGAGCCGACCGCGGCGGATCCGGGCGGAGGCAATGGGTTCCAGGATCGGGTTCAAGGCCGGCATGGAAAAACGACCGATGCCGAGGGATAGCCGGAACCCGTGGAGGGTGTCGGGGTAGGATTCGCGGTAGTCGATGGTGAGGGAGGCGGTGTCCATCAATCGGGTGCGCAGGCTGACGGTGAGGCTGTCTGCCATGGAGATGCCGGTGTTGCGGAGGTTCCTGATCAGTCCCTTCGTGCGCTTGAGTTGAACAAATCCGGTCTTTTCTGTCCGGTCGTTGATCTCTTCGTAGGCGATGACGCTGTTGAGGATACTCAGGCTATCTATGACGAAAGGTGTGGAGAATCTTTTTAATAGTCCCGCGGGCAGTGGCTTGATGATGTCTGTCACCGGCGGCAAGGTGCGGTCCCGGAAAAAAGATAGTTCAGCATCCTCGGTGGACAGATGTCGGATCCGCAGGGTGCCATCCTGCAGGAATCCGGCCAGATCGAGTTGATCTGCCGTGCCCCTGCCGGTGCGCAGACTGATGTGATCCTGCTGGGTTCGAAGGGTTTTGGTGAAGGCGTATTTGTCGAGCAGCGGGGTCAGGGAAAGGCCTGACCAGCGGAGTTGTCGCGTGGCCTGTTGCCATTCGAGTCCTTTCAATTCCAGGTTCCCCGAGCTGCCGTATCTCCGAAGAAGACCGGCCCTCAGGCTCAATGCAGGCTGGTTACGGGCAATGGAAACTGCATCCATCGGGATATTCGAGCCCAGTTGAAGGGTGGCGATGCCGATGTTTTCAAGATCCAGGGATGGCGACTTCGATCCATCGGCCTTAATCTTTCGGTCGATGATCGACAGTTTCGTTGCGTCGAAACGGCGGAGGAGCCCTGTCCATTGAGTGGCAGTGTCAGTCGAGCCGGTCTTGAAAGTTAAATCCGTCAGCACAGCCGTTTTCCCGCCGGGATTGACAGCGGCGATGATCGATGTACCCCGCTCGGCCCGTAGGCTGTCCCAACCGATGTTGATCATTTGGATCGACATCAGCCCTTCGTGTACGCTCAATTCCCGGAATTTCCAATGAGGGATCACACCGGAAATTTTCAGTTCATCACTCAGGCGAATGGGTTCGCGGGGCAACATGGCACGCACGATATCGAGATTTCGGATCTCCATGTCCGGTAATCTTTTACGGGTGACCGACCTTCCTCCGGCCATTCGTTCAAAGCGAAAGACGGGATCCTCGAGCCGAAGGCTGTCCACATCAGGCTTTTCTGCCAGGAAGGAGCCCAGGTCGGCCTTCAGCATCAGCCGGGGTACGAGGGTCTGGATCCGACGATCTCCCAACGGAAAATAGAGTTCAATATCCCTCAGTGTCGACCAATGTCCATCCTCCAGGGCGTAACGTCCGATGCGGCTGCGGGACCCGGAGAGTTCCAGTCTCAGATCGCGGCCTTCCAGGGATATGTCCCGGATATCCGGCCGACCTTCTGCCGTGATGTCGACCATTCCCGTTTCCAGTCGGTCTACTGTTGTCGTCATATTTGTCTCCCCGCTGGAGATATCAAGGGTCGTATTGTTGCCCTGTGTTGCCTGCCAGCCGATGAGCAGCGGCCGGCTGCGCTCCCCATTCCGGGGTCGTTTCCGGGTGCGGTCCATGCGGATGTCGGCTTTCGCCCAGGAGATGGTGTTCGCCTTGAAACGGTTGTCGGGCGTACGTTCCGGGTTATTGAGTATGAGCCCTTCGGCCGTGATCACCAGCGGGTCGTTCAGATCGCGATAGGAGGCCTCCTTCAGGATCAGTTGTTGACTGGTCCTGTTGTAGCGGCCTTCCTGCAGGGTGATGCGTTCGACCCCATTGAACAGCATGCCATCGGAGAAGGAGAAACCATTGAGGCTGCCGATCAGATCTGTCGGGTTGCTGGAAGACAGGAAGGCCCGGATATCGACGCCGGAATTGAAACCATTCAGGTCGAGGCTTGCGTCATTGTCTGCGCGTACAGATACCGAACCCTTCCGGATCAGCAGAGAATCCATCTCGAGGGTCTTGCGAAATCCGTTGAGTGCGGCATAGAAAGTGCCTTTATTTTTTTTACGACTGCTTTCCGATTCACTGGTCTCCAACTTGATAGAAGGCTCGACCAGCGTGGCTTTCTGGGCCTGGATCCGATTGTCGAAGATCAGTGCCGGCCAGTAGATGCCCTGCAGTTCGAAAGCCTTCATTCGGATCTCTTTCCAGGCGGAGCTTATGTTTTTTGCGGTGGCACGCACAGTAAATCTGCCGAGGGAAACGGTTCGGTCACGCAGTTGGACGCTGTCGAACCGGATGGCGTAGAGACTGTCGGAGGAGTATCCGACATAGTTTCGGATCTCGAAGTCGAATCGTCCGATCTTCAAAGGTCCCAGAGGGGGGATGACGAGTTCGTCGATCGTGAAATCACTGCCGGAAGTCTGGTATTGACTCTTCCTGCCGTTTCGTGTCGTGGTAACATCTACGTTCGCCTGTCGGACGCCGATATGTCCGATCTCGAGGTGGCCGGTCATCTGTCTGACGGCCTGTTCGACGGACTCCTGCAGTTTGCGTCTGCCGGCGGGAGTGGCGGTTTCGGTCTTGCTGCTGATTTCAAAAGCCAGTCGGATATCGGGTCCGAGGCAGGCCAGGCTGTCGGCCTTCAACATGTTTTCATCTGCAAGGCGGGCGAGGTCAAGGTTTCGGAAAAGCAGGGTATCGATTTGCAGATCGAAACGCGCAGTGGATAAGGCATCCCGTCGATCCGTCAGTCGGCATGAATCCAGGTAGATTAGATTGTCACGCGTGTCGAGCCTGAATCTTCGATAGCTGAGGGCGTGCCGGCCATCCGGGAGTTGTATGGATTGCCTTCCGGTTTCGACCTGTAGCCGGTCGCTGTGCAGGAAGCGGTTTTTATCCGAGCCTTTCGGGATGCGCAGGCCTTCCAGCCGCAGGCTGATCCCTGTAATATCTACCGGTGCGATGCTGTCGTAGGCATTATCAAGCCTGAAACTTCCATTCGTCAGCTGGAATGTCTGGATGCTCAGGTTTTTGAGGGATCTTTCCAGCAGTTTGTAGATACGGCCCAGTTCTTCGGGGAGGGATATGCCGCTGCGACGGATCGTGGCGGATGTTCTTGCGATCCCGACATGGGCACCTTCGATGAGGATGGAGTCCACGATCAGCCGGCGTTTCCGGATGATCTGCATTAATGGCCCCAAGGAAAATTCGACTTTTTGAGCGGTGATGATGTGGGTGTTGTCCTGCTCCTTTCGCGTGACGAAGGTATTTTCAGTAAGGGTCAGCCGGTGGGTTTTGAAACGGTAGGAAACCCGTTGGCTGCGCAGGTCTATCGCTCCATTCGATTCTTTGAGCAGAAATTGCCGGACCAGGTCTTCCGCATGCCTGATGAACCAAAGGTAGGCACCTCCGGCGCTGAGTGCCAGCATGATGATGATAACGGCAGATATCTTGAATGCGAGTTTCAACACGGTTAGTTTTGGCCTTCACCGATCGCTTTCAACCCTTGGAGAGTCCCCCACCCTTGGAAAGTCCCCAACTCTTGGAGGGTTACCACACCCTTGGAGGGTTACCCCACCCTTGGAGAGTCCCCAACTCTTGGAG
>JAJTFQ010000179.1 GCA_021299955.1 Chitinophagaceae bacterium
CTGCGGCATTTTGGCTCTGCTACAGCCATCCTGAAAGCGGGACGCAGGGAGATGGAATGCCTGCCCGGCATCGGCGGTGTTCGGGCTTCGGCGATCCGCAGGACCGGTGAATACCAACGGGCGGAACAGGAGATCCGATTCATGGAAAAATTCGGCATCACTCCCATACCCTTCGGCAGTCCGTACTATCCCGCCCGACTATCGCACTGCCACGATGCCCCGGCCATGCTCTATTTCAAGGGAAGCGGAGAACTGGGCGGACAGCGCGTGCTGAGTATTGTCGGCACCCGGGCACCCAGCAGCTACGGGAAGGACTGGCTTGCGGATGTCATCAGCGAACTCGCCCACTTCCGTCCATTGGTCGTCAGCGGACTGGCATATGGGATCGATACCATCGCCCACCGACAGGCCCTGCGTTCAGGCCTCTCCACCATCGGCGTACTGGCACACGGACTCGATCGCATCTACCCGCATGCCAACAAGTCGCTGGCAAAGGAAATGACCATCGCAGGCGGCGTGCTGACCGAATTCATGAGCGGTACCCACCCCGATGCACAGCATTTCCCGCAACGTAACCGCATCGTGGCGGGCATCGCCGACGCAGTGCTGGTGGTAGAAACAGGCCGAAAGGGTGGTAGCATGATCACAGCCGACCTCGCCAACGGATATCACCGTGAGGTATTTGCGCTCCCGGGCCGGGTAACAGACGAAAAGAGCAGCGGATGCCTTCGACTCATCCGCGACCACCGCGCACAGGTCGTCACTTCAGCACAAGACATCGTCGAAGCATTGAACTGGGATCAGGACCCGCAGAAAAAAAGGGCAGTGCAACCCGTCCTCTTTCCGGATCCGGATCCGCAGGAAAAAGAGATCATAGATTTCTTACTGGACCGGGGACCGCAACCGATGGACGAGATCCTGAAGGTCGTCAGACTCCGGCCATCGGAGATAGCCGCAGCCCTGCTCCGCATGGAGATGTGCGGACGCCTGCAAGCGATGCCCGGAAACAGATACCGGCTATGTTAAGAAAATGACGGATTTATGCACGAATAATCAAGGCATGCGGATCGATCGGCGCGGTTTATGTAATTTTGCACATGGCATCAAGAATTAAACCCTCCAAAGACGAGATCCTTGCCCGTTTCTTCGGCGAAGGCCTCACATTCGACGACGTCCTCCTCTGTCCCGCCTACTCCGAAGTGCTGCCCCGCGAAGTAAGCCTGCACACCCGCATCACCCGAAACATCGCCCTCCACATTCCCTTCATCTCCGCCGCCATGGACACCGTGACGGAAGCCCACATGGCGATCGCTCTCGCCCGGGAAGGAGGAATCGGGATCCTCCATAAGAATATGGGCATTGATGAACAGGCCGAGCAGGTCCGAAAGGTAAAACGCAGCGAAAGCGGATTGATCATCGACCCCGTAACACTGCGGGAAGATGCAACCATCGCCGATGCCCAGAAGTTGATGAAGGAGAACCGCATCGGGGGCATTCCCATTGTGGATCAGGCCGGAAAACTGGTGGGGATCCTCACCAACAGAGACCTTCGATTCGAACATAACAACAAGCGGAAGGTCAGCGAAGTCATGACCCGCGAAGGGCTGATCACCGCTCCGGAAGGCACAGACCTGAAAAAGGCAGAAAAGATCCTTCAGAAAAACAAGATCGAGAAACTTCCCGTCGTGGCACGCAATGGCAAACTGATGGGACTGATCACCTATCGAGACATCATACAACTCCAGAGTTATCCGAACTCCGTAAAAGACGATTTCGGCAGACTCCGGGTGGGAGCTGCCCTGGGCATCACCTCAGACATGCTGGACAGGACCGCTGCGCTCCAGCAACACGGGGTTGACGTAGTCTGCCTGGACAGTGCCCACGGCCATACCAAAGGTGTCATCGATGCCCTGAAAACCGTTAAGAAAAATTTCAGGAATCTCCAGGTCGTAGCCGGTAATGTGGGCACGGCAGAAGGAGCCAAAGCGCTGGCTGAAGCCGGTGCAGACGGAGTCAAGGTGGGCATCGGACCAGGCTCTATCTGTACCACCCGCATCGTGGCCGGAGCCGGAGTACCCCAGATCACCGCGATCATGGAAGCCGCACATGCGCTGAAAAAACTTGATGTACCACTGATCGCAGACGGCGGCATCCGTTATACCGGAGACGTCGTAAAAGCACTCGCTGCGGGCGCATCCGCTGTGATGATGGGCAGTGTGTTCGCCGGCGTAGAGGAAAGTCCGGGAGAGACCATCATCTACGAAGGCAGAAAATTCAAGCAATATCGTGGGATGGGATCCATCGGCGCCATGCAACAGGGCAGCAGCGACAGGTATTTTCAGGATGTGGAGGCCGACATCAAAAAACTCGTGCCTGAAGGCATCGAAGGACGTGTGCCCTACAAAGGATACCTCAACGAAGTGGTGGCGCAATTCGTCGGCGGACTCCGCTCAGGTATGGGCTACTGCGGCGCACCGGACATCAGCAAGCTGCAACAGGCGCGATTCGTGAAGATCACCAACGCCGGCATGAAAGAAAGCCATGCCCACGATGTGGTCATCACCAAGGAAGCTCCCAATTACAGCAGATAAGGATCCTTTCGGAACCCAACCTCAAAGTAAGCCCCCTACATGCACCACCGGATCGGATTTTCCCTGATGATTTGGTTCGCGGCACTGATCCTGCCCCTGGGATCCGTAGCACAGCGCGACAGTTCGGGACTTAGGATCAGCCTGCTCACCTGCAGCCCGGGCACAGAATTATATTCGACATTCGGACACAGCGCACTGCGCATCGTTGACTCCTCCGCTGGCACCGATATCGTATATAATTTCGGCGTGTTCGACTTCTACGACCCGGATTTCTATCTGAAATTTGTGCAGGGAAAACTCCTATACTACCTCGACCAACAATCATTCCCAAACTTCATCTACGGGTATCAGCTGGAAGGCCGACAGATATCCGAACAAGTGCTGGGAATTCATGCAGACAAGAAATTAACCCTCCAACAATACCTTTTCAACAAGGTCAGACCCGAAAACAGGTCCTATAAATATGATTTCCTCTTTGACAACTGCACCACCCGACTGCGTGATCTGATCCTCACCGCGCTGCCGGAAGAGGGGCGGCAGGTGTGCGTTCCGAGACCCGAAGGACAGACCTTCCGAGAACATTTGTACGCATACCTCGACGGTAATGGTAAGGATTGGTCGAAACTCGGCATCGACATCCTGCTCGGACAGCGGCTGGACCGGATCATGACCGACAACGAAGCCATGTTCCTGCCAGACTATCTTGAAAAGGGAATCGACGGCACCACCGTGAAAGGAAGCCCGCTGGTCATGGAAAAAGTTATGATCCTGCCCCGTCAGTTTCAGCCGATTCCGACTTCCATGCCTCCAATGAGCCTTATTGTGCTCGGACTGCTCGCCGGACTGATGATCTGGATTTCCGCCAGCAGCCGCCCGGCCCTCGTGAAGATCACCCGGGTAGCAGACTTCCTGTTGTTCTTTCTCACCGGCCTGCTCGGGGTGCTGCTTGTCTTGATGTGGACGGCGACAGACCATCAGATCTGCAAGGATAACATGAACCTGCTATGGGCCCTGCCATCCCACCTCCCGGCTGCTTTCCTCGCCGGGTCAGGCAAACGTTGGGTCAGGGCCTACTTCAAGGGCGTGGCATGGGTATCTGTGATCCTGGTCGTCGGATGGCCGGTGCTGACGCAATCGCTGAACATCTCCCTCGTACCCATCATCATCTGGATGGGGTACGCAGGATTTCGACACGCCAGGACATCCAATGCCAGCACATGAACAGGAGCATACCATATCCGGGAGGCCTGATGCACTATCGAGTGGAGGGTGAGGGCCGGCCGCTCATCCTGCTGCATGGTTTCGGCGAATCCGGTACCATTTGGAAAGAGCAGATCCCGCTTCTTGCCCAGGTCTGCCGGGTGATCGTTCCGGATCTGCCGGGAAGCGGATCCAGTCTGCCCGCTAAAAGTGCGTCCTTAGAAACAATGGATGCATATGCAGCGCTTCTCGGCGCACTGCTGGAAGCTGAGGGCCATACATCCTGCACCATCATCGGCCATAGCATGGGTGGATACATTGCCTTGGCATTCGCAGCACTTTACCCGAACCGGCTAGACGGCTTCGGACTTTTTCACGCTACGGCCCTGGCAGATAGTGAACAACGGAAAGCGCTGCGCAGCAAAGGCATCCGATTCATGCAGGAGCATGGTGCAGCAGACTTTCTGAAGGAAGTGATACCGGGTCTTTATACTGATACATTCCGGGTGTCGTCGGCAGACATTGTACACGAACACATCACAGATACATGCTCCTGGGCAACCCCGGAGGCCCTCTCAGGCTATTACAGCGCGATGATGTCTCGTCCCGATCGCACCCGGGTACTTGCTGATTTTAACAGACCTGTCCTGATGGTCTTGGGAGCTCTCGATAAAACCGTAGATTTGAACGAGACACTGCCACAGACGAACCTTTTGCAGTACGGGCATGTTCATATCCTCGAATCAGTAGCGCACATGGGCATGCGGGAGGATCCTGAACGGTCAGGCGAGATACTGAAGGCCTTCATACTGGGCACAAACAAACCCTGACTTGAAAACGATTCGACTCCTGCTGTCATTGCTTTTCCTTGGCCTGATGCATACATCGGAGGCCAGGCATATTGCCGGTGGCGAAATGAGTTACGAATATCTCGGCAGCGGCTCTCAGTCGGGATCAGGGCGCTATCGCATCACACTTCTCTATTACGTGGAAGTGGAACTCCCCTTCTCCGCCAGCGGCTACACGGTTTCCTATCAGCGATGCTGCCGCATAGAGAACATCACCAACGTGATGAATTCGAACAATGCAGGTGCAACCTACACGGCCACCATCCCCGGTACATCCCTGCTCGCTTCAGCCCCCCGGAATACAAGTCCCATTTTCAGAGGATCGGATACCGTGCTGATCTGTCAGGACAATCCCTTCTTGTATGATTTCGGAGCCACAGATCCGGATGGAGACTCGCTGGTCTATGTTTACGATCAGGCTTACAATTTTCCACAGACCGGCAGCCCGCAGCCGCCCATGGCAGGACCGCCGCCCTACAACAGCCTGAACTACAGCTTCGGATTCACCTCCGACCAGCCGATGGGTACAAGCGTTCGGCTGAATCAGTTCACCGGCCTGATGACCGGCACCGCACCACTGGCAGGGATCTATGTGGTGACCGTCGCCGTACTTGAATACCGAAACGGGGTACTGATCAACAGACATCGCAAAGACCTGCACATTAAAGTGGCCCCCTGCTCCATCGCCGCAGCCGATCTTCAACCGGAATACATCAACTGCGACGACTTCACCATAACCTTTCAGAACCGAAATAACAGTCCCCTGATCCGAAGCTATTTCTGGGACTTCAACATCCCGGGGCGGACCGATGACACCTCCAACCAGGCAAGACCCACCATCACCTTTCCGGACACCGGCACATACCAGATCCGCCTGATCACCAACCGGAATGAGGATTGTACGGACACCGCATACGCAGTAGCCAGGGTGTTCCCGAAATTCAACGCCGGATTCGATGTCATGCAAACATGCCGGAATATCCCCTTTAGTTTCCGCGATACCAGCAAAGCCACCTTCGGGACCGTCAACTACTGGCGCTGGTCATTCGGTCACCCTGACATCAACCCGGACACATCTGCATTACCATCCCCGAATTACACTTATCCGACGAACGGCACTTTTCAGACCCAGCTGATCGTCGCCACCAGCAAGGGATGTCGGGATACCATCGATAAAACGATCATTGTCTCAGACCAGCCATCTCTGATCGTGACGAATGATACACTCATGTGCGTGGCTGACACCATGCAACTTTCCGCCATAGGCATCGGAACGGTCCGCTGGACTCCGGCAGCAGGCCTCGACAACCCGAATAGCCCTACACCAAGGGCCTATCCCGGCTCACCGACCCGGTATTATGTCACCCTAACAACGGCACCGGGCTGCGTGGCGCGGGATTCAGTTTTCCTGGATGTCCGCCAATTCGTGACGCTGGACGCAGGCAGGGATACCACCATCTGCCTGGGTGATTCCCTTACATTGACCCCCCAAAGTGACGGTCTCTCCTATCAATGGTCGCCTGCAACGACCCTGAATGCTGCCAACCTGAAAAATCCGGTGGCCAGACCCAACCAGACAACCATTTACCAGGTCAATGCCAGCATCGGAACCTGCGCCGCTACGGATGCCATACGTGTCACCACTGTCCCATATCCCACTATTTCCATTTCTCCAACGGTGGAGCTTTGCTATGGTGACAGCGCCAGGCTATTGGCCACCGGTGGCATGGACTACCGTTGGACCCCCTCGGCAGGACTGTCATCCGCCTTTATCTCCAACCCTGTCGCCCGACCACAACGAAGTACCACTTACCGGGTCGCCGTCCGCGACAACAAAGGATGTCCGAAACCATCCTTCGACACGGTGAGGGTAAATGTACTCCCGCCTGTACCCGCCTACGCGGGCCGCGACACTACAGTGGTTGTCGGTCAACCCCTTCGGTTCATCCTAAAAGTCACCACCCGTAATGGCTGCTTCGCCTATGACACACTCAATGTCAGGGTCTTCAAGACGGAACCGGACATCTTCGTGCCCACCGCCTTTACCCCCAACAGTGACGGACTGAACGACCTGCTCACGCCGATCCCGGTGGGGATCGAGTCACTGGAATTCTTCCGTGTCTACAATCGCTGGGGACAGGAAGTTTTCGCCACGGACCGGATCGGAAAAGGGTGGGATGGAAGACTGAAGAACAGAGAACAGGGAAGCGACACCTTCGTGTGGCAGGTGCGGGGCAAGGACTACCTTGGCCGGATCATCTACCGGAAAGGTACAGTGACACTCATCAAATGATCATTGGGCCCGGCTACAAATGACTGCATAACGGGCATGCATAACCGAAAAATCATGAACAGAAAGATACTCGTAACAGGGGCAACCTCCGGATTCGGCAGAGCCATCGCTGAAAAGTTTGCGGCTTCAGGAGACGACCTCATCATCACCGGCCGGCGGGAACCGCGACTCCTTGAACTGGCAGAACTGCTCACTGTTAAATATGGCGTCCGGGTACTGCCGCTGACCTTTGACGTAATGGATCGGAACGCAGTGTTTGAGCACATTGAAGGAATTCCTGAAGCATGGCGCCCGCTGGACATCCTCGTGAACAACGCCGGACTCGCGCTTGGACGCGATCATTTCGATGTGGCCAGCCTCGATGACTGGGAAACCATGATCGACACCAATCTCAAGGGATTGATGTATGTCACAAAAGCCACGTTGCCCCTGCTGAATGCCTCCGGAGCCCATATTTTCAACATGGGATCCATCGCCGGAAAGGAAGTCTATGAGAAAGGCAATGGATACTGCGCATCCAAGCACGCCGTGGACGCCATCAGCAAAGCGATGCGGATAGATCTGTTATCCAAAGGAATTCGTGTTACAGCCATACATCCGGGTGCCGCCGACACCGAATTCTCCAATGTGCGATTCAAGGGCGATGATGCGATGGCCGCTTCCGTATATGCCGGCTATGAGCCACTCGTGGCGGAAAACATTGCCGACATCGTACATTATTGTGCAGGATTACCCGCACATGTCTGCATCAATGACCTGGTGGTGACCTGCACAGCCCAGGCCAACTCATTCTACCTGCATAGAAAATAACCGACCGGACGGATTGGAGCCCACGTCCGGGTTGGTCCGAACGGTCCTTACTGCTGGGCGAGACTCACCCGCACCTGCACACCCGCCCGCGTATTCACCAGGGGCGCAGAACTGGAAATGTAGGGATTCACCCGCCGCTGATCGAAGTACAGCTGGATGTTGATCCGGTTGCTGAGGACGTAGTCGACCGTCGGACGGATCGACATGACCTTCTGTCCTCCGGTGGCAAAGGCATTGGACTGGTCCAGTCTGCTGTTGGAATTCACATCATCCCGGATGCTGAAATCAAGGGTAAAGGTGATGTCATTGTCCAGTTTCTTGGCCGGCTCCTTTTTGCCGATACGGATCGTAAAGGGAAGCGGAAATCCACGCTTCCGGTAGCGAATGCCCAGGGTCGTTTCCGTAGAACGGACTTCGCTGAGCTGATAGTCGACGAGGCTCATGCTCAGGTTTCGACTCTTTTTGAATTCGAACCGAC
>JAJTFQ010000180.1 GCA_021299955.1 Chitinophagaceae bacterium
ACCGCCCGGATACTTGAACATACCACCGCGGGAACGCTGACCGGCACGGTTCAAGTCGAACGATATATCGATGTAAATAACCGGAAAAAGCAATGGCGTCTGCTGGGCTTCCCTTACAGTTCTGCGACGGTGTTAAATACCATCTCCGGCATCGGCATTGACTTCACTGCGTCGACCAGATCCATGATGTATTTCAATGAGTCAGCAGACAACGGTACCTACGGTACCGGGGGCTCCCGAAACTCCGGATACAACTCCTTCACCGCCGGAACGGAGTCCATCACGGCGAAGTCCGGCGTAGCCGCCTGGCTCTATGGCTCAAGCGGTACGGCTTCCTCAGGTACTATGTCCGACAGCCTGACCATTCTGTCATCCGGCACCTTGTTGGAAGACGGGAATCCCGTATCCCTTCCTGTTAATTACACAACAGCAAACAGTAATAAAGGCTGGAATCTGGTGGCCAATCCTTATGCCTCCACGATCGATTGGATGAGTCCGGGCATCGTCAAAACGAACATCGCGGTGATCTACCGCTATGATCCGCAAGATACGCGATGGACCACGCACGATGGTTTAGCTGGCACGAATAGCGCAGACCGTTATATCGAATCAGGAGCGGGCTTCTTTGTACAGGCGACCGGTCCCAGTCCCGTGCTGACCATCCAGCAGTCTGCCAAGACAGGAACCGCCACTGCATTTACCCATTTCACCCGCGCACCCCGCCTCAATATCCAGCCGGGCGAAAGAACACCGGGCGGACTGACGCTTTCTGGCATACGGGTCACAGCCAAAGGTGCTACTGATATTGCCGGTGATGAGGTTTATGTCGACCTGTCCCGTTCGGATGCTTCCGCCGGCTTCGATCCCCAATACGATGCTGAATCCATGGGACGCACCGCAGGAACAGGACTTGCCGTGGGCATGGATAATGGCAAGGGCTATATAATGGCAAGGGCTATGCGATGCAGTTCGATCGTCCGATCTTGGAAACAGGAACTGAGAAAAGATATTTTCCGTTGATCGTAACCGCGCAGGTAAAAGGTTCCACCAGTTTGAGTCTTCAAACGGAGGGTAAGTGGAATCCGCTGAACTCCGTGGCGCTCATCGATACGAAGGAAGGTAAAACCCTCTTGATGAAGGGCGGACAGCTGGCACACAACTTCACGTTGGATGAATTGAGATCCGAAGGTCGGTTCCTGCTGGCGATCAACCACGTGAAACTGAGCGCCGACGGGCAGTCGCCGGCCTTTGAGGTGAAAGCGCTGGGCAACCCGGTGACGGCCCCTGTCATCGACCTGCTGATATCGCACCCTACGGCCATGGCTAAACGCTGGAGGGTGGTGGACGCCGCCGGCCGTGAAACAGGCCAGGGCAGTTTCTCCGCATCGGGTGGTCTGCAGCACCGACTCACGGTGCCGGGTATGCGAAATACCGGGGCATATATTGTACAGGTGGTGATGGACAACGGGGAGACACAGCAGGTGCGTATCCTAAAAAATTGAGCAGGCAGCTCTCTGAAATCTAATACATGAAAAAGATCTTACGCATACTCTGCATACTGATGATCGCCTCTTTGCCGGTACTCGCTCAGGAGGAAGAACTGGCAGCCGAAGGCCCGTCAATGGGAGACGTTCCGCTTGACGGCGGACTCTCGCTGCTGCTGGCGGCAGGCGCTGCTTTCGGCGGGCGTAGGCTTTACCGCCAAGGAACGAAGAAAAGACAGGGGACTTAGCGCCTTCGCTCCCTCGCGGTCAGACTTTCTTCCAGATCTTCCTAATGTACGATTCGCTCAGTCCCGTAGCCTCCGCGATCTCCGACAATCCCTTGCCCTCGGCACGCATCGTCTTCACTTTCTCCTGCCGAAGCTCCTGGATCAATCCACCTGGTTTCTGTGGCTCGAGCACCGAATAAACCGTGGAATTGCTGGTCTTGAAATGATCAAGGATCGTCTTGAGGGATGCATTGGCCAGATTTGAAGTAATAAAGGCCTCGATCTCTTCCCGGCTGATGCGCGGGGCCGTCTCCGGAGGTGTCACTTGTTCCAGCGCCGTTTCCATCAGGCGTATGCGACGACGATATCGACGATTGAGCAACAGCAGTCCTGCCGTCAGCAGTATGAACAGGCCGATCAGCCAGATGGGTATGGAAGAGCCCTCGCCGGTTTTGAACTGCCGCTCGTTGAATGCCACGATTTTATCCAGATTCGCGAGATCGAGGATGTACAAACCGTTGATGCTCCCGGCATAGAGCTTGTTGTCTTCAATGTGCAGGGCCCGGCGATTGAACTCCACCCGCGGGATCAAGATCGACAGCCGGTCCTCCTGGACATTGAAGAGGAAAAGCCCCACGTCCGTCGCAATCACAAATTCTGTTTCATTGATGGCCTTAAGTGTATGTGCCCGCTCGATCCCTTGCGCCAACCATTCATCTTTTTTGGCACGATTTCGCAACAGGGCATCTGCCGTCAGCAGGAACGTCTGACGATCCGTGATATACCCGTCCATAATCGGCTGTGCAGCGTTGATCCCATGGACGACTTTCCCCACCATTGCGTCATAGATATACAAATGATTGCCCTGACTGAAGGGGATGGTATGATAGGTGGGGTCCTCGTTCATCAGCACGATCTCTGCATCGTTGGTACCGGTGAAGATGACTGAGGCCTTTTGCAGACTGCTGTCCATGATGATCAGCCGGTTCCCGCTGGCCACAAGGTATTGACGGCCACGGTAGATGGACCGAATATCCCGGCAGGGTGCGAAATTGAATCCTCTGCCGACAGGCAGTGCGTTCAAATCAGAAGTCCCTGATTCAAATTCCTTTAAAGAGAACACATCGAGTCCATGCGTGCACATGAACACCTTGCCGTTCAACTCCCGGATATACCCGTCCGTGAACGAGGAGACACGAGACTTCAACAACTTGTCCTTGTAATAGATCCCAGAATATGTCCCGGTGAAATGTTTGGAGATCGTTCGGATGCTGTGGTTTCGGAACCTATACCCGTAGGGTCTGATTTCGTAAACATGCATGCGCCCTCCGGACGTAATGTAGAAATACTCATCCTGGCCGGCATGGTACTCGTTCTGTTGTTCTTCCGGGAAGGGCAGGAGGTGGGTCATCCCCGTCTGCTTGTGAAATTTCACTCCGTTCGAATCGATGGCGATGCCTCCGTCTTCATCGATCCGGAGATAGCCCCTGCGACCATCCATCTTCATCGGCTTGGTCTCCACCATGCTGTACACCCCATCGGTCGTGCCCGCATAAATATCCCCTTTTCTGTCTTTGACCACATTGTAGAAAAACGGCCTCGAAATGAGCGAAAGCAGGGAAGTGTCACGCATCGACTGCCCCATTATCTGCTCTACAGAGAGGCAGGCAACCAGACTCAGGAAGTACCTGAAACATCGCAGGGTAAAGTGACGATCGATCATGGAAGTGGTGCCAAAGTAGACATTTTTTAGACTTTTCGAAGTTTTTTGACAAAGTTTATCTCATGTTGGACATAGTTTACGCTCTGTAAAAAATAGCCAAATCGTCGGTAAGAAATGGATACACTATTTCTGATCCTTTCGATGCATCGCGAGTATGTTCGTTGTATGGCAATCGTCATCGCTGGCATCTTCATCGTCCTGGCCCTGATCCACCTCTGGCACAACTGGCGGATCCAGCCCCATTCCCTTTATCTTTCGGGAGCGATCGCCGCCATCGCGGTCGTCTTTATCAATTACTTTTTTTTTATATATGGGCAGTCTGTTTTTGGGCTCGCCCTCACTTTCGGGCATTTTACGCCCATACATCTATTGATGGGCCCGCTGTTGCTTTTTTATGTCCGGGGGGTGTTGACAGATAACCACCGGCTTCGCCGGATCGACGGGCTGCATTTTATCCCTGCCGGGCTTGACCTGGTTTTTCGGATCTCCTTTTTCATGGTACCCTGGGCGACCAAACTTTGGATGGCCGGGGAGATGATCAGGGACCCCAACCGTTTGCATGATTTCAGCCACTTTTTTTATCCGCCTCCGACCATTGCCCTGACCCTGCGCCTGCTCTCCATGATCGGTTACACTGGATCTTGTCTCTGGATGGTGCGCCGGTTCCAGGCCAGTCGCCCGCAACTCCGGCAGATCCCACCCAAGGCTGCAGGCACGGTCATTCGTTTTCTGACGCATCTGCTGACGGTCTGCCTGGTGGCCGAATTGTCTTTTTTCGCATTACAGGTCATTTTTCTGACCCAACGCGACCTCACCACCGGCTATATCCTCAGCAGCCCGTTGATGATCATGGCATTGATTGGGATCTTAAGCATCCCCATCATCATCCAGCTGCATCCGGAGGTGCTGTATGGTATTCCACGGTGGCGGGAACATCCGTATCAGGGGGAAATGCCAGGCAGTGCTTCTACATCAAGTCCGGCAAAACCGGAAACTGACGATATGCCGGCAGACGCTTTCGAAGGGAAGGACCGATTCCAGGCCCTCGCGTTCCGGATCAATGAAGTATTGACCGCACAGCAACCTTATCTGGATCCGGAATTCTCCCTCGACGATCTGGCCAGATTGATGGATGTTCCCAAGCATCATCTCTATTATTGCTTCAATCAGATCCTGCAGAAAAAATTCACCCAGATCCGGGCACAATATCGGATAGGTCACGCCCGCCGGCTGATAGATGAGGGGCAGACCCACGATAAAACCCTCGAAGCGATCGGTCTGGAATCCGGATTCTCCAGCAGAAGTTCCTTCATCAGTGCGTTCCGGGAAGTGACGGGTAAGTTGCCCAGCGAGTATCTCGATGCACTACATAAAAGCGGAGAAGTTTTGAATGAAGAGCACTTGCCTTAGCGCCTTTGCCCGTTTGCGGTGAAATCCTCTTGTCTCAATTCATTGTCGTAAAACGTCAAAAACATCCTGTTTGTCGCGATTCTCCGAATTACGACAAAAGGATAGACCATTGACTACCACTGGCAGGCAACCGCGGTTAATATTGGCGTTTGTTTTAAGGGCGCGCGCACCGCACGGGGCTGATCGTACTTCGACATCCACAATCAGATAACATACACATCAATATGAGCAAGCTTTTTTCATCCCTGAGCAGATCGGTTGTCATGTTGTTCGCAGCTGTTTGTATCACTGCCACCGCGACCGGTCAGACATTGACGATCTCTTCGACCGCCAGTTCCGGCTCGGGCTGGTCCCGGACGGGCGGTACCCTCACGGTCACGGCAAATTCCACCGTAAACGTATCGGAGATCAATACCGCACTAACCAGCGGATCACTCACCATTGTGGGCAATACCACCACCTTCGCCGTCACACTGAGTGCCGCCATCAGTTCAACCACCGCAGGCAGCAACCTGACGATCGGGAGCCTGACCAATACTGGTGCCATCACATTGAATGACGATATCACCCTGGCTGGCGGGATCTCCGTGATGGGCGGGGATGTTCAACTGAATGGTAACATCACCAGCACGGCCACCGGCAACCTCTTTTTCCAGGGACTTGGTAATGACTGGAGCATCCGCCTCGCCTCGGGTAAAACGATCGAAAAGACCGATGGCAACGGTTTGCTCACCATGCAGGGAAACGGTCGGATCAATAATTCTACC
>JAJTFQ010000181.1 GCA_021299955.1 Chitinophagaceae bacterium
CCCGAAGGCATCAGACAAGCCTTGAAACTGCCCCTCGGAGGTCTCAAACGGATAGAATCCTTCCTCAGGAGCCTGAGTCGCATTGGTCTCATGAAACCAAAGAACCGCGGTCGCAGCAGTCTGACCCAGGGATTTGAGGCCACCCCCAATCTACTCGAAGCTGTTTTCCATGAAACCAGGTCGCTGCTCAAAACCAAAGCCATTGAGCATGCAGCGGACCTGATCCAGAAGATGTTCCAACTCGTCGAATACTACAAGGCACTGCGCTGGCACCATGCCGAACTCTTCGATGAGATGAGGTCGCTGCACCGAAAGCACCGAAAGATGCCATTCGTCTCCTGGATGATGGGGCTGCCCCTGTCGGATCCCGAACGCTGCTGCCTGTACTATGTGATGTACAAGCGACTGCAGGGAGAGGTGGACATCGACCTCGATGATGTCGACAAGGCAATCCTCCCCCACCCCAGAGAGCGATTCAACTTTCACCGCGACGTCATCGCAGGTACGCTGCCGATGGTCACGTCAGGACTGATCACGGTAGAAACCCATCTGGGAGGTCGCATGATCGAACTCAACCTCGGCCCTTCGGCCGAGTCGAAACTCCCTGAATTTGAGTTGCGCATCCGATCGGAAAATGCCAGGGAGGCCTCGATGCTGGAGCGGTTGTCGCATAAGAACATCCACAGGAAACAACTTCTCTTCGACACGGTACTCTCCGGCCAGGTAGACTCCATGTTTCGGTTGCTCGCGCCCGAACGTCTGCCGCAGGTGCAGGAAAAACTGGTCAGCCAGGGTATGAACGCAGGTATCCTCGCCATCTTTCACGGCGTGCCCGGTTCAGGTAAAACGGAAACCGTGCTCCAGCTCGCGGCGGAGACCGGCCGCGACATCTATCGTGTGAACATCGCAGGCATCCGGAATAAATATGTGGGAGAATCGGAAAAGGGTGTCAGGTCCATCTTCGAACAGTATCGTAAACTGTCCATGGGCGGCGGCCCAATGCCCATCCTGCTGTTCAATGAGGCGGACGCCATCCTCGGAAAGCGGATCGCCGTGAACAATTCGGTCGACCAGATGAACAATTCGATGCAGAATATCCTGCTCGAAGAGATGGAAGGATTTCAGGGCATCTTCATCGCCACCACAAACCTGGCAGTGCATCTCGATGATGCCTTCGAACGCAGATTCACCTACAAGCTCCGCTTCACCAAGGCCGGAGATGATGTTAAAAAGGCCCTCTGGACCCGGTATTTCCCCACCCTCACCGAGGCCGAAGCCATCGGCCTGTCCCTGGAACTGGACCTGAGCCCTGCGCAGATCGAAAACCTAAAAAAACGATGGGAGATCCATCAGATCCTCTTCGAAGACGGCCGCATGGATCCCGCATCCCTCAAAACCCTCGCGGAACAAGAATTCCTGAAACCGAAGGAGGTCAAACCAACCATCGGCTTCCGTCAACGCTGATCGCCTCAACCCTGAATCTGATTGCCGGGAGGAGATTAAACCTCCCGGTATTCACAGGGTCAGAACTTAAAAGCATGTAGCATGAAAAAATCATCACTCATCATCGCAGTCGCCCTGATCGGCGGCATCCTCGCTGGTAACGTCAGCCTCCGGGCCCAGGGCAACGGACAACGACCGGCCCGGGAAAGGAATCCGGAAGACATGGCCAAGAACCAGACCCAACGACTGAAGGAACAATTGAACCTCAGCGCAGAACAAGAAAGATCCGTCTACGACCTCAATCTCAGTTTCGCCAAACGTATGGCAGAAGCACGTGAAGCCGCCGCTGCATCCGGGGGCAGGCCGCCAATGGATTCAATGCGCAGCTGGAACCAGGCCAGGGAAGCTTCCATGAAAAAGATCCTCACGCCGGAACAATACGAAAAGTTACAGGCAGAACGGGAAAAAATGCGGCAGCAAATGGGCGATCGCAGACCCGGCGGCGGTGGACGTCGGAGATAAATGATCGACCTTACTATATCAAATGCCGGCGTCATCCATACGCCGGCATTTATTTTTCAGTGAACAAGAAGCGCAACACATGCCCGTTCCTGGCAGCATAAGGCCGGCAATCGAGCCTCTACCAGTGTTACAATGACCATACCCTCAACGAACACGATCGCGCCGGGCTTTCCGACCCTGATGATGGGCCCAAACCGCCCCGGAGATCTTCCTCGTCATCTCCCAGGCTTCGTTCTCCGGTCCCCATGATCGATCCTCATTATTACGGGTAAAGATCGACAGAATATATGGCTCAGGGCCATTCACGTACAACACTTCGCTTCGGCTCGCATTCACGGCACCGTTCTTGGAAGCCACGAACACTTCCGGTGGTATGGCTGAAAGCGCCTCTTCATCCCAATACTGCCGCCCCATGATGCGAAGCATTCGATCGCAAGTTGCCGTATCAAAGATCCTCCGCCGGACGATATCCTCGAAGATGGAAGCCATCTCCCTCGGCGTCGTCTGCCCCCAACCAAAAACCCCGCGCCAGGATTCCCTTCCGGCTGTCCTGCTATTCACCCGCGTCTGCTGATACCCATATCGATCCAGCATGGCATTCACCGCTGAGCCGCCACCGGCAATGGCCTGCAGCCACAGACTCGCATTATTATCAGAAATGGTCATCATCAGCATCATGACCTTGCTGAGCTCGATCCGCGTCCCCACTTTTAGATATGGAATGATGTCTTCCCCGGGATCGTAGCGGATCGTATCCAGCCATGTCAGCGTATCGTGGTACTTGAGGCTCCCCCGTCCGATCCGGTCCATCACCCCCATCAGCAACGGCACCTTCACGATGCTCGCCGTGGGGAAGGTCGTATCGGCATTGATCTCCACGGTCTTACCGGTACGCAGGCTCTTGACATAGATCCCAACCTCGCCTTTGAAGCCGGTGATGAGCTCGCGGAGATCAGCTTCCAGACGGCGGTCAACGCCCTGGCCCGATGTACGGATGAAGGAAGATGCAAATAGGATGAATAAGAGCAGAGAAGTCCTCATGGCAGGAAATTATGTAGCTGGATTTAAAATTGATGGATGAAAATACGGGTTCTCCGCAGAGGCGCATCACTCAGAAGACCATTAATCATCTGCGGCGGATCCGGAAGCATTATTCCCTCGGCCGTATTGACAGGCCATGTAGCCATGAACCGATGGAGCCCGGCATCTGGTCATCGCTCCGGGATGGTCAACGCCGGAAAGGCCTGCCGACTGTTCACGAAGGCTTATCTGACAAGTAGGAACAGCCTGGCCAAAGGCCAATTGTCGGCAATGATGTATATTCACGATGCTTGATTTCCTGACCTAATTTGTGAATAATGGATCTTCGAAACCTGCTCGAGGGAGGAGCCATCCTGCTCGGACTGCTGATGGGATGCAAGAAAACAGACGCGGCAAACAATCCCGGCGGCAATGTTCCGACACCGGCTCCTCCGCCCGCACAGGGCAATTATACCGGCCAACGGATGGTGATATCGCAAGCCGAAAAAGCGGCATCCCCCTGGGCAGAATTATATCCCGACACGGCCTACACCGCGTACCGTGGCGTAACCGGCAGATTCACAATGCTTCCGGCCGGGTTCGAAGACAAGATCCAGTCGGTCTATCTGCCCAAAGGATACATGGCCGTACTGGCATCCAATGAAGACGGAACAGGTGAAACGATCACCCTGGTGGCCGTGGAAGCCCCGGTCAGGGTGAATCTGCCGTCGCGACTGCGCAATAATGTGTCCTACGTCAGATGCATCGCCCTGAATCCACCACCCAAAAAAGGAGCCGGATCGACCAACGATACGGTCGTTCAGGCACTGGCTGCCCCCTGGTACTATGGATGGAGTTTGAACAAAGCCTCATTCACCGGTCAGCAATTCGTTCCCATGACCTGGGGAAAGGGATCCTGCACAGATGCGAATGTGCAATATCTGGTGGATCGAAAGGATATCGACCATCTGTTGTCATTCAACGAGCCGGACAATGACGGACAATCCAACATTCCGGTCATCGATACAGCCATTCAGCGATACAGGGTGATGCAAAAGTCGGGACTGCGACTGGGGTCACCGGTGGTAGAACAGGACAATGCGTTTGGTGCCGGAAAATGGCTCACGAACTTTATGTCCAGGGCGCAGTCGGAACGACTGAGGATCGATTTCATCAATGTCCACTGGTATGACTGGGGAAATCAGACGAACAATGCAGCCACGGACTCACTGACGGCGGAGCGCGTGTTCAACCGATTTGTGAGCTATATGCAAAAAGTGCGCCTCAATTATCCTGATCTGCCCGTGTGGGTGACCGAATACAATGCCAACATCAACCGGAGATCTGAGGTCGTGCATCGATATTTCATGAAGCTGTCCACGGATTGGATGAACCAGACCCCATGGGTCGAGCGTTATGCATATTTTTTTCCGTCTACGGTTCCCGCCACGGGCACAGATAAAAAATTGACAGAAGTGGGGAATTACTGGAAATCACTGTCCGCAGGGCCGGTATCGATCTCCGCAGACAATGTATCGGATGCGATTCGATTCTGAACGGGCAACTTCGCCCGTAAGTCCGGACATAAAAAAAAGGTCTCACTTGAGACCTTCGTAGCGGGGATGGGAGTTGAACCCATGACCTTTGGGTTATGAATCCAACGCTCTAACCGCCTGAGCTACCCCGCCAAAGGACTGCAAAGATACATCTTTCCCTTTAAAAAAACAA